>JALRCA010000150.1 GCA_023257515.1 Aeromicrobium sp.
ATCCGTGCGGTCGACGCAGGGTCCGGCGACTACGCTGGGGGCATGGACCACAACCAGCACCTCGCCGCGTTCGACCCCGAGATCGCGCGCCTGCTCGACGCCGAGCTGCGCCGCCAGCAGACGACGCTCGAGATGATCGCGTCCGAGAACTTCGCGCCGGTCGCGGCGCTCGAGGCGCAGGGCAGCGTGCTGACCAACAAGTATGCCGAGGGCTACCCCGGCAAGCGCTACTACGGCGGCTGCGAGGTCGTCGACGAGGTCGAGCAGATCGCGATCGACCGGCTCAAGCAGCTCTTCGACGCCGAGTACGCCAACGTCCAGCCGCACTCGGGCGCCACCGCCAACGCGGCGGTGCTGCACGCGATCGCCCGCAAGGGCGACACGATCATGGGGCTCGACCTCGCCAACGGCGGGCACCTGACCCACGGCATGAAGATCAACTTCTCGGGCCGGCTCTACGAGGTCGTGCCGTACCACGTCGACGACGAGGGCCTGGTCGACATGGACGAGGTGCGCTCCCTCGCCCTCGAGCACTCGCCCAAGGTCATCATCGCGGGCTGGTCGGCCTACCCGCGCCAGCTCGACTTCGCGGCCTTCCGCACGATCGCCGACGAGGTCGGCGCCACGCTGTGGGTCGACATGGCGCACTTCGCCGGCCTGGTCGCGGCGGGCCTGCACCCCAGCCCCCTCCCCCACGCGCACGTCGTGTCGACCACGACCCACAAGACGCTCGGCGGTCCGCGTGGCGGCGCGATCCTGTCCAACGACCCCGACATGGTCAAGAAGCTCCAGTCGGCCGTCTTCCCCGGTCAACAGGGCGGGCCGCTCGAGCACGTCATCGCGGCCAAGGCCGTGGCGTTCAAGATGGCGCTCGAGCCCGACTTCGTCGATCGTCAGCGCCGCACGATCGAGGGTGCCCAGATCCTCGCGGAGCGTCTGCTCGCCGACGACGCCAAGGCGGCCGGCGTCCAGGTGCTGAGCGGCGGCACCGACGTGCACCTGGTGCTCGTCGACCTGCGCGACAGCGAGCTCGACGGGCAGCAGGCCGAGGACCGCCTCCACGACGTCGGCATCACCGTGAACCGCAACGCGGTCCCGAACGACCCGCGTCCCCCGATGGTCACCTCGGGCCTGCGCGTCGGCACGCCGGCGCTCGCGACCCGCGGGTTCGGGGCCGAGGAGTTCCGCGAGGTCGCCGACGTGATCGCCGAGGCGCTCAAGCCCGGCGAGATCGACGTCGAGGGCCTGCGCAAGCGGGTCACCGTCCTGGCCGAGCGTTTCCCGCTCTACCCGGACGTCGCGCCCTTCACCGCCTGATGCGGTGAGTCGGCACTGGTTCAGCCCGCAGCTGCTGGCCCTGCACGTCCTGGCGATCCTCGCGGTCGGCGTGTGCGTCGCCGGCGGCCTGTGGCAGCTGGGCGCCTACGACGCCCGGCAGGACGAGGGGCGCTCGGAGCAGCAGGCGGCCGTCCCGCTCGACGAGCGGTGGCGCGCGGGCCAGGCGTTTCCCGCCGATCTGCTGCACCGGGCCGTGACGGCCGAGGGGCGGTTCGCGCCGAGGTCCGAGCAGATCTGGGTCCAGGGTGACGCCACTGGAGGCAGGGCGTGGCTCGTGGCGCCGTTCCTCGTCGACGGTGGCGACGCGGCGCTGCTCGTCGTGCGCGGTTCCGCACGAGCACCCCGTGAGCTGCCTGCGGTGCCGGAGGGCAATCGGACGATCGAGGTCCACCTCGCGCCGAGCGACGGCGGCGGCACGACGCTCGACGCCGACCGGGTGACCTCGGCCGTCACGATCCCCTCGCTCCTGAACGAGCTGCCGCACCGCCTGTACTCCGGCTACGGCATCAGCGTCGACGCGACGGGAGCGGACCTGCCGCTCGTTCCGGCACCCGACCCGGACGTCTCCTGGACCGTGGGCCTGCGCAACCTGGCGTACGCGTTCCAGTGGTGGGTCTTCGGTCTCTTCGCGCTCTTCATGTGGTGGCGCATGTGCACCGAGCAGGTCGAGGCGTCCCGTCTGGCGGAGGCCGAGCTCGCGCGTCGTGGCGACGACCGAGGGTGACGGCGTGGCCGCGCCCGGTCGGTCGGTAGCCTGACGTCGTGAGTCGTACCGCCGTCGCCTACCGCGTGCTGGCCTGGGTCGTGGGTCTGAACCTGCTGGTCGTGTTCGCCGGGTTCTTCGGCAAGATCTTCACCGACGAGGGCTCGTGGTGGAACCGCCCCGACGTGCAGGACACGTTCGGCGTCATCGACCAGGTCCACGGATTCTTGTTCATGGCGCTGCTCGTGCTGATCGCGATCCTGGGTCGGCGGCTGCGCTGGACGCCGGCGTTCATCATCACGACGATGCTGTTCGCCACGATCCCGTTCGTGAGCTTCTGGGCCGAGCGCCGCGCGACGCACGCGATCCGCCGCGACGAGGGACTCGGCGCGGCAAGCTGACGCCTGGCGCGGGAAGTTCTCCGCGCCGAGTGACGGTCTACCCGGCCGGCCGGGTAAACCGCGGCGCCCGGCGCGGGGTCAGCGGCCGGTGAAGGTGGCCCGGCCGGGGCCGTCGGCCAGGAACGAGGCCATGCCGTGGCGCAGGTCCTCGGTGCGGAACAGCTCCGAGGCGATCTGGGTCGTGCGCTCGATCGCCGCGGGCACGCCGCCCGCCTCGTACTCGCGCAGGATCCGCTTGGCCGCGCCGAACGCCTGCGTCGGACCGACGGCGACCTGCTCCACGACCTCGAGGACCGCCTCGTCGAACCCGTCGACGGGGAGCACCTGGTTCACGACGTTCCACCGCTCGAACGTCGCGGCGTCGAACGTCGCACCGGTGAAGACGACCTGCTTGGCGCGGCCCACGCCGGCACGCGCGGCCAGTCGCTGGGTCCCGCCCATCGTGGGGGTCAGGCCGATGACGCGCTCCACGAGCCCGAACGACGCCTTCTCGCTCGCCAGCACGATGTCGCACGCCAGCGCCACCTCGAGGGCCCACGTCAGCGTCAGGCCGTGCGCGGCGAAGAACGTCGGCACGTCGAGACGTGCGATCCGCTCCGGCAGCTCGAGCATGCGGTCGTAGAGCTCCTTGGTGGCCTCCTCGCTCTCACGGGCGCGGAACTGTGCGACGTCGACGCCACCGGAGACGACCTTGCCCTCGGCCCGCACCAGCAGCGCGCGAGGCAGGTCGGCCTCGACCTCGTCGAGCACGGCGTCGAACGCGTCGTGCAGCTCGAGGGAGTACAGGTTCAGCGGAGGGGCGCTGAACGTCACGACGGCGATGGCGCCGTGGCGGGTCAGGCCGACGCTCACCGGACCGCCGCCGGGTCGTAGCTGCCGCCCTTGTCGGCGGTGATGTTGCGGGCCACGACGACGCCCGCGAGGACGGCGAGGACCAGGAGCACGAGGCGGACGGGGTGCTGCGTCATGGGGACACCGTACCCGCGGCCTGACCTGCGACGACGACACGCACCAGCCACTGAGCCGAGTCTTGGGTGGCGTGTCAGGATGGTGCCAGCACATCCCCGCGAAAGGACGACCGTGGCTTCCCCCCTGAGCGCGACGTTGACGACGACGCACGGTGACATCGTCATCGAGCTGTTCCCCGACCACGCCCCCAAGACCGTCGAGAACTTCGTCGGCCTGGCCGAGGGCACCAAGGAGTTCGTCGACCCCGAGACGGGACAGGTGGCGACCCGTCCGTTCTACGACGGCCTGACCTTCCACCGCATCATCCCGGACTTCATGCTCCAGGGCGGCGACCCGCTCGGCACGGGCACGGGCGGACCGGGATACACGTTCGCCGACGAGTTCCACCCGGACCTGCGCTTCGACAAGCCCTACCTCCTCGCGATGGCGAACGCCGGGCCCGGCACGAACGGCTCGCAGTTCTTCATCACCGTGACCGCGACGTCGTGGCTCAACCGCAAGCACACGATCTTCGGCGAGGTCAAGGACGCCGACAGCCAGGCCGTCGTCGACGCGATCGCCACCGTGACCACGGACGGCTTCGACCGTCCGCTCGATCCCGTCGTGATCGAGAAGGTCACGATCTCCCGAGACTGACGTGGATCCCTCGGCCTCCGCGGCGCAGCGTTGCTACCGGCATCCTGACCGCGAGGCCTACATCAGCTGTCAGCGTTGCGAGCGGCTGATCTGCCCCGAGTGCATGAGGGACGCCTCGGTGGGGTTCCAGTGCCCCTCGTGCGTGAGCGAGGGTGCCGCGACGATCCGTCGCCCGCGCACGATCGCGGGCGGACGGATCTCGTCGCGCCCGGGGGCCGTGACCTACACGATCATCGGTCTGAACGTCGCGGTCTTCGTCCTGACGGACCTGCTGCGCATCGACGTGATCAACGTGGCCGGCTCCATGATCTCCGGCAGCGTCCTGTCCAACGGGACGGTCTACCCCGGTGTCGTCGACGGCGGCTACTGGCGGCTGCTGACGTCGGAGTTCCTGCACAACGGGCCGACGCACCTGCTGTTCAACATGATGGCGCTCTACCTGTTCGGCACGTTCGTGGAGTCCAAGCTCGGCGCCGTCCGCTACGTCGCGGCCTACCTGACGATGGCCGTGGGCTCGAGCGTGTTCGTGTACTGGCTGAGCGGACCCTTCCAGCCGACCGTCGGTGCCTCCGGCGCCGTCTTCGGGCTGCTCGGCCTCGCCCTCATGCTGCTGCTCAGGGCGCGCGAGGACGTGCGCGGTCTCCTGGTGCTGCTCGCGATCAACGCAGCGATCAGCGCCTTCGTGCCCCAGATCAGCTGGCAGGGTCACCTCGGCGGCTTCGTGGTCGGCTGCGCCCTGGGCGCGGTGTTCGCGTGGGCCCCGGCCCGCCACCGTCAGAGCCTGCAGATCCTCATGTGGGTCGTGGTGTGGACGGCCATCGTCGCTGCGACCGCGCTGCGCACCGTCGTCCTGACGAGCTGAGCCCTCGTGGGCGGTGCGCCGGCAGGGCCGCGCCGCCGGCGAATCACATCGATGTCATCCGTCCACACCGTTGTGCACAGTGTGGACAACTACACCGGTGTAACTCTCACTCCCACTTCGTGGCGAAGCCGAACGCCGCCACGATGAACCCCATGCCGATGACGATGTTCCAGTTGCCCAGGTCGCTGTAGACCGGGATCTGGGTGTCGGTGCCGCTGATGACGTAGAACACCACGATCCAGAGCAGACCGAGGCCGAACGAGGCGAGCATGAGCGGCGCGGCCCAGCGGTTGCCGATCTTGACCGGGGCGCCCGGCTCGGGCTCGGGACGCGTGCGGTCGGCGATGACGAACGCCGCGATCGCGAGGACGATGGCGACGGCCCAGTTCCAGCGACCCAGCCCGTAGAGCCCGTCGATGGCGCCGACGTTCGGGAAGTCCTTGTCGGTCGTGGCGAAGAACGTGCCGACGGCCCAGATCACGGCTCCCACGATCAGCAGGAGCGCCAGCGGGTGTCGCCACCCGCCGCGGACGCGCGACGGGGTGGTCTTGGGGTTCTTGGCCACGATTCCCTCTCGAGTGTTGCCGTGTGCTGGTCGACCCGGCGACCTCGGCGGGCGTCGGATCCTCGGCTAGCCTAATGGCCGGAGCCACGAGCGAGGTGGGGAGCATGGCCAGGAGCGGCACGCACGCACGGACGCGCTGGCCCGTGGCGGTGTTCGCGGCCAGCGTCACGGCCGGTCTGGTGTTCGCCGCGGCGAGCACGACGGCCGACGGGTCCGACCTGCGTCCGGCCGGTGGAGACGCCGGTTCGCTCGTGGGCGACCGGGCGCGAGCGGCCGAGCAGCGCCGGGTCGAGGCCCGGGACCTCCAGGCCCAGGTCGACGAGCTGTCCAGGTCGGCCGGAGGCACGGGGCTGCGGGGCCTGATCCGCGAGATCGAGGAGCTGGACGTCCCGGCGGGCCTGACCCGTGTCACCGGCCCGGGCCTTCGCATCGCTCTCGACGACGCTCCGCGCACCGTCAAGGCGCCGCCCGGCCAGGACGACAATGCGCTCGTCGTGCACCAGCAGGACATCCAGGCGTTCGTCAACGCGATGTGGGCGGGCGGTGCGCGAGCCGTCACGCTGCAGGGCCAGCGCCTCATCTCGACCACGGGCATCAAGTGCGTCGGCAGCACCGTGATCCTGGACGGCGTGCCCTACTCACCGCCTTACGTCATCGAGGCGGTCGGTGACGTGCGGTCCCTGCAGGCGGCGCTCGACGTGTCGCCGCAGGTCCAGCTCTACCGGCAGTACGTGCGGCGCGTGGAGCTCGGTCTCTCCGTGCAGCCCCGCTTCGAGGTCACCGCGAAGGCGTACGGCGGGACGGTCGGGTTGCGTCACGCGACCGCGCTCTCGGACTGAGCGCGCGGCCGCGCTGCGTCTCACCCGCCGTCGATCAGGGCGCCGCCTCCGTCGTCGGGCACCTGTCCGTTGCCTTGACCGTTGCCCGGGCCCTCGTCGTCGTCCTCCTTGGCGGACACCGTGATCTCGATCGTGGTACCGCGGGGCACGTTGGTGCCGGACGGGCGGTCCTGCGCGGTGACCGTGTCCTTGTCCGCCGTCGCGGCCGGGTCCTCGGTCACCTTGACCTTCAGCCCGGCATCCTCGAGGATCTTGCGCGCGTCGTCGACGTCCTGCCCGACGACGTTGGGCACCACGACCTGGCCCTGCGACACGATGACCGTGACGGTGGAGCCCGCGTCGACCGACGTGCCCGGCGGCGGGTTGGTGTTGATGACGGTGTCCTTGGGCTCGTCGGAGTCCCGAGTGGTCTTGCGGACCTTGAGCCCGGCGCCCTCGATCGTGTCCTTCGCCTCGCTGAAGGTGTAGGCCTTGACGTCGGGCACCTGCACCTGGTCGGGTCCTGACGACACCGTCAGCGTGACCTCGGTGCCCTTGTCGACCTCGTCGCCGATCGGCGGATCGGTCTCGATGACCTGACCCTCCTCGACGTCGCTCGAGGCCTGGGACCGCGTGTCCGGGTTGACCGTGAAGTCCGCGTTCTCGAGCTGACGCGTCGCGGTGTCGACGTCCTTGCCCGCGACGTCCGGGACGGCGACCTGGTCGACGGGCTCGGGCTTGCTGTTCTGGTAGAGCGCGTAGGCGATGCCGCCGATGAGCAGCAGCGCGATGATCCCGAGGATCCACCACTTGGCCTTGCTGGACTTCTTCTCGTCCTCGTCGGGCTCTGCGGCGTGGGCCGGCGTGCCGCCGACGGCCGTCGCGGCCACGGGCGCCACGGCGGTGGCGCCGACGACGGCGGTGGAGGCGGTCGGTGCGTCCACGGGCTGGCCGGCGATCGCGCGCTCGAGGTCGCGTCGCATGTCGGCCGCGCTCTGGTAGCGGTCGTCGACGCGCTTGGCCAGGGCCTTGGCGACGATGTGGTCGACCGCAGGTGCGACGTCGGGGTTGAGTTGCGACGGCGGCCGCGCCTCCTCGCGCACGTGCTGGTACGCCACGGAGACCGGGCTCTCGCCCACGAACGGTGGACGACCGGTGAGGAGCTCGTAGAGGAGGCACCCGGTGGAGTAGATGTCGGAGCGTGCGTCGACCGTCTCGCCCCGGGCCTGCTCCGGCGACAGGTACTGCGCGGTGCCGATGACCGCCGCCGTCTGGGTCATGGCCGACGAGGCGTCCGCGATCGCGCGGGCGATGCCGAAGTCCATGACCTTGACCTGACCGGACGGGGTCAGCATGACGTTCGCGGGCTTGATGTCGCGGTGGATGATCCCGGAACGGTGGCTGTAGTCGAGGGCGCTCAGGATGTCTGCGGTGATGCTGAGGGCACGCTCGGGCAGGATCTTGCGGTCGTCGCGCAGGATCTCGCGCAGCGTCTGGCCCTCGACGTACTCCATGACGATGTACGGGATGTGGTTGCCGTGGGCGTCGGTGGCCTCGCCCGTGTCGTAGACGGCGACGATCGAGGGGTGGTTGAGGGCTGCGGCCGACTGCGCCTCGCGGCGGAAGCGGGCCTGGAACGTGTCGTCGGACGCCAGGTCGGCGCGGAGCTGCTTGATCGCGACGGTCCGCCCGAGCCGCAGGTCGCGCCCGACGCGGACGTCGGCCATGCCGCCACGTCCGAGCAGGCCGCCCAGCTCGTAGCGGTCGCCCAGGCGGATGGGCTCGTCACCGGATGCGGTCATGCTGTCAGTCTCCCAGTGTTGTTGACGGGGGTCGTGGGCCGAGGGCGGCGAAGGAGCACGGCAGGGGTGCCGGGCCCTGGGCGGCGGACCAGCACAGGGGTGCCGGGCCCTGGGCGGCGGACCAGCACAGGGGTGCCGGGCCCTGGGCGGCGGAAGGTGCGAGTCACTTGTTCAGCACCGCCTCCATGACGGAGCGGGCGATCGGCCCGGCGAGCCGGCCTCCGGCGATCTCGCTGCGGGCGGTGTTGCTCGACTCGACGACCACGGCGACGGCGACCTTGGGGTCGTTGGCCGGCGCCATGGCCACGAACCAGGCGTACGGCGGTCGGTCGGCGGTGGACTGGGCGGTGCCCGTCTTGGCGCCGACGCGCACGCCGGGGATCTGGGCCGAGGTGGCCGTGCCCTTCTGGACGACGCTGACCATCATGTCCTGCAGCTTGCGGGCGTTGCGGGCGCTCATGGCCTGGCTCAGTCGCTCGGGCTCGGTCTGCTCCAGCACGCGCAGGCTCGGCGTGCGGATCGTCTTGACGGCGTAGGGCCGCATGACCTCGCCGTCGTTGGCGATGCCGGCGGCGACCATGGCCATCTGCAGCGGGCTCGCGGCGACCTCGTACTGGCCGATGCCGGACTGCGCCAGCTGCGGTGCCTCGAGGTCGGTGCCCTCGGCGGTGAAACGGCTGGGGTTGGCGGCCAGCCCGACGAGCGGGTCGGTGCCGAAGCCGAACTTGGCGGCCTGGTCGGCGAGGCGCTTCTGCCCCAGGCGACCCGCGATGGAGCCGAACGAGACGTTGCACGAGACGTCGAGCGCCTGCTCGAAGGTGATCGGGTCGCCCCCGCAGCTGCTGCCGTTCTCGTTGACGAGTCGGTAGGTGATGCCGCCGCCGAAGCCGAGGCTCGTGCCGCCCTTGACCTTGCTGCTCGGGTTGAGGTTCAGGTCCTCGAGCGCGGCCGCCGCGGTGATGAGCTTGAACGTCGAACCGGGCGGCAGGATCTGCTGCGTGCCGCGGTTCAGCATGGGCTGGTTCGGGTCGGAGGTGAGGCGCTTCCAGGCCCTCGCCTCCTTGTCCGGGTCGTGGCTCGCGAGGCGGTTGGGGTCGAACGACGGCTGGGTGACGTCGGCGAGGATCGCGCCCGTCCGGGGGTCGAGCGCCACGACCGCGCCCTTGGTGTCCTTGCCGAGTGCCTCGAGGCCGCTCGCGGCGGTCTTCTGCGCGGCCGGGTTGATCGTCAGCTCGACGCTGCCGCCCTTCGGCTGCTTGTTGCCGAGCAGGTCGACCACGCGGTTGACGAACAGCCGGTTGTCGCTGCCCGACAGCACACGGTTCTGGCTGTTCTCGAGCCCGCCACGACCGTAGGTGTAGGAGAAGTAGCCGGTCAGTGGGGCGTAGAGCGAGCCGTTGGTGTAGCGCCGCTGGAACTCGTACTGGTCCTTGCTCCTGACGCTCTCGGCGACCGGGTCGCCGCCGACGAGGATCGCGCCGCGGTCGCGCGAGAACTCCTCGTTGAGCACGCGCTTGTTGTTGTTCTTGGAGTTGAGGCTGTCGGCCTCGACGAACTGCACGTAGTTGACGTTGATGAGCAGTGCCGCGAACAGGACGAGGCAGGCGACGGCGAGGTTGCGCACGGGTTTGTTCACAGCTTCACCACCTGGGTCGCCTCGTCCTGGTCGAACGAGGAGATCTCGGGTGCGGGTCGACGTGTCTGGTCGCTGATGCGCAGGAGCAGGCCGATGATCGCCCAGTTGATGACGATCGACGAGCCGCCCTGGGCCATGAACGGGGTGGTCAGGCCGGTCAGGGGGATGAGGCGGGTGACACCGCCGATGACGACGAACACCTGCAGCGCGAACGAGACGGCCAGGCCGGCGGCGAGCAGCTTGCCGAAGCCGTCGCGGCACGTGAGGGCGATGCGCAGGCCGCGCTCGACGATGATGCCGTACATGAGCAGGATCGCCATGAGTCCGGTGAGCCCGAGCTCCTCGCCGGCGGCGGACGCGATGAAGTCCGAGAACGAGAACGGTGTGAGCTGGGGACTCCCCTGACCCAGGCCCCTCCCCAGGATTCCGCCGTGCGCCAGGCCGAACAGCGAGTTGATGATCTGGCCGTTCGCGTCGGGGTCGGAGAACGGGTGCAGCCACACGTCGAAGCGGTGGCGCACGTGGCCGAAGGCCAGGTAGCCGGCGTAGGAGCCGAGCGCGAACAGGGAGCCGCCGACCACGAGCCAGCCGGGCCGCTCGGTCGCGATGTACAGCATCACCACGAACAGGCCGAAGAACAGCAGCGAGGAGCCGAGGTCCTTCTGGACGACGAGGATCAGGATGCTGATGCCCCAGCCGACGAGGATGGGCCCCAGGTCGCGACCGCGCGGGAGGTCGATGCCGAGGATGCGGCGGCCGGCGAGCGCGAGCGCGTCGCGCTTGACCACGAGATAGCCCGCGAAGAAGATCGCGAGGCAGATCTTGGCGGCCTCACCGGGCTGGAAGCTGAAGGGTCCGACCCGGATCCAGATGCGGGCACCGCGGATGTTCTCGCCGATGAACGGCATGAGCGGCAGCGCGAGCAGAACGATCGCGGCCAGGCCGAACGTGTAGGTGTAGGTCTGCAGTCGGCGGTGGTCGCGCACGACGGCGAGCACGGCGATGAACAGCACGATGCCGATCGCCGTCCACATGAGCTGGGAGTTGGCGAGCGGCTGGTAGTCGCCGCCGAGGCAGTAGCCCTCGCAGCCGAGGTCGATGCGGTAGATCATCGCCAGTCCGAGCCCGTTGAGGCAGATGACGATCGGCAGCAGCACGGGGTCGGCGTACGGGGCGAGCCGGCGGACCACGACGTGCGTCGCGATCGAGACGATCACGATCGCGCCGCCGAGCTTGAGCACGTCGGCGGGCACGGTGCCCTCGGCACCCAGACCCACCGCGGCGTAGGCGCCGATGCCGATGAGCGTCGCCATGACGACGAGCACGAGCTCGGCGCCGCGACGCTTGCGAGGGAACCAGGTGCCCTGGTCGGCGACGGGGCTGCTCATCGCGTCCACCCCGCCTGCTTGCTCCCGTCGTCGGAGCTCGAGGACGAGCGCTTCCCGGACGGCGACGGGCTCGGTGCCGGCTGGTTGGCCGCGGCCTGGTCCTCGAGGTCCTGCACGACCTGACGGGCATCGGTCAGGCTCGACGCGGCGATGCCCTCGCGCACCTGACGGGCCTCGAAGTCGGTCAGGTCCGACAGCTCGACGTCCGAGACCGACTCCACGTGCTGCAGCGTGACGAGCGGGATGTCGGCCTGGACGCCGCGGAAGATCGTGACCCGGCCGTCCTGCGAGGCGACGAAGTACTGGTCCTGGCTCCAGCGATAGCCGAGCCACCCGGCGCCGGCGAGGATCGCGAGCACGACGACGAGCGTCAGGATGCGCTTGGTCCACCGCAGCCGGCGGGGCGGGCGGGGGGCGTAGCGCAGCTCCTCCGGGTCGAGCTCGGCCACCTGCTCGGGCGTCGCGAACGAGTCGGGCGTGCCTCCCCCGGCCTCGTTCCCGGTGCGCGGACGCGGGCCGTCGGACGCCGCACCGACCAGCTGGGGTCGTCCGTCCGCCGACGACAGGTGCTCGTCGGGCTCCTCGCTCGCGTCGACGAGCTCGCCGATCACGACCGTCACGTTGTCGTAGCCGCCCGCCTCGAGCGCGCGCCGCACGAGCTCGGTGGCGGCCACGTCGATGGTCTCCAGGCCCAGGGCCTCGGCGATCACGTCGTCGTCGACCATGTCGCTCAAGCCGTCGCTGCACAGCAGGTAACGGTCGCCGAGCCGTCCGTCGACCCAGCCGAGGTCGGCGTCGTTGTCGTCGCGGCCGAGCATGACGCGCAGCAGCAGGGAGCGGTGCGGGTGCACGCGCGCCTCGGCCGGTGTCAGCTTGCCCTCGTCGACGAGGCTCTGCACGAACGTGTGGTCGGTGCTGATCTGCTCCAGCACGCCGTCGCGCAGCCGGTAGGCACGCGAGTCCCCGATGTGGGCCGTGGCGAAGCGCTGCCCGTCCCACAGCATGGCCTCGAGCGTCGTGCCCATGCCCTCGACGGACGGGTCCGCCTCCACGAGCTCGCCCAGTCGGCGATTCGACGCGGCCACGGCCCGTTCCATCGCGTCGAGGGGATCGATGTCGCCGAGGTCGCGGTCGAGCTGGCGGACGATGTTCATGGTCTCGG
>JALRCA010000156.1 GCA_023257515.1 Aeromicrobium sp.
ATCGACATGATCATGACCGCGCACCTCAACTTCCCGGCCCTCGACGACTCCGGCGACCCGGCGACGCTCAGCAAGCCGATCCTCACGGACCTGCTGCGCAAGGAGCTGGGCTACCGCGGCGTCATCGTGACCGACTCCCTCGCGATGGAGGGGGTCCGGGAGAAGTACGGCGACGCCGAGGTCGCGGTCAAGGCCCTCGAGGCGGGCGCCGACCAGCTGCTCATGACGCCGGCCATGGACGAGGCGTTCGCCGCCGTCGTGAAGGCCGTCAGGACCGGCCGCATCACGACGAAGCAGCTCGACGCCAAGGCCCGCCGCGTGCTCGAGCTCAAGATCGAGCGCGGCATCGTGCGCCGGCCGTTCGTCGACGCGAAGCACGTCGACCGCTCCGTCGGCACGAAGCAGCACCTCGCCACGGCTGCCGCGGTGAGCGACCGCACGACGACCCTGGTCTCGAACGACGACGACGTCCTGCCGCTCGCGACCGAGGGCAAGAAGGTCCTCGTGACCGGGTACGGCGTCGAGGCGACCAAGACGCTGGCCAGCGGCATCGCCACGGCGGGCGCGACCACGACGGTCCACGAGACCGGTGCGGCACCGAGCGACGAGAAGATCGCCGCAGCCGTCGCTGCTGCGAAGGACCAGGACACCGTGGTGGTCACGACCATGAAGGCGTGGGACACCACGACGACCGATCCGAAGGGCGGCCAGAAGAAGCTCGTCAAGGCCCTGCAGGCGACCGGCAAGCCGGTCGTCGTGGTGGCGACGCGCGACCCGTACGACGTCGCCCACCTCGGTGACGTGCCGACCTACCTGGCGACCTACTCCTACAGCCCCGTGGCACTCGAGTCCGCAGCGCGGGTGATCACCGGGCAGGTCGCCCCGACGGGCAAGCTCCCCGTCGACGTCCCGAGCGCGACCGACCCCGAGACCACCCTGTTCCCGTTCGGCCACGGCCTGACGTACTGAGAGGCGGCCGTCGTGCGACGCACCCACCACCTCGCGGTCACGGCGGTCGCGCTCGTCGCGGCCCTCGCGGCCGGTCCGTCCCACGCCACCGCCGGGACGTCCCCGAGCGGGACGACCGGGCCGGTCACCGCCCGGTTCGCGACCTACAACGTGCACGCGGGCGCCGGCGAGCACGGCCGGTTCGACCTCGACCGCACGGCGGCGGCGATCCGCTCCCTGCGGGCCGACGTCGTCGGCCTGCAGGAGGCCGACGTGCACTGGGGTTCGCGCAGCGAGTGGCGCGACACGGTGCGTGAGCTCGGGCGGCGGCTCGGCCTCCACGTCGGCTTCGCCCCGATCTACGACCTCGACCCGACGACGCCAGGTGCTCCGCGCCGCCAGTTCGGCGTCGCCGTGCTGTCACGGCACCCGGTCACGGAGCTGCGGAACCACGAGATCACGCGGCTGTCGACGCAGGACCCCGATCCCGTGCCGGCCCCGGCACCGGGGTTCCTGGAGGCGACCGTGTCGTTGCACGGCACGCCGGTCCACGTGTACGTGACGCACCTGGACTACCGCGCCGACCCGTCGGTGCGCACCGCCCAGGTGGCCGACACGGTGCGGATCCTGGCCCAGGACCCGTCGGGCGCGCACCAGGTGCTGCTCGGCGACCTGAACGCCGAGCCCACGTCGCCGGAGCTCGCACCGCTCTTCGACGCACTGCAGGACACCTGGTCCGCGGCCCGCGTCCGAAGCGGCGCGGGCCCCACCTACCCGGCCGCGGTGCCGACGGTCCGCATCGACGTCGTGGCCGTCGACCCACGCGTCCGCGTCCTGCGAGCCGAGGTGCCGCAGCGTCCCGGACCCGGGCTCTCGGCCAGCGACCACCGTCCGGTGGTCGCCACCGTCCAGCTCCCGCACCACCGGAGGAACCGATGACCGACCGGACCGAGCGCATCGTCGACCGACGACGACTGCTCACCACCGCAGCCGCCACCGGCGCGCTCGCCGTCCCGCTCGTCGCGGGATCCGGCGCGTCGGCCGCCACCCCTGGCGGGCGTCCTGGGGCGCGCCGGACCATGACCGGGGCCGAGCGCGCGGCTCGCGACGGCTGGCGGCTGCTCGCCGGCCGCAAGGTCGGCGTCGTCACCAACCCCACCGGCGTCCTGACCAACCTGCGCAGCATCGTCGATGAGATGCACGAGTCGCAGCAGGTCGACATCCGTGGCGTCTTCGGTCCCGAGCACGGGTTCCGCGGCACGGCACAGGCCGGTGAGTCCGAGGGCACGCACAAGGACCCGCGCACCGGCATCACGGTCTACGACGCGTACGGCGCGACGACCGACGACCTCGTCACGATGTACCGCGAGGCCGGGGTCGACACGATCGTGTTCGACATCCAGGACGTCGGGGCGCGGTTCTACACCTACGTCTGGACGATGTACACGGCCATGAAGGCGGCCGTCGAGACCAAGGCGCGCTTCGTGGTGCTCGACCGGCCGAACCCCGTCGGCGGCGTGGCCCGCGGGCCGATGATGACCGAGGCCTTCACCTCCGGCGTCGGTGCCGAGGCGATCGTGCAGGCGCACGGCATGACCGTGGGTGAGCTGGCGCGCTACTTCGATCGCGAGTTCCTGCCCGAGGACACCGGCGGCCGGCTCACCGAGCTGCAGGTCGTCGAGGTGACGGGCTGGCGCCCCAGCACGCTCTACGCCGACACCGGCCTGCCCTGGGTCATGCCCAGCCCCAACATGCCGACGCCGGACACGGCGCTCCTCTACCCGGGCACCGGGATGTTCGAGGGCACGAACCTGTCGGAGGGACGCGGCACGACCCGCCCGTTCGAGCTGATCGGCGCCCCGTACGTCGACCACCGCCTGGCCGAACGGCTGACGGCCCGGCGGATCCCCGGCGTCGAGTTCCGCGAGGCGTACTTCACGCCGACCTTCAGCAAGCACGAGGGCAAGGTCTGCGGCGGCGTGCAGGTCGGCATCACCGACGCGGCCAGGCTCGACCCGATCCGGGTCGGCGTCGAGATGCTCGTCGCCCTCAAGGCCCTCTACCCCGACTTCGCGTGGCGCTACGACGACTACGACCCCAAGCGTCCCTACTGGATCGACAAGCTGACCGGGTCCACCCGGCTGCGGATGCAGATCTCCGGCGGTGCCTCCGTCGCGACGGTCGTCGGGGCCTGGCAGCGCGAGCTCGCGGCGTTCGACCGGCGGCGCAGCCCGCACCTCCTCTACCGCCGGGACGGACGGTGACGACCATGACCGCACGACGACTCCTGATCCCGCTCGCCGCGGCGCTGCTCGCCCTGACGACGACCGTCGCGCCGGGGCAGGCCCATCGCGGCCACCACGGGTGCGGTGACGCGTCCGCCGAGTTCTGCGCGAGCGGCACCGTGCTGCACCGCAGCAGTCCCGGACGCGCCGGCCTCGACGCGTCCGCAGTCCGCGAGGCCGAGCAGCAGGTGCGTGCCCACGAGGTCGCGCCCGACGGCGGCCTGCCCCTGTTCCCGGGTGCCGTCGCCACGATGGGCCACCGCGGAAAGGTCGTCACGACGGACGCCAGCGGCTACGCCCTGCGCTACGCCGACGCCTCGACGCAGCTGCCGCGCAAGCAGTGGATCCCGATGCGCGACGACACCGTCTTCGACGTCGCGTCGGTCTCGAAGCTGTTCACCTCGATCGCGGTCGTGCAGCTCGTCGAGGAGGGCAAGGTCCGCCTCGACGCGCCCGTCGCCACCTACCTGCCGGAGTTCGCCGCCAACGGCAAGCAGAAGGTCACGGTCCAGCAGCTCCTGAGCCACACCTCTGGGTTCCAGGCAGGCCTGCCCCTGTGGAGCAAGTACCCCGACAAGGCCTCGCGCATCAAGGCCGTCATGGACGAGCCGCTGACCAACCCGGCGGGATCGACCTACCTGTACAGCGACCTCAACATGATCACGCTCGGGGTGATGGTCGAGAGGCTTCGCGGCAAGCCGCTCGACCAGGTCGTCGCCCAGCGCATCACCCGACCGCTGCGCCTGCGTGACACCGGCTACAACCCCCGGGACCGCCGCCGCGTCGCAGCGACCGAGTACCAGGCCACCCCGGCCCGCGGCCTCGTGTGGGGCCAGGTGCACGACGAGAACGCCTGGTCGCTCGGCGGCGTGGCGGGCCACGCAGGCGTGTTCTCCACCGCGCGCGACCTGTCGGTCCTGGCGCAGACGCTGCTCAACGGCGGCGCGTACGCCGGGCATCGCATCCTGGCCAAGGACAGCGTGCGCACGCTCATCACGGACGTCAACGGGGCGTTCCCCGGCGACGCGCACGGCCTCGGCTTCGAGCTCGACCAGGACTGGTACATGGGAGCGCTCGCCGGACCGCGCACCGCGGGCCACACCGGCTACACGGGCACGTCGATCGTGATCGACTTCGACCGCAAGTCGTTCGCGATCCTGCTGACCAACCGGGTGCACCCCACCCGCACGGCCGGCAGCGTCAACCCCGCCCGCGTGGAGTGGGCCGACGGCCTCGCTCGCGCCATGGGCGTCCCGGTGCCCGAGCCGACCGCGTCGACACGATGAGCGCGAGGCCGTGAGACCTGGCCCGGTCACGCTCGCCGCGGACTACGGTGGGCCCATGGCGTCAGCACCGGCATCGGAGCCCACTGTCGACGCCCCGCTCCTGACCCGGCTCCGCGGCCTGCGTCCGACGCTCTCCCCCGCCGAGGACCGCGTGGCGCACGTCGTGCTGGCGGACCCGCGGCAGGCCGCCGGACTCACGATCAGCGAGCTGGCACGCGCCGCCGAGACGTCCGAGACCTCCGTCCTGCGATTCTGCCGACGCCTCGGTCTGCGTGGCTACCCGCAGCTTCGCCTGGGCCTGGCCGAGGCCGGCGCGCGCAGCCGCACCGTCGGCGAGGACACCGACTTCCGCGAGGGCGACACGATCGACGACGTCGTGCTCAAGGTCGCCGCGGCCAACGCGAGTGCCGTCGAGGAGACGGCTGAGATCCTGGACCGTCGAGCCCTGGAGGCCGCCGCGTCGGCGATCGCCGGCGCCTCCCGCGTCGACGTCTACGGCATCGGGGCCAGCGCCGTCGTCGGCACCGACCTGCAGCAGAAGCTCCATCGCATCGGTACGGTCGCCTTCGCCTGGAACGACCCGCACGTCGCGTTGACCAGTGCGGCACTGCTGGGCCACGGTGACGTCGCGATCGGCGTCTCCCACTCCGGCGCGACGATCGAGACCGTCGAGGCCCTCGACGTTGCCGCCGGTCGAGGGGCGACGACCGTCGCGATCACGAACTTCCCGCTCTCGACCCTGGCCACCCGCGCCGACCACGTGCTCGCCACGGCCGCGCGCGAGACGGCCCTGAGGTCCGGCGCCACGGCCAGTCGCATCGCAGCGCTGACGGTCGTCGACTGCCTCTACATCGCCGTCGCGCGACGCGACCCCCGCCGGGCCACCACCGCCGTGGCGGAGACCCGGCGCGCGGTCGAAGGTCACCGGGTCGAGGACGGCTCCCCCACCGGCGCGTAGCCACGGCGCAGGAGCGCGATGCCGATCAGGACCGCGACCGGCGCGATCACGAACACCGACTGCAGGGCGGGGGTGATGCCGTGCACGAGGACGAGTGCGAAGACGACCGACCCCACGGCGACGATCGAGGACTCCGTGATCGACTCGGCCGTCTGCAGGGCGGCGCTGTTCGCACCCTCCTCCCCTGACGGGGAGACGTTGAGCACCTGGACGGCGATCGAGGACATCGCGGCGCCCATCCCGAGTCCGCCGACGGCCAGGACTGCCACGATGGCGAGGATCGGGACCCACGGCACCAGCACGAGCGGTCCGGCCAGCACACCCACGACGATGCCGACGGAGCCGAGCAGTCCACGACGGGCCGGCGTGGACAGCAGGGAGCCGGCCCGCTCGTGGTGCGCCACGAGCCAGGAGCCCGCGAACCAGGCGAGTGCCGCCGCCGTCAGGGCGAAGCCCGACTCGGCCGTCGACAGACCGCGCAGCTCCACGAGGGCGAGCGGCACGTAGGACTCCGCGGCGAAGTAGGCGGCAGCGAGCAGGCTCCGCCCGCCGATGAGCGAGGGCAGCCCGGCTCTCCCGGTCCACGTGCCCGGTGGCACGAGCCGCGGAGCCGCCAGCACGATCGTGACGAGCGAGAGCCCGAGCAGCCCAGCCCACCCGGGCAGCTCGCGCTGGCCCGCGACGACCAGGAGCAGCACCGCAGCCATGACGAGCGCGGCGAGCGACGTCGCCCCCCGGCGCGACGTCGACGAAGCACCGCTGCCGGTGAGCCGCCCCACCGGACGCCAGGTCAGGGCGAGGCAGACGACCGCCAGCACCGGGGCCGCGAGGAACACCGGCCGCCACCCGGCCAGGTGCGCGATCGCCCCGGCGACACCGGGGCCGACGACGGCCGGCAGCATCCACGCGCTCGTGAGGACCGTCATGGCGCGCGGCCGCAGGTGCTCGGGGTAGGCCTGGGCGACGACCACGTAGAGCGAGACGCCGATCATGCCCATGCCGACGCCCTGCACGGCCCGTCCCACCAGGAAGATCTCCATGCTCGGCGCGATGCCGCTGACGACGAGGCCGGCCACGAAGCCGGCCACTCCCCAGCGCAGCGCCGGCGCGGGTCCGTCGCGATCGATCCACGGCGCCGCGACCGTGCGCGACAGGATGCTGACGGCCACGGGGGCGCCGAAGGCGACGGCATAGAGCGCGAGGCCGTCGAGGTCCTTGGCGACGACGGGCATCACGGTCACGACCGCGAGCGCCTCGAACGCCACCATGAAGGCGAGCGAGAACAGACCGATCGTCACGAGGCCGCGGCTGCCGCGCCACACCGAGTCCTGCGTGGCCGTCCCACTCATCGGCCCGCTCCGAGCTTCGTCACGAGCACGACCTTGCCGATCGTCTCGCGCGCCTCGAGCGCGCGATGCGCCGCGGCGGCCTCGGCGAGCGGGAAGGTCGAGCCCACGACCGGCACCCGCGAGCCGTCCGCCGCCCTGGCGAGCGACTCCTCCTCCAGGGAGCGCAGTCCTCCCTCGCGCGCCATCAGGGTCGGCCCCAGCACGATGCGGAGCTCGCCGGGCCCCTGGTAGTCGGCCGGGTCCGCGCCGGTGTAGTTCGCCTGGACCCCACCCTCGGCGAGGAGACCGTGGAGCGCGTGCGACACCTCGCCTCCGACACCGTCGAACACGAGGGTCGGCGTCCCGATCGCCCCCGTCACCGCGCCGACCCAGTCCGGGTCGCTGACGTCGACGACGTGGTGTGGCCCGAGTCGCTTGACGGCGTCGACCTTGGCCGGACCGTTGGCCAGGCCGACGACGGTCGCCCCGGCCGCGAGCGCGGCGCGCACGAGCAGGCTGCCGAGACCGCCGGACGCAGCGGTCACCACGACGCGGTCGGAGGAGGAGACGGGGACCTGGTCGAGGATGCCGGTCGCCGTCCGCCCGGTCCCGATCGCGGCGACCGCCGTGTCGAGGGTCAGCACGTCGGGGACGACGAGCACCCGCTCCGCCTCGGTCACGACCTGCTCGGCGTAGCCGCCGCTCGCCATGCCGAGGTGCACGACGACCCGGCGCCCGAGCCACGACTCGTCGACGCCGGGTCCGACACGGTCGACCCGTCCGGCGACCTCGCGTCCGGGCGTCATCGGGAACGTCGGATCTCCCCACTCCCCGGCGCGGATGCTCACGTCGGCGAGGTGCACGCCGGCGACCTCGACCGCGATGCGGAGCTGTCCCTCTCCGGGCTCGATGTCCTCGGCGCGCTCGTGGTGGAGGACCTCGGGGGTCCCGGACTCGTACTGCCTGATCCTGTGCATGTGACCATCCGACAACCTCAAGTAGACTTCAGGTCAAGCAACGAGAGGAGACGGCGTGCCCGACGAGATCTGGCTGACCCCGAAGATGGTCGCCGAACGGTCCGGGCTGGCGGTGTCGGCCCTGCACTTCTACGAGCAGAAGGGCCTCATCGAGTCCCGCCGCACGAGCGGCAACCAGCGCCGCTACCGACGCGACGTCCTGCGTCGGCTCGCCTTCGTGCAGTTCGCCCAACGCCTGGGCATCTCGCTGCACGAGGTGGGAGAGGCGCTGTCGACGCTCCCGGACGACCGGGTCCCGACCAAGCGCGACTGGCACCGGTTGTCGGCGCGGTGGAGGGCGGACCTGGACCGCCGCATCGAGAGGCTCCAGCACCTGCGCGACGACCTGGACGGCTGCATCGGCTGCGGCTGCCTCTCCCTGCGCAGCTGCGCGATCTACAACCACCACGACGAGCTGTCGCGCCTCGGGCCCGGCCCCCACCGCGGCCTCACCTGACTCCCCCACCCCAGATGTGCGCCCTCATGCACCGTTCGCGCGCGCGGGACGGTGCATGAGCACGCATTTCTCGGGACCGTCAGCCGACGTCGAGCCGGAGCAGGTCGTCCTCGTCCTCGCGCCGGACGATGACGCGCGACTCCCCGTCGCGCACCGCCACCACGGCTGCACGCGGGACGTGGTTGTAGTTGTTCGCGAGCGATCGGCAGTAGGCACCCGTGCCCGGCACGGCCAGCAGGTCGCCGGCCCGTACGTCACCGGGCAGGTACTCGTCCTTGACCACGATGTCGCCGCTCTCGCAGTGCTTGCCGACGACCCGGCTCAGCACGGCGGGGGCGTCGGACCCCCGCGAGGCGAGGGTGCACGAGTAGTCGGCGCTGTAGAGCGCGGGACGGATGTTGTCGCTCATGCCGCCGTCGACCGAGACGTAGCGCCGCGACGCGCCGCCGTCGAGCCCGACCGACTTGGTCGTGCCGACCTCGTAGAGCGTGAACGTCGACGGGCCGGCGATCGCACGACCCGGCTCGATCGACAGACGCGGGCGGTCGAGCTGCTGCGCGCGACACTCCTCGTCGACGATCTTGGTCAGGTTGCGCGCCAGGTCCCCGGGCGCCGACGGGTCGTCCTGCGTCGTGTAGGCGATGCCGAAGCCACCGCCCAGGTCGAGCTCGGGCATCGTCACGCCGAGCTCGGCCGCGATCTGGCCGTGCAGCTGCAGGACGCGTCGGGCCGCGACCTCGAAGCCGTCGGTGACGAAGATCTGCGAACCGATGTGGGAGTGGAGCCCCAGGAGCCGAAGACCCGGCACCGAGGCGATGCGGCGCACGGCCTCGAGCGCACTGCCGTCGCCGATCGAGAAGCCGAACTTCTGGTCCTCGTGCGACGTCGAGATGTATTCGTGGGTGTGAGCCTCCACCCCGGCGGTCACGCGCACCATGACGGGAGCGTCCACGCCGAGCTCGGCCGTCAGCGCGGCGAGCCGGTCGATCTCCTCGACGGAGTCGACGATGATGCGACCCACCCCGACCTCGAGCGCGCGCCGCAGCTCCGCGACCGACTTGTTGTTGCCGTGCAGCCCGATGCGGGCGGTCGGGAACCCGGCGCGCAGCGCCACGGCGAGCTCGCCGCCCGTGCACACGTCGAGGTTGAGGCCCTCCTGCTCGACCCAGCGCGCCGTCGCGACGCACAGGAACGCCTTGCCGGCGTAGTAGACGTCGACGTCGGGGCCGAACGCCTCGCGGAACGATCGCGCACGGCGTCGGAAGTCGTCCTCGTCGACGACGTACAGCGGCGTGCCGTACCGCTGCGCGAGGTCGGGAGCGGACTCGCCCGCGACCGTGAGGACGCCGTCGACCTTGGACACGTTGTCGGCCCACAGGTGCGGAACGAGCTCGTCGGGGTCGTCGGGCCGGCGCAGCCACGCCGGTCCCCTGTCACCGGCCTGCCCGTGCAGGGCGCCTGCCTCGTGGGAACGCATCAGGTCACATCCGATCGGGGGCCGAGACGCCGAGCAGGCCGAGCCCGTTGGCGAACACCTGGCGGGTGGCCGCGACGAGCACGAGGCGCGCGCGGTGGGTGTCGGTCACGTCCTCGTCACCCTGGGGCAGGACCCGGCAGGCGCCGTAGAACGTGTGGAACGCCGACGCCGTGTCCTCGAGGTACCGCGCGACGCGGTGCGGCTCGCGCAGCTCTGCTGCACGGGCCACGACCCGCGGGAACTCGGCCAGGGCGCGCAGCAGGCTGCCCTCCTGCTCGGTCGACAGCAGCGAGGGGTCGAAGCCGTCCAGGTCGTCACCGACGCCGAGGTCCGCCGCGTTCCGCAGGATCGAGGAGAGTCGGGCGTGCGCGTACTGGACGTAATAGACGGGGTTCTCGTTGCTGCGGCTCGTCATCTCGGACACGTCCAGCGTGAGCGGCGAGTCCGCCGGGTAGCGGATCAGCGTGTAGCGCATCGCGTCCGTGCCCACGAGGTCGATCAGCTCGCGCAACGACACGATCGTGCCGGCGCGCTTGCTGAGCTTGAGCTCCTGACCGTCCTGCAGGATCTTGACGAGCTGGCCGATGAGCACCTCGAGCTGCTGCTGCGGGTCGTCGCCGACGCAGGCGGCCATCGCCCGCAGGCGGCCGACGTAGCCGTGGTGGTCGGCGCCGAGCAGGTAGATGCACGGGTCGAAACCGCGGTCACGCTTGTCGACGTAGTACGCGGTGTCGGAGGCGAAGTACGTCAGGGAGCCGTCGGACTTGCGCAGCACGCGGTCCTTGTCGTCGCCGAAGTCGGTCGTGCGCATCCAGAGCGCGCCGTCCTGCTCGTAGAGCCTGCCCTGCTCGCGCAGCCGGGCGAACCCCTTCTCGACCGCGTCGGAGTCGTGCAGCGACCGCTCCGAGAACCACACGTCGAAGTGGGTGTTGAACTCCTCGAGCTCGCTCTGGTGCTCGGCGAGCTGCAGCGCGTACCCGGCCTCGCGGAACGCCACGAGCTGCTCGTCGCGCGGCAGGTCGACGATGCCGGGATCGGCCGTGACGATCCGGTCGGCGAGCGCCGAGACGTACGAGCCGACGTAGCCGTCCTCGGGCGGTTCCTCGCCGTGTGCGCGAGCCATGAGCGAGGCCCCGAAGTGGTCCATCTGGACGCCGCGGTCGTTGACGTAGAACTCACGGGTGACCACGGCCCCGGCACCTTCGAGAACGCGCGCGATCGCGTCACCCACGGCGGCCCACCGGGTGTGGCCGAGGTGCAGCGGTCCGGTGGGATTGGCGCTGATGAACTCCAGGTCGATGCGCTGGCCGGCCAGCGTCGCGGTGCGGCCGAAGTCCGTCCCGGCCTCGAGGACGGTCGCCGCCACGGCACCCTGGGCCCCCGCGGCGACGCGGACGTTGAGGAAACCGGGTCCGGCGACCTCGGCGCCCTCGATCCCGTCGTCGGTGACGAGCTCGTCGGCGAGCCACTGCGCCAGCTCCCGCGGGTTCAGGCCGGCCCTCTTGGCCAGCTGCAGCGCGACGTTGGTCGCGTAGTCACCGTGCTCCTTGACCTTGGGGCGCTCCACGCGGACCTCGCTCGGCACGCCGTCAGGCAGGGCCAGGCGGCCGGCGTCGACCAGTCGGGTCAACGCGGCGACGAGGGACGTGGAGAGCTGCTCGGGAGTCACCGAGCCAGCCTATCGAGCGGGCGCCGCGGCCCGGCCCCGCGGGCGACCTCAGGTCCGCGCCGCCAGCACCTGGCGGATCGTGCGCACGAGCTCGTCGGGATCGAACGGCTTGGTCACGTAGGCGTCGACGCCGACCTCGTAACCCCGCTTGACGTCGGCGGCCAGGTTCTGGGTGCTCACCATGACGATCGCGAGGCCCGCGAGGCGCTCGTCGCCACGGATCTGCGACACCGTCGTGATGCCGTCCTGGCGCGGCATCATGACGTCGACCGTGACCAGGTCCGGGAGCGTCCCATCGGCGGCCATCGCGGTCAGCTTCTCGACGCAGTCCACACCGTCGACCGCCTCGACGACCTCGAAGCCGGAGAGCTCGAGGTTCGTGCGGATGAGCAGGCGGATCGACGCGGTGTCGTCGGCCACGAGGACGGTGGGCACGTCACCACGGTATCTGTCGTGGGGTAGGCTCACGGGCGTTCGGCACGATCGGTCGAGTCGCCCGCGGCCCGCTCCGACGAGCCCCCGTAGCTCAGGGGATAGAGCACCGCCCTCCGGAGGCGGGAGCATAGGTTCGAATCCTATCGGGGGCGCCACTGAGCATCGTCTGCTCGCCGCTCAGTCGCTCCCTGGGCGCTGATTCCCAGGCTCGCCAGGGAACCAGCGCACGGACCCCGGCTTCCCTCGCGACGTGGGCGTTGCGCACCGGGCCCGATGACGGATCACCGTGGTTCGTGGTCCGGTCGCCAGGCGGCGCGGGCCCGCCTCAGACGTCGTACGCCGCCGCGAACTCCGGTGCCGGCTCGATCTCCTCGATGACGTCGACGAGCAGCCCGCCGGGAGCCTCGAGGATGAAGTGACGCTGACCGAAGGCCTCGTCCCGCAGCGGCAGCCTCTCGTCGAGGCCGCGCTCCCCCACGAGACGTCGGTGCTCGGCCGTCGCGTCGTCGACCTCGAGGTTCACGAGCAGGCCCCGGGACGGCTGCCGGAACCCTTCGGGGATCGTCGGGTGGTCGTGCCGCAGGAACGCGATCTCGTGGTGGTCGCGCCGGAGGCTGACGTACCAGTCGGTCTCGAAGGTCGACTCGAAGCCGAGGTGCTCGACGAAGAACGTCGCGCTCGGCGCCGGGTCGTCGACCTGGACGACCGGGTAGAAGCTCGACAGGGACATGGCCACCTCCGGTTTACGTTCGTTGTGTATGTATAACAACATACATTCAGTTCGCATGTAAAGATGTGGTCATGCCCCGCGCCTCCGCCGCCGACGCCGCCCGTACCGCCGCCCGCGTGCTCGAGGCCGCGACACGTCGGTTCACGTCGGACGGTTACGCCGAGGCCTCGATCGAGGCCGTCGCGGCCGAGGCGCACGTGACGCGCGGAGCGGTCTACCATCACTTCCGGGACCGACGCGGCCTGTTGCTGGCGGTCGTGCGAGCGGGTCACGAGCGGGTGGCCGAGCACGTGCGCGACCAGGCACAGACGCACCAGGACGACGCCGCGAGCCTGCGCGCCGGGTGCCACGCCTTCGTCGACGCCGTCACCCAGGACCCGGCCGCACGACTGCTCCTCGTGGACGGCCCAGCCGCCCTGGGCTGGCAGGCGTGGCGCGACCTCGACGCCCAGACGTCGGAGCGCGAGCTCCGCGAGGCACTCACCGCTCTGGTCGACCCCGAGGATCTCGAGGCGACGACCCAGCTCCTGTCCGGCGCCATGAACGAGGCCGCCCTGTGGATCGCGGCCGACCCCGACGACCCTCGCCGGCCCGCGGCAGCCCACCGCACGCTCGACCGACTGCTCGACGCGGTCGTCGCCCCGGCCGAGCCGACGCGCTGATTCCCAGGCTCACCAGGGAATCAGCACACGGACCACGGCCTCCCTCGCGAAGCGGGCGTTGCACCCCGAGCTCTGTGACAGATCACCGTGGTTCGTGGCGCGCGCGCCGGGCGGCGCGCCCCCGCTTCTGGTCCTGGCGAAACGTGATCGCGGCGTGGGCCAGGAGTGCGAGGACCACCAGCATCACGACCGGCGTGATCCACAGCGAGATCACGCGGGCTCCATCAGGCCAGAAGAACGACACGCCGATCGCAGATGCCGGGACCACACCGCCGAGCAGGACCGCTGCGACCAGCGAGTAGACCCATCGCGGCGTTCCGGACATGCCGTCAGGCTAGGGCGAAGGCCCCGGTCGCGCACGCGGATCAGACCGGGCTCGACGCGTCGGCCCGCCGACTCAGCGCCTCCCACTGCGCGTACTCGGCCCAGCGCGATCGCTCGAGCTGCTCGACCATGTCGAAGGCGTCGCCGCCGAGGATGATCCGTCGCGGCGGGTCCGACAGCTCGACGACCTCGCGCAGCACATGGGCCGCGTCGGCGACGTCGTGGTCCTCCGAGTCGGCCCACATCTCCTGGAGCCGGGTCCGCAGCGCGTCGTACGCGGGCAGAGGGTCCGCCACCGCGAGCCCTTGGTCGAACAACCCGGTCACGTAGCCACCCGGGCCCACGAGCGTCACGTGGACACCGAAGCCCGCCAGCTCCATCGCCAGCGCGTCCGAGATGGCTCCGAGCGCCGCCTTGCCCGCGGCGTAGAGGCCCGTGCCGGCGAAGCCGCCGGCCGAGCCCATGGAGCCGATGGTGACGAGGTGGCCGCTCCCCTGCTCCCGCAGGTGCGGTGCGACGGCCTGCGCGACCCACAGCGCCCCGAACAGGTTGGTGTCGAGATGTGTCCGGGCCTGCTCCTCGGAGACCTCCTCGACGAATCCGAGCATCGAGCCGCCCGCGTTGTTGACCACGACGTCGAGGCGACCGAATGCCGCCACGGCCCGGCCGACGCCTCGGACGACAGCCGCACGGTCGGACACGTCGAGCTCGAAGGCCACCAGGTCACCGGCGGCGTCTCGGACCAGGGCGTCCAGCGGTGAGACGTCGCGAGCGACCGCGACGACGCGGTCGCCGCCGGCCAGGGCCTCCTCGACGAAGGCTCGACCCAGGCCCCGGCTGCCGCCGGTCACGAACCACGTCCTCGACGTGCCGGATGGGATGCTCATACGTCCTCCGATGTTCAACGAGACGGTGCGTCTCGTCAACCATGGCACGGGACGGTCGCTCAAGCAAGACGGACCGTCTCGTCGAGGCTAGGATCACCGCATGAGCGCCCCCGTCCCCGACGCGTCCCGCCGCAGCTCCCGGGCCCGGGACGCGATCCTGGCCGCCGCCCGCGAGCTGGTCGCGAGCGACGGCTACCGCGGCCTCTCCATCGAGGGGATCGCTGCCCGCGCCGGCGTCGGCAAGCAGACGATCTACCGCTGGTGGCCCTCCAAGGGAGCCGTCGTGCTGGACGCCGTGCTCGCGCTCAGCGAGGGGCCCGACGCCGAGGTCGAGCTGCCCGACACCGGCGACCTGCGCGCCGACCTGCGCACGGTCGTGCGGGCCACGGTCGACGAGCTCGCCGACCCGTCGTTCGAGGCACCGCTGCGCGCGCTCTACGCGGCGATGATCACCGACGCCGACCTCACGGCCGCCTACCGCCGACGTGTCGCGGACCCCGTCGACTCCGCGAAGGAGCGGCGCCTGCGCTCGGCCCGGGACGCAGGACACCTCGCACCCGACACCGATCTCGGACTGCTCCGCGAGCTGCTGTTCGCGCCGATCGTCCAGCGCTGGCTCCTCGCCACGGGCCCTCTCGACCACGCGTTCGCCGACGCGCTCGTCGAGAACGCCCTCCTCGTCGCTCGAGCACCCGCGTCGACCGAGGCGGAGACAGCGTCCTGAAAGCGCCCTGTGGTCCGCTTCCCCGGACCACCTCGCGCTCCAGGAGACGCCGCATGTCCTCGCTCCCCCGCCCGGCCCCTGTCCGTGCCGCCCTGCTCGGCCTCGTCCTCGCGGCGTCGGTCGCCCTGACGCCGTCCACCGGCGCCCAAGCCCGGCCTCTGCCCGTCGACCCGGTGGCCGCGGTGTCGCCAGCGGTCACCAACTATCTCAGCTCGGACCGTCCTGACGGGTGCGCTCGGGGCTACTTCTGCGTCTCGATCCGCGACGGGGTGTGGAACCGGTTCCGCCGCTTCGACTTCTACCGCTGCGGGACGTACACGCTGACCCGGTGGTTCGGGTCGGGCATGTCGATCAACAACCAGACCGGGGGCGCCCGGGTGCAGCTGCTCGGCCAGGACAAGCGCGTCCTCGAGACGATCCCGGCCGACAACCAGATGATCGCGCCGTTCTACGACACGGTCTACTTCATCCGCCTCTGCTGAGGCCCCGACGAAAGTCGGAGCACGGTCTGACCGCGTGGCCGATGACGGCGACCCGTCCGGCGCGGCACCGTCGGGAGCATGGAACTCTCCGCGGCCGAGCTCGGCAGCCTCGTCGTGCTGGCCCTGGTCGACTCCACCAGCATCGGCACGCTCGTCGTGCCCCTCTGGCTGCTGCTCGCACCCCACGGCGTCCGGCTCCCACGGATGGGCGCGTACCTGGTCGCCGTCGCCACGTTCTACCTCGGCGTCGGCGTCCTGCTGCTCGCGGGCGTCGACGTCGTCTCGGACGTCGCCGGCGGGCTCGCGGACCAGACCTGGTTGCGCTGGGTCCAGCTCGTCGTCGGCGGCGCGCTGCTCGTCTGGGCCGTGACCTGGAGGCGGCCGGACCCGGACGGACGCCAGGCACCGGGACGACTGCGACGCTGGCGCGAGCGGATCGCGTCGGACGCCTCGGTGCGCGGGATGGTCGTCCTCGCCCTGACCGTCACCGTGGTGGAGCTGGCGATGATGCTCCCCTACCTCGCGGCCGTGGGGACGATCTCGGCGAGCGGCGCCGCCTGGCCGGTGCGGCTCGGTCTGCTCACCGCCTACTGCCTCGTGATGGTGCTGCCGGCGCTGCTGCTCACCGTCCTCCGCGTGGCGGCGAGGTCCCGGATCGACCCGCTGCTGCGACGTGTCGACGAGTGGGTCACCCAGAACGCTGCGGAGTCGACGGTCTGGATCGCAGGCATCGTCGGCTTCCTCGTGGCCGGCGACGCGGCCCAGGCACTGTTCTGAGATCACGTCCGCGACCACTACGACCGCAAGACGACCTGAGGCATCCCTCACGTTTACCCTGGCGGCATGACGACCGCCCCCGCGCCCAGCATCAGCTACTCGATCACCGTGCGCCTCGAGGTGCCGGCCGGCGGCACCGCCGTGAGCGACCTGACCACGGCGGTCGAGCAGGCGGGGGGCATCGTGACCGCCCTCGACGTGTCGGCCTCGGGCGCCGACGCGCTGCAGATCGACCTGACCTGCGCCGCGGGAGACACCGGGCACGCAGACCGCATCGTCGCGGCGCTCGAGCTGCTCGGCGACGTGGTCGTCCGCAAGGTCTCGGACCGGACCTTCCTCATGCACCTCGGCGGCGTCATCGAGACGGCACCGAAGCACCCCCTGCGCAACCGCGACGACCTGTCGATGATCTACACCCCCGGCGTCGCCCGCATCTGCCAGGCGATCGCCGCCGACCCCGAGGACGCTCGACGCCTGACCGTCAAGCGCAACACCGTGGCCGTCGTCTCCGACGGCTCCGCCGTGCTGGGGCTCGGCAACATCGGACCGCACGCCGCCCTGCCGGTCATGGAGGGCAAGGCCGCGCTCTTCAAGCGCTTCGGCGACGTCGACGCCTGGCCCATCTGCCTCGACACCCAGGACGTCGACCAGATCGTCGACACGGTCGCCGCCATGTCGCCGGGGTTCGCAGGCATCAACCTCGAGGACATCTCGGCTCCGCGATGCTTCGAGATCGAGGCGCGGTTGAGCGAGCGGCTCGACATCCCCGTCTTCCACGACGACCAGCACGGCACCGCCGTCGTGGTGCTCGCCGCGCTGCGCAACGCGTTGCGCGTCGTCGAGAAGGACCTGTCCGACGTGCGGATCGTCCTCGCCGGGGCGGGCGCTGCCGGCACGGCCGTGCTCAAGGTGGTCCTCGCCGCCGGTGCGAAGCACGTGGTCGTGTGCGACGCCGACGGCGTGGTCCACTCCGACAGGCCCGCGCTGGATCCCTCGCTCGTCTGGATCGCCGAGCACACCAACCTCGACGGCCTCTCGGGCTCGTTGCGCGACGTCATCAGCGGGGCCGACGTCTTCATCGGCGTGAGCGCGCCCAACATCCTGAGCGCCGAGGACGTGGAGTCGATGAACCCCGACTCCGTCGTGTTCGCGCTCGCCAACCCGGACCCCGAGATCGACCCGGGCGTCGCGCGACGCCACGCCGCCGTCGTCGCGACGGGCCGGTCGGACTACCCGAACCAGATCAACAACGTGCTCGCGTTCCCGGGCATCTTCCGTGGGCTCCTCGACGCGCAGGCACGTGGGGTCGACAGTGGCGTGCTGCTGGCCGCGTCGGACGCGATCGCCGCGAGCGTGAGCGACGAGGAGCTGAACGCGAACTACATCATCCCCTCGGTGTTCCACCACGACGTGCACGACCGCGTCGCAGCCGCGATCCGCGAGGCCGTCGGCGCCTAGGGTGGAGGCGTGACTGTCATCGGCACGCCCCTGTCCGCCGACGCCACGCGCGTCCTGCTGCTCGGGTCCGGCGAGCTCGGCAAGGAGGTCGTGATCGAGCTGCAGCGCCTCGGCGTCGAGACCATCGCCGTCGACCGCTATGCCGACGCGCCGGCGATGCAGGTCGCCCATCGCAGCCACGTCGTCGACATGCTCGACCCGACCGCCCTGCGCGCGGTCGTCGAGCTCGAACGTCCCCACTGGGTCGTGCCCGAGATCGAGGCGATCGCGACCGACGCGCTGGTCGAGCTCGAGGCGGAGGGGCTGCACGTCGTCCCCACGGCGCGCGCCACACGTCTCACCATGGACCGCGAGGGCATCCGGCGGCTCGCCGCCGAGGAGCTCGGGCTCCCGACATCGCCCTACCGCTTCGCCGGCACCCGCGAGGAGCTCGGCGCGGCCGTCGAGGCGATCGGTCTGCCGTGCGTCGTCAAGCCCGTCATGTCGTCCTCGGGCAAGGGCCAGTCGGTCGTCCGCGAGGGCCGCGAGGTCGAGGCGGCGTGGACGCATGCCCAGGAGGCCGGTCGGGCAGGAGCGGGTCGCGTGATCGTCGAGGGCCTCGTGCCGTTCGACGTCGAGATCACGCTGCTCACGATCAAGCACGCGGCGACCGGCGGCGGGCCCGACGTCGTGTCGTTCTGCCCGCCGATCGGGCACGTGCAGGTCGACGGCGACTATCGCGAGTCGTGGCAGCCGCACCACCTCCCGGACGCGGTGCTGGCGCGAGCGCAGCAGGTGGCCGAGGCCGTCGTGCGCGACCTGTGCGGCGACGCCGGGCGAGGACTGTTCGGCGTCGAGCTGTTCGTCGTGGGCGACGAGGTCGTGTTCTCCGAGCTGTCGCCGCGCCCGCACGACACGGGACTCGTCACGCTCGCCTCGCAGGACCTGTCGGAGTTCGCGCTGCACGTGCGTGCCGTCCTCGGCCTGCCGATCCCCCGCGTCCGCACCCGGGGCGCGGCCGCCTCGGCCGCCGTGCTGCTCGAGGGCGAGATCGAGGCTCCGCGCCTGGCCGGCCTCGACCTGGCTCTGTCGGAGCCCGACACCGACCTGCGGGTCTTCGGCAAGCCCGCGGTCTCTGGCCGGCGCCGCATGGCCGTCGCGCTCGCCCTCGGCGAGGACGTCGAGTCCGCCCGCGCCACCGCCCGCCGCGCCGCCGCCCACGTGAGGGTCGCCGACTGAGACCCCGCGTGGACGCAACCTGAGGGGTCGTGGTTGTCCGGGCGACCACGAGCCCTCAGGTCTCGCCGCGACGGCGCGCAATCCGAGGGACCACGGTCGCCGCAGCGACCACGAAACCTCAGATTGCGTCCCCTCGCCGCCCGCGCGCGGCGGCCCGTGACCGGCCCCGTGGGATGCTGGCAGGGCCATGAAGAACATCGGATTCCTGTCGTTCGGCCACTGGACGCCATCACCCCAGTCGCAGACCCGCTCGGCCGGTGACGTCCTGCTGCAGTCCATCGACCTGGCGGTCGCCGCCGAGGAGCTGGGCGCCGACGGCGCCTACTTCCGCGTGCACCACTTCGCCCGCCAGCTCGCCTCGCCGTTCCCGCTCCTGGCCGCCGTCGGCGCCCGCACGAGCCGCATCGAGATCGGCACCGGCGTGATCGACATGCGCTACGAGAACCCGATGTACTTCGCCGAGGACGCCGGCTCCGCCGACCTCATCGCCGGCGGCCGGCTGCAGCTCGGCATCTCGCGCGGGTCACCGGAGCAGGTGATCGACGGCTGGCGCTACTTCGGCTACGCGCCGGCGGACGGCGAGACCGAGGCCGACATGGCCCGGCGCCACACCGAGGTGCTGCTCGAGGTGCTCAAGGGCGAAGGCTTCGCCCAGCCCAACCCGCGCCCGATGTTCGCCAACCCGCCGGGCCTGCTGCGCATCGAGCCGCACTCCGAGGGCCTGCGTGACCGCCTGTGGTGGGGCGCCGCCTCCAACGGCACCGCCCGCTGGGCCGCCGGGCTCGGCATGAACCTGATGAGCTCCACGCTCAAGGAGGACGAGGGCGGCCAGCCCTTCCACGTCCAGCAGGCCGAGCAGATCCGGGTCTTCCGCGACGCCTGGGCCGAGGCCGGCCACGACCACGCCCCCCGGGTCTCGGTCAGCCGCTCGATCTTCCCGATCGTCTCCGCCGCCGACCGTGCGTACTTCGGCACCGGCGGCGAGGAGTCCGACCAGGTCGGCCAGATCGACGACATGCGCGCGATCTTCGGCCGCACGTAC
>JALRCA010000076.1 GCA_023257515.1 Aeromicrobium sp.
GCGAGAAGATCGGCGTCATGTTCGGCTCGCCCGAGACCACCACGGGCGGCAAGGCGCTCAAGTTCTACGCCTCGGTCCGTCTCGACGTCCGTCGCATCGAGACGCTCAAGGACGGCACCGACATGGTGGGCAACCGCACGCGCGTCAAGGTCGTCAAGAACAAGATGGCTCCGCCGTTCAAGCAGGCTGAGTTCGACATCATGTACGGCAAGGGCATCAGTCGTGAGGGCAGCCTGATCGACGTGGGTGTCGAGGCGGGCTTCGTGCGCAAGGCGGGTGCCTGGTACACCTACGAGGGCGACCAGCTTGGCCAGGGCAAGGAGAACGCCCGTCAGTTCCTCGCGGACAACCCGGACCTGGCGCTCGAGCTCGAGCACAAGATCATGACGCACCTCGGTATCACCGGCGACGCGGCCGAGGAGACCGAGCCGGACGCCGTCTCGACGGTCTCCGACCTGGAGTTCTGAGCCGATGGCTGCCGCGGGGGAGCACGAGACGCGGGACGAGGCGTTCGACCCGGACGCCGACCCCGAGTCGGTGGGGCGATCGATCCTGCTGGCACGGCTGACCGATCGCCCGCGCAGCAGGGCGGAGCTGGCCGAGTCCCTGGCCAAGAAGCACGTGCCCGACGACGTCGCGACGCGGCTGCTCGACCGGTTCGAGGAGGTGGGTCTCGTCGACGACGAGGCCTTCGCTCGGGCGTGGGTCGACTCGCGCCAGCGCACCAAGGGCACGGCGTCGCGAGTGCTGTCCATGGAGCTGCGCCGCAAGGGTGTCGACGACGAGATCGTGCGCGAGGTCCTGGCCGAGGTCGACCCGGACGCCGAGCGAGAGACGGCGCACCGGCTCGTGCAGCGCAAGCTGCGCTCGGTCCAGGGTCTCGATCCCTCGGTCCAGGTCCGCCGACTGACCGGGATGCTGGCGCGCAAGGGCTACGCCCCTCAGGTCGCGTTCGACGTCGTGCGCGAGGAGCTGGAGGCGGATCCCGTCCCGATCGAGTCGCTCTGACTCAGGTCGCGTCGGGCGGCTCTGCGGCGATCTGCTCGCGGAGCCGCTCGACGATGTCGCGCTCGGACTCGTAGTACGACAGGCCCCAGTCCGCGACGCGCGCCGGGAACCGGACCTCGCGTCGGTCGGCCAGCATCTCGCGGACGGCCTCGAGCTCGGCCTTTCGCTCGGCGAGTCGTTCGAGGTACTGGCTAAGCATGCGGTCGACGTCCTCGGGCGAGGCGAGCGCGCCCATGAGCAGGCGGAGAGCGACGGGATGCTTGAGCGTCGGGAACAGCGACTCGTCCGGGTCGGTGAGCCAGGCCCGAAGGCAGGCGAGGCCCTCGGGAGTGATGCTGAAGTGTCGAGACGGGCGCTTGCCCTCGGACACGTCCGTCGAGACGACGAGCCCTCGGCCGTCAAGACGGTCGAGCTCGGTGTAGATCTGGCTCATCGCGGGGGACACCCAGTAGAACCGCAGGGTCCGGTCGGCGCGCTGCTTGAGCTCGTACCCGGTGAGTCCCGACTCCGACGTGCTGGCGTCGAAGGCCAGGAGTCCGAGGAGCGCGTACGAGGTGGGGGAGAGCTCCGCTGTCACGGTGCCAGCCTAGGTCGATGACCCTCACGGCCTCGGCCGGGTCGCCCGGACGTTGCCAGTGCTGCTGTCATGGTTAGACTCCCGGCCATGGCCTCGACGCTCGACCGGTACAAGCAGATCACGGCGTTGCCCCAGGGCAAGCGCATCTTCTCGCTGTTCTACAGCCAGATGGCGCCGTACTTCGCCTCGATCCACCTGCAGGTGCGTGAGATGTCGCCGCACCGTGCCGAGATCAAGATCCCGAAGCGACGCAGCGTGCAGAACCACATCGGCACGGTCCACGCGATCGCGGCCTGCAATGGTCTCGAGGCCGCCATGGGCCTGCTGGCCGAGGCGACGTGCCCGTCGGACTCGCGCTGGCTGCCCAAGGGCATGGAGGTCGAGTACCTGGCCAAGTCCGACGGCGACCTCTACTGCACGGCGGAATCGACTCCCGAGGACTGGGCGGACGGTCCTGACGTCCCGATCACGGTGAAGGCCGCGCTCAAGGACGGCACCGTGACCGTGCAGGGCACGATCCACCTGTGGGTCACGCCCAAGAAGCGCTGACTCAGCGGGCCTCGGCCTGCGACTGCATCTGTGCCGGCACGATCTCGAGGGGCTTGGCACCGAGGCGTCGCTGCAGCCACGTGACGACCAGACTCAGAAGTGAGTTCGCCACGATGTAGATCGCGGCCAGCACCAGGCCGGTGGCCAGGCGGTTGTCGAACTCGCCCCAGATCAGCTTGCCGGCGTAGGTCAGACCCGGCGCCAGGATGACGTAGCCGAGGCTCGTGTCCTTCAGCGCGACGATGAACTGGCTGACGATCGAGGGCAGCATGATCTTGATGCCCTGCGGCAGCAGGACGATGCGCATCGTCTGCGAGGGCCGCAGGCCGATCGCCATGGCGGCCTCGGACTGGCCCTTGGGGACGGCCTGGATGCCGGCGCGGAAGACCTCGGCCAGGACGGAACCGTTGTAGAGGGCCAGGCCGATCACGAGGGACCACAGAGAGCCGATCGTCTCGCTCCAGATGGTCCACACGAAGATGATCAGCATCAGCAGGGGGACGGCGCGGAAGAACTCCACGACGGTCCAGCTCGTCCAGCGGACGAGTCGGCTGGACGAGAGCTTGCCGACGCCGAACACGAGTCCGAAGACGAGCGCGAGCAGGATCGCGCCGACGGCCGCCTTGAGGGTGTCGAGCAGACCCTCGAGCAGCACCTGCACGTAGGCGGGGGTGGCGAAGACCTCCCACTTCGCAGCCGTGAGCTGGCCGCGGTCCTGCAGGCGCAGCACCACCGCGACGAGGACCGCGACGGCGACGAGCGCGGTGGCGACCCCCAGCAGCCGGTGCCTGCGGCGAGCCCGGGGCCCCGGGGCGTCGAACAGGACGGACGTGCTCATGCGACCCTCCAACGGCGCTCGAGCCGGGCGGCCCCGAACGAGATGACCTCGACGATGACGATGTAGCCGAGGGCGATCCCGAAGAAGATCACCCATCGCTCGGTGGCGTAGTCGTTGACCAGGCCCTTGAGGCGGAACGTCGCCTCGGCCAGTCCGAAGCCCGCGGCGAGCGACGTGTTCTTGGTCAGGGCGATCAGCACGCTGGCCATCGGCGGCACGGTGGCGCGCACGGCCTGCGGCAGCACGACCTGGGTGAGCGTCATGGTGAACGGCATCCCGATCGACCGCGCGGCCTCGGCCTGGCCCAGGGGGACGGCATTGACGCCCGAACGCAGGGCCTCGGCGATGAAGGTCGAGGTGTAGACCGACATCGCGATCGAGATCCGCGTGAAGAACCCGAGCTGGATGCCGACCTCGGGGAGCCCGAAGTACGTGATGACGATGAGTACCAGCAGCGGGGTGTTGCGGAAGACGGTGATGTAGAGGCCTGCGACGGCCCGCATGACGGGGACGGGGCTCAGGCGCAGCGAGGCCACGAGCGTGCCGAGCACGAGCGCGCCGATGCCGTTCACGACGAGTAGCTGGATCGTGAGCCAGAAGCCGTCGAGGATCGCCGACGCGTTGTCGGTCAGGGCGTCCATGTCACCACCGTTCGGTCAGGTCAGGGTCGGCGGCGCCGACCCGATGAGGTGCCGGGCCCCTGAGGCCCGGCACCTCACGGGTGTCAGTTGCTGCAGCCGTCGAGCTTCGGCGTCTCCGGCGCGTCGCTGCCGGACTTGCCGAGCGTGGCGTCGAACGCCTTCTTCCAGTCGCCGTCGGTGAACGACTTCTCGATGGAGTCGCTCAGGAACTGGCACAGCTCCGGGAACTTCTTGGAGTAGCCGATGCCGTAGCGCTCCTCCGAGAACGGCTCGCCGACGACCTTGAGCTCGTCCGGCGCCTGGGCGGCGTAGCCCAGCAGGATCGCCCCGTCGGTCGTCACCGCGTCGACGCTACCGTTCTTCAGCTGGTCGACGCACTCGGAGTACGTGTCGAAGCCGGCCGGCTTGGCCCCGTACTTCTCCTCGACGGTGGCGATCGAGGTCGAGCCGGTGACCGAGCAGACCTTCTTGCCCTTGAGGTCGTCCGGACCCTTGATCGAGTCGTCGTCCTTGGCCACGAGGAGGCTCTGGCCGGTGACGTAGTAGGGCCCGGCCTGCCCGACGACCTGACGACGCTCGTCGGTGATGGAGTAGGACGCGATGACGAGGTCGACCGTGCCCTTCTGCAGGAACGGCTCGCGGTTGTCGGAGACCGTCTCGACCCACTTGATGTCCGAGGGCTCGAGCCCCAGCTGACCGGCGATGATCTTGCCCATCTCCGGGTCGAAGCCGGTCGGCGTGTCAGAGGTGGCGGTCTTGAAGCCGACGCCCGGCTGGTCGAACTTGACGCCGATCTTGATCTTGCCGGCCTCGTTGAGCGCGGCCATGCGGCTGCCCGACTCGAACGACGGGTCCTTGACGACCTCGTAGGTGTTCTTCGACGCCTCGTCGTCGCTGGAGCCGGCGTTGCCGCAGGCCGTGACGGCGAGCATCGCCGCTGCGGCCACGGCCGCCAGTCGGATGGTGCGGAGCTTTCTCATCGTGCCTCCCGATCGGTTGGTTCCCGAGATGTGCGCAGGTCTGGTCTGCGCGGGGTCAGTGCTTGAGGATCTTGTCGAGGAAGTCGCGGGCGCGCTCGCTCTGCGGGTTCGTGAAGAACTCCTCCGGGGTGTTCTGCTCCACGATGCGACCGTCGGCCATGAACAGGACACGATCGGCAGCGGTCCGGGCGAAGCCCATCTCGTGGGTCACGACGACCATCGTCATGCCGCCCTGGGCGAGCGAGACCATGGTGTCGAGGACCTCCTTGATCATCTCCGGGTCGAGCGCAGAGGTCGGCTCGTCGAAGAGCATGACCTTGGGCTCCATCGCGAGCGATCGCGCGATGGCGACGCGCTGCTGCTGGCCGCCGGAGAGCTGGGCCGGGAGCTTGCCGGCCTGGCTCGCGACGCCGACGCGCTCGAGGAGCTCGAGACCGCGCTTCTCGGCGTCGGCCTTCGCGACGCCCCGGACCTTCACCGGTCCGAGGGTGACGTTCTCGAGGACCGTCTTGTGCGCGAACAGGTTGAACGACTGGAAGACCATGCCCACGTCGGCGCGCAGCTGCGCGAGCGCCTTGCCCTCCTGGGGCAGGGGCCGGCCCTCGATCTCGATCGAGCCTTCGTCGATCGTCTCGAGCCGGTTGATCGTCCGGCACAAGGTCGACTTGCCCGACCCCGAGGGTCCGATGACCACCACGACCTCGCCGGGTGCCACGTCGAGCTCGATGTCCTGGAGCACATGCAGGGCGCCGAAATGCTTCTGCACACCCCGCATGGCGACCATGGGTCTGTCCGCCATGCAGCGAAACCTATCGGTCGGCGCGGGGTGCGCCGCAAGGCCGCAACCGAATCGTTACCTGCGTGAGGCCGCGGCGGGTGCACCGACCGCCGGTGGAGGGAGAGTGGGAGGTTCACCGGCGGTCGGTGCGATCGTGGGTTGCTGCTACTCCCGGTACCGCGGCTGGCTCTGCGGGTTCAGCTCGCCGAACCGGACCCGCTCCGCGCTCTTGATCCGCCGGTCGACGACCTTGAAGACGTCGAACCCACGCTGGATCTCGTTGGAGTAGATGTAGCCGTTGTAGTAGTACGTCGACCACGGACCGCTGACCGTCAGCGTGTCGGCGTCCTGCGGCCCTCGGTCGAACCAGGCGATCTCCTTGGGCTTGGCGGAGTCCGTGAAGTCGAACATCGACCAGCCGCCCTGGTACCACGCCTGCACCATGACGTCGCGGCCCTTGACGGGCACGAGCGAACCGTTGTGGGCGACGCAGTTCTCGGTGTTGGCCTGGGGCCGCGGGATCTTGTAGTAGCTGCGGAACTTCAGTGAGCCCTTGCGGGTGATGTCGTAGATCCCGTTCGCGCCCTTGGTCTTGCCGACGGTCTCGTTGCAGGTCGGCGCTCCGCCGCCGCCGAGCTCGTCGGTGAAGACGACCTTGGTGGCGTCGTTGTTGAACGTCGCCGAGTGCCAGAACGCGAAGTTCTCGGTGTCACGGACCCGCTCGGTGACCTTGGGCTTCGCGCGGTCGCTGATGTCGAGCAGGATGCCGTCGCCCATGCAGGCACCGGCCATGACGTCCTTGCTCGGGTAGGCGGTCAGGTCGTGGCAGCCACTCGTCTCGCTGGAGTAGTTGCCCTTCGGATTGCCTCCGTCGGGGAACAGCACCGGCTGCGAGACCATCGCGGCCGCGGACGGCTTCTCGACCGGCACCTTGACGACGCTGATCGAGTCCAGCGGCGGCTGGCAGTCCGGGAACGAGGCGTCCGGGGAGTACGACGAGACGTAGACGTACAGGTTCTTGGCGCCGTGGCCCTTGGCCTTGCCATGGCCCTTCGAGCGCTCCGGCGCCAGCGTGTGGGTGTGCGAGCCGCACGGCGTCTCGACGGCCGCGACGTACTCGGGCTTGCGCGGGTCCGAGATGTCGAAGACCTTGACGCCCTCCCACGAGCTCTTCTGGGTCGCGGGCTGCGTCGTGCTCTGGCACGAGGAGTCGCTCCGCGAGGAGTCGGTGCTCAGGACCAGGATGTCGTCGTAGACCGAGACGTCGTTCTGCGACCCGGGGCACACGACCTGGGTGACGGCCTTCGGCTTGGTCGGGCGCGAGATGTCGTAGACGGTGAAACCGTTGTAGTTGCCCGCGAACGCGTACTTGCCCTGGAATGCCAGGTCGGTGTTCAGGGCCGAGAGGCTGTCGAACGCTCCCTGCTTGGGCAGGTTAGCGACGAGCCTGGCGTTCGGGCTGCTCGCCTGCTCGCCGGGCTGGAGCCCACTCGTCCCACCGCGCAGCTTCGCGATGTCGTTGCCGGGCAGGCAGTTGCCCGCGAGCCGGTCGGCCTCCGACAGCGTCTTGGCCCCGACGCATGGATCGGCCGGTTTGGAGGCTGCGACGGGTGTCGCGGCCTCGGCCGGACTGAGCAGCGCTGCGGCGATCCCGCAGGTGGCGATGGCGAGCGCGAGCGCTTCTGGCGCTCGACGGCGTGCACGCATGTGTGGTTTTCCTTCCCCCGATGGCTCGTTTATCCTCACCCGAAAGCGCCACTCGTGACAAGCAACGTCGGGCGGCGGATCGGGGAGGACGTGACATGCGGGGTGCTCGACGCTCCACGACGGTCGTGGCGGCCGTCGTGATGACGCTCGGCCTGGCGGCGTGCAGCGGCGATGGCGACGAACGTCGTCCGGTCGACGGGACCGTCGTGCAGCCCGGCAAGCCGGGTGAGAAGTCCAAGACCTTGGACGAGGCGCCCACGGTCGCACCGCAGCGCGCCAACGACGCGGACGTCGAGTTCGCGCAGATGATGATCCCGCACCACGCCCAGGCGCTCGAGATGGCCGAGCTGGCGCCGCAGGCCGGTGGCAGCCGGGCTGTCCGGGTGCTGGCCGATCGCATCGACGGTGCCCAGCGCCCCGAGATCGTGCAGATGGCGAGCTGGCTCCGCGAGCAGGGCCTCAAGGCCCCGACGAAGGCGCAGATCGAGAGCGGCCGCATCCCCATGGGACGCCTCGGCGGGCACGGCGACCATGGCTCGCACGGCGGTCACGACGTGGACTCGATGCCCGGCATGGCGAGCGAGAAGCAGCTCGCCACTCTGAAGAAGGCGCGTGGCCGAGCCTTCGACAAGCAGTTTCTGACCCTCATGGTGCTGCACCACCAGGGAGCGCTCGAGATGTCGAGCAAGGTCGCACGCTTGGGCTCCGACCAACGCATCAACGAGCTCGCCACGGGGATCGCCGCCGACCAGACGGCCGAGATCGACCGCATGCGTCAGCTGCTCGCGAGGATGTGAGCGCGCGCACCGGCGCGTTCGGGTTCACTAGGCTGGGACGGTGCAGCCGATCGCCGAGGTGACGTTCACGCGACCGTGGCACTGGGGCATCGCGATCGTGGGCGATCCCGCTGCGGGGGTGCCCACGGAGCTCGACGGTGTCGTCGCGGTGGGGCGCGACGTCGTCACCGTGAGCGTGCGTCACGCCCAGGACGTCGAGGCGGAGCGGTGCGAGGGGGACTGGAGCTGGGCGACGGCCACGTTCCACGTCCGATCGCTGGCCCAGGAGGAGGCGATCGATCGCCTCGTGCTCTGTGACGTCCAGATCGCCACGCCGGGGCAGTCCCTCGCGCTGGGCGACGCCGACGTCACGGTGCACCTCCCGACGCCGGGCCTGAGGACTCGCGTCGTCGTGTCGGCCGACGAGATCGACCCGACCGGCCTCGAGCACGTCTGGATCGACCTCCTCGGGGCCGACGACGCTCGGCGCGGCTGACGCCTCACGTACGATGGATCGGTCATGACGAAGACCTACGAGGTGCGCACCTACGGGTGCCAGATGAACGTGCACGACTCCGAGCGGCTGTCGGGCCTGCTGGAGACCGCGGGCTACGAGAAGGCCGAGTCGGGCACCCCGGACCTCGTCGTGTTCAACACCTGCGCGGTGCGCGAGAACGCCGACAACAAGCTGTACGGCAACCTCGGGCACGTCGCGAGCATCAAGGCCGAGAACCCGGGGATGCAGATCGCGGTCGGCGGATGCCTCGCCCAGAAGGACCGCGACACGATCACGAAGCGCGCTCCCTACGTCGACGTCGTCTTCGGCACCCACAACATCGGCTCGCTGCCCGTCCTGCTCGAGCGGGCCCGCGTGCAGGAGGAGTCCCAGGTCGAGATCCTCGAGTCGCTCGAGGTGTTCCCGTCGACCCTGCCGACCAAGCGCGACTCGGTCTTCGCCGCCTGGGTCTCGATCAGCGTCGGCTGCAACAACACGTGCACGTTCTGCATCGTGCCGAGCCTGCGCGGCAAGGAGAAGGACCGCCGACCGGGCGAGATCCTCGCCGAGGTCGAGGCGCTCGTCGCCGACGGCGTCGTCGAGGTGACGCTGCTCGGCCAGAACGTCAACGCCTACGGCGTGGAGCTGGGCGACCGGTTCGCGTTCGGCAAGCTCCTGCGCGCGTGCGGGGAGATCGAGGGCCTGGAGCGGGTGCGCTTC
>JALRCA010000093.1 GCA_023257515.1 Aeromicrobium sp.
GCCCCGGCCGTCGCCGTGGGCGAGCAGCACGTCGGCGAGCAGGTCGGCACGCCAGGCCTGGTCGTTGATGTCGCGCATCATGGCGTACTCGATCGAGACGCGACGACCCGTGACGTCGAAGAAGTACTTGGCCGCGGACACGGCCTCCTCGACGCTGTGGCGCGTGTTGATCGGCACGAGCTCGTCGCGCAGCTCGTCGTCGGGAGCGTGCAGCGAGAGGGCCAGGGTGACGGGCACGCCCTCGTCGGCCAGCTGGCGCATGCGCGGCGCCAGGCCGACGGTGCTGACCGTGATGTTGCGGGCCGACATGCCGAGGCCGTCGGGGGCCGGCGACGTCATGCGGCGCACCGCGCCGACGACGGCCTTGTAGTTCGCCAGCGGCTCGCCCATGCCCATGAACACCACGTTCGAGAGGCGTCCGGGGCCGCCCGCGACGCGCCCATGGGCCATGGCCGCTGCGGCGTCGACGACCTGGTCGACGATCTCGGCGGTGCTCATGTTGCGCTGCAGCCCACCCTGGCCGGTCGCGCAGAACGGGCAGGCCATGCCGCAACCGGCTTGGCTCGAGACGCACACCGTGGCCCGGTCGGTGTACCGCATGAGCACCGACTCGACGAGCGCCCCGTCGAAGAGCCTCCACAGCGTCTTGAGGGTCGTGCCGCGGTCGGCCTCCTGAACACGGACGGTCGAGAGCAGCGGCGGCAGCAGCGCCTCGGCGATCGCGTCGCGCTGCGCGGCCGGCAGGTCGGTCATGGCCTCGGGGTCGCGCTGCAGCCTCGCGAAGTAGTGGTGCGCGACCTGCTTGACGCGGAACGCGGGCAGGCCGAGCTCCTCGGCCGCGGCCTTGCGCTCGTCGGCGGAGAAGTCGGCGAGGTGCCGCGGCGGCTTGCCGCGGCCACGGGGAGGCTCGAGGACGAGCGGCAGGGTCTTGATGGGCTCGCTCACCGCACCATCCTCCCAGACGACACCAGGGATCCCCGAATCCCAGGCATCCAGGGCTCAGCGAGCCCGGTGCACCCGCTCGCGGTGCTTGTCGCTGTTGTCGCCGTCGATGTCGGAACGCTGCGTGCGCGAGACGTGGTCGACCTTGCGTTCACCGCCCTGGACCGGCTCGGCGGCGATGATCGTGTCACGCTCGAACGCGTGGGACTTGTCGGTGTTGCGGTAGTACCGGTAGACGGCCCAGTACGTCGCCGCAGCTCCGGCCGGTCCGGCTGCCAGCAGCCACAGCAGGCTGCCGTCGTCGCTCGAGGCGAGCACCACGTGAGGGAGATCGAGACTCATCATGCGGACGCTCCCAGGAAGGCGAGGGCGGCTCCCTCGAGCACGGTGCCGACGGTCATGGCCGCGAGGAGCAGCTTGGGCTGCGAGACCGGGATGCTGCCCATCGTCTCGCCCGTCCGGGCGTTGACCGCGATGTAGTGGACCAGGTCGCCCGGCTTGCGCTGGAAGGAGTAGAGCCACACCGGCAGGTACATCGAGACCCACCGCGTGCCGCCGACGTCGAGCTTCTCCTGCTCCCAGCGCACGCCGCGGTCGAAGGTGCCCAACGTCCCCTGCACCTGCGACCGGCCGACGGACAGCAACTGGTCCTCGACCCGCGGAGCGAGCGCGTCGACGTCGAGGTCGCGCTTCTCGCTCGTGAACCCGACGAGGTAGCTGGCGTTCCAGCGCACCGCGTTCTTCGTGTCGAAGGGCAGGATCGTGTTGATGATGTTGTTCGTGTTGGTCGGCCCGGTGGTGAGCCGCTCCGACGAGCCCTCGACCGTGAGGTCGTCGACGGTGAACCGCACGGACCGCTGCACGTCGTAGACGTCGGCCGCGTAGTAGGTGGTCGAGCTGTTGCCGTGCTTCTCGGTCCAGCGACGCGTCTGCACCTCGCCCTTGCCCCAGTAGTCGGCCTCGGCCCGGGCGTCGACCACGAGGTAGGGCAGGTAGACGCCCAGGACGTTGTCGGGCGTGAACTCCTTGCGGAACTGGCGGTGCGCGAAGAAGCGTCGCTTGCCGGCGAAGTCGCTGATCCGTGCGACGGCCTCGTCCTTCGTGAGCTTGAACGGCAGGACGGCGTCGGGCACCGCACCGTTCGGCACCTGCCGGTTGACGTTGAGGGTGTGGCGGCACCAGTGGCACCGGGCGTTCATGGCGTGCGCCGTGTCGACCACGACCTCGGCGCCGCACGCCTCGCACGTGAAGGTCAGGACGTCGTTCTCGTCGGCGATGTCGGCAGCGCCCCCGAGCACGACGGTGCCCTCGAGCTCGTCGATGCCCACCCCCAGTCCGAGCGCCTCCTCGACCCGCTCCTCCTGCCACTCGTGGCGGCAGAAGAGACAGACGAGCATGCCCGTGGAGCCCCGCAGCCGGACGTCGGTGGACCCGCACGCCGAGCAGCGGTTGATGCCGTCCTTGAGGGTCTCGTTGACCGACTCCACGGTGGGGCCGGGCGGGGGCCCGCCCTGCTCGGCCTCGGCGCGGGCGGCGGCGATCTCGTCGGCGACGGTGTGGTCGGGCGGGCCCTGACCGGGACCGGGCGAGACGTGGTCCTGCGTCATGTCAGAGCCCGAGCGCCTTGGACTTGGCGGCGTCGTAGTCGGCCTGGGTGATGAGGCCCGCGTCGAGCATCTCCTTGGCGCGCTTGAGCGCGGCGACCGGGTCGTCGGCCGCCGCTCCCGCAGCCGGCGCCGCCGGGGCGGGCTCGGCAGGTGCGGCAGGGGCCGGGCCACCACCGGGCGGTGTGGTGGGCTGCTGGAGTCCGCCGACTCCGACGCTGTTGATGCCCATCCCCATGCCGATGATCCCCTGCGTGCCCGCGTTCTCGCCCGCGGACTCGATGCCCTCAGCGACCGACGCCTGGAGGTTGGAGTTGCCGCGCGCCCCCGACAGGGCGTCCGCACGCTGCACCTTGGTGAGCAGCTCGCGGGTGGTGGCGTCGTACTCGATCGAGATGATGGCGGTCTTGACGATCTCGAGGCCGCGGTCGGTCTTCCACTGGTAGTTCTGCTCGACGGCCGCCGACAGCGACTGGGCGAACCCGATCGAGTCCTGTTGCAGCCGGGTGATGCGGTTCCCCTTGGCCGGGTCGTTGGTGTACATCGAGAACGCCGGGGCCAGGGACCCGACGACCTCGTTGAACAGCTGCTCGCCCGCGGGGTTGTCGATGTCGGTGAAGTCGAAGGTCGCTCCCCCGGTGATGACCTCGGCGGGCACGAAGTTGTGGATGAAGGTCAGCGGGTCGGTGATCTTGAGCGTGTAGGTGCCGCGCGTGATGGCCCCGACCTGCGTGCCGAGGAAGGCATCGTCCCAGTAGATCTCCGACTGCGTGCCGAAGCGGTTGTTCGGGAGCTCCTTGATCGCGACGAAGATCGCGGTCTGCTGCGTCGCGGGCCGCCCGCCGAACTTGAACCGCTCCCAGCTCTGCTTGACGACCGCACCGACCAGGTCGTCACCGGCGAACACCGACTGCGACGCCGGCTCGTCCGAGCTCCAGACGTAGGCGCCGGGCTCGGCCGCGAAGCCCGTGAAGGCGCCGTTCTCGAGCAGCACGACGCCGTAGCCCGGCGGCACGATGATCTTGGAGCCGTTGGTGATGACGTTGCCGGAGTCGCGGGTGTTGCTGCCGCGCCCACGGGCGTCCTGGCCCTGCCGGACGGCCGGCACGATGGCCGCCGTCGAGGACGTGCCGGCCGGCACTCCGTAGAAGTCGAGCCACTGGTCGCCGAGCGTGCCGCCGACCGCTCCGATCGCCGCCTGGATGAGTCCCACTGATCGTCCTCCTGTGCCCCTGGGCCGGCGGACGCGCGCGGCCTCGCGCCACAACGTACACGGGTGCGGCCCCTCGCGGGAGCGCGTCGTGATCAGGCGGAGCGCACGAGGTCCGCCACGAGCTCGAGCTTGTCGAGCACCGTCTCGGGCAGCACGAAGGGGTAGAGATCGCCCTCGCCCATCGAGCGGTTGATCTGGTTCAGGCCGATGCTCAGCGGCACCCACACACCGGTGACGAGGTCGCGGAAGGACGTGAAGGCGTCGGGGTCGACCGTCACGAGGCCGTAGGCGCGCGCCGTGCCGATCGTGTCGCGAATGTGCAGAACGTGGGCGAAGGTCTCGGCGAAGTCCTCGAACGGGTGCATCGTCGCGTACTGCGAGATGTAGTCCTGCTCCCAGCCCTCGGGTGGTCCCTCGGAGTAGTGACGATCGATCTCGGCCTGGTAGTCCAAGGTGTCGTCACCGAAGACCTCGCGGACCCGGTCGAGGTCGTCGCCGACGGCGAGGACGGACTCGTAGTAGTGCCCGATCTCGTGGCGCATGTGGCCGAGCATCGTGCGGTACGGCTCGGCGAGCTCCACCCTGACCTTCTCGCGGTGGGCGTCGTCCCCCTCGGCCAGGTCGATCGTGATGACACCGTCCTGGTGCCCGATGACGACGTTCTCGTCGACGCTCGACAGCAGGTCGAACGCCAGGCCCCCGTCCCCCTCGCTCTCCTGCTCACGCACCGGCAGGCCCAGCTCGTCGAGCTCGACCACGAGGTGGCGCTTCGCGCGCTCGGCCACCGGGTACTGCGACAGGCCCTCGAGGTCCTCGTCGTTCGGTCGGGTCCGCGTCAGCCGACAGCTCGAGCACTGGGTCCCCGGCGCGGACGTCAACCAGGTGCACCCCGACAGCGGAAGGTTCACGCAGACGTGCCACACGGCTCCGTCGGCGTCGACGTAGGTCCCGTCGTCGCCCAACGGCACGATGTCGCGCTCGGCCCGGCTGAAGGCCAGGTTCGTGCCGCACGAGACGCAGACGGAGTTCTCGAAGAACAGGGAGTTGTCGCAGATCCGACAGGAGAAGGCACGCACGCCGTCAGTCTGCCCGAGCGACCCCGCCCTCGCGCGTCGGGACGACGTCGACCTCGACGCTGAGGCTCGACTCGGTCGCGTCGGTGAAGATGACGCCCTTGAGGGGAGGCACGTCACCGTAGTCACGGCCCCACGCCACGGTGACGTAGCGGTCGTCGACGACCTGGTCGTTCGTCGGGTCGACCGCCCACCACTCGTCCCCGCCCAGCCACACCGCCACCCACGCGTGCGAGGCGTCGGCGCCGACGAGACGCTCCTGGCCCGGAGGCGGCTCCGTGGCCAGGTAGCCGCTGACGTAGCGCGCCGCCAGCCCGTGGCTGCGCACGCATGCCAGGAACAGCTGGGCGAAGTCCTGGCACACACCAGCTCGGCGCTCGAGCACGTCGTCGATCGTGCTGGTGACAGTGGTCGCACCGGGCAGGTAGGCGAAGTCCGCGTGCAGACGACGCAGCAGGTCGGCGATCGCCTCACCGACCGGACGGCCGGCGACGAGCGAGGACGCGGCGTAGTCGTGTGCGGCCTCCGGCTGCTCGACGAGCGGCGACGGGAGGGCGAGGTCGGCGGCCCGCCACGCCTGCGCCAGCGTGGGGTCCTCGAGCGGTCGCAGGAGCTCCCAGGGCACGGCGAGGCTCCCGGGCTCGAGTGCGGGAGCAACCACGTCCACGACGCTCGTCGCCACGACGTCGAGCTCGCGGTGCGGCTCGGTGACCTGCAGGTAGGTGACGACGTTGCCGTAGTGGTCCAGCGACTGCGAGCTGTCGGCCGGCTCCGGATCGACCGCGACCACCGCGTCGTCGACGACCTGCCACGGCAGGCTGCGCGGTGTCAGGTGGGCGACGGCCAGGCTGTCGGTCACGTCCGCGTCGTAGCGATAGCGCGTGCGATGGGTGACCGCGTACCTCATCGGACGCCCCCGAGGTCGAGGTCACGTCGCGCCGGACCGGACGCCAGGTGGACGTCGACGACCGAGTCGGCGAGCCGGTCGAGGTGGCCGATCAGAGCGTCGAGCAGTCGTTCCAGGTGCGGTCGGGACTCGCCCTCGACCGTCGCGACGGTCGCCAGGTCGATCCGCTCCAGCTCCTCGACGACGTCTCGCAGCAGCCGCTCCGGCCGGGTCGATCCCGTGGAGGCCGGGAGGGACCCGACGTGGTGCGCGAGAGCGTCGAGGGACGCCCGCAACGACCGAGGGTTCTCGACCTCGAGGAGCAGCAGGTCGAGCACCGTCGTGATGCGCACGTAGTCGCGGTACCGACGTCGATGGGTCACCGACGACTCCGCGGCGGCCAGGACGGCCTGGTGGACGCCGCGGTCGACGTCCAGGCCGCGACGCTCCGTGACGGTCGAGCGCAGGAGCCGCACGACCTGCTGGGCTCGCTCGAGCGAGCGCCCGGCGCCGATGAGGTGCCAGCTCGGGTCGTGCACCATCTGCGCCGTCACGCCCTGCACGGCGAGGAGACCGGTCAGCATGGCCCCCGCGCTCTCGTCGACCTGGTGACCACGCGGCCGCTCGGCGAGCGCGGCGACGGCGCGCCCGATCGTGCCGAGGGCGCGCCACAGATCGGCCGACAGCTGGTCGCGCGAGCCGTTGGCCGCGTCCCGAAGCGCCGCGATCGACTGCGCCACCGAGCCGGGACGCTGCACGTCCAGCAGCACGGTGCGCAGCTCGGCATCGAGGTCGTCGCGCGAGTCCGGGCTCAGGTCGGCGACCGCGTTCCGCAGGACGCGCAGCACGGCGCCCCCCGTCGAGCGCGGACGACCGCGGAAGTCCTCGCCGAACGTGTGCGTCTGCAGCACCAGGCGCAGCATGTCCTCGGCCCGTTCGGCGTAGCGGCCGAACCAGAACATGTCCTCGAGGACCCGCGGGACCATCGCGGAGGGGGCCCGCACGTTGGTCATCGGCAGGACGTCGGACAGGCCCTGGTCGGGATCGGCGGGGTCGGTCTTGAGCACCCACACGTCCTTGCTCGAGATCGTGCGGTCGCCGGACAGGACGCTGCCCAGTCCCCCGACGAGCGGCCGGAACGTGGAGCCGTGGCGCACGGTGAAGGCGCGCAGGGCGACCGCGCGCGGCACGACGGTCGAGCCGTCGAGCGTGGGCGCCTGGGCGACGGGAGCGACCTCCTGCACCACGAAACGCCGGGGGTCCGCGGTCAGCAGGTCGCGCACCTCGTCGATCGCGGCCGGCGCGCGCCAGCCCGGGCGGTCGAGCGAGCGGACCAGGTCGGTCCCGGCCTCCACCCGCGCGAGCACCGTGTCCAGGTCGTGCGGCTCGCCGAGCCACTGGGTGCGCACGGACGGCAGCCGGAGCGGCTCGTCGAGGAGCAGCTCGCACAGGGCCGACGCGTAGGGCAGCAGACCCGGGTTCTCGAGCACGCCCGACCCGAGCCCGTTGACCACGCGGACCGAACCGCGACGGACGGCCTCGGCCAGGCCGGCGACGCCGAGCTGGGAGTCGGCCCGCAGCTCGAGCGGGTCGCTCCAGGCGGCGTCGACGCGGCGCAGGACGACGTCGACGCGCTCGAGTCGCCCCAGCACCCGCATCCAGACGCCGCCGTCGCGCACCGTCAGGTCGCCGCCCTGCACCAGGGGGAACCCCAGCGCCGAGGCGAGGAAGGCCTGGTCGTAGGCGGTCTCGGACTGCGCTCCGGGAGTCAGCACCACCACCCGGGGGCTCGCGGCGTCACCGGGCGCGGCGGCCAGGAGCGCACTGCGCAGCACCTGCAGGTAGGGCGCCACACGGTGCAGCCCGGCCTCGCGGTACAGCTCGGGCAGCACGCGCGAGATGACCCGCCGGTTCTCCATGGCGTAGCCCAGGCCCGAGGGAGCCTGCGTGCGGTCGGCGAGCACCCGCCACTCCCCCGACACCGTGCGTCCCAGGTCGGTGGCACCCAGCAGCAGCGGGTCGACCTCGCCGCCGGCCGGTCGCGCCATCGAGCGCAGGTAGCCGCGGTGCGCCAGCACGACGGGGGCGGGCAGCACTCCCGACGAGAGGGAGCGTCGCTCGCCGTACAGGTCGTCGAGGAGGGCGGCCTGGAGCTCGGCCCGCTGCGTGAGCCCGATCTCGAGCTCGGACCACTCCGCGGCGCCGATCACGAGCGGCAGGGGGTCGAGGCGCCACGGGCGCGAGTCCTCGCCCGGACGGGTGTACGTGACGCCGTCGTCGGACAGCACCCTCCCGATCTCGCGGCGCACCCGGACCAGGCGGTCCGACGTCAGGGCCGAGACCTCGGCACCGAGCCGGCGCCAGGCGGGACGCAGCGTGCCGTCGGGGCCGGCCAGCTCGTCGAACCGCGCCGGCCCGCCGGTCAGGGCCGGCTGCGTGATGGCGGCGGCGTACTCGCGCAGCACGTCGTGACCTGGAGTCGCGCCGTCAGGCGACCGGGACGAGGTAGTGCAGGATCAGCCAGGCGACCGGAGCCACCGCGATGAGCGAGTCGAGCCGATCCATCAGGCCGCCGTGCCCGGGCAGCAGGTCTCCCATGTCCTTGATGCCGAGGTCGCGCTTGATGAGCGACTCCGACAGGTCGCCGAGCGTCGCCATGACGACGGCCGCGACACCCAGCACGATGCCGACCCACCATTCGCCGTCGAGCCCGTACCGGACCGTGAGGATGCCGGCGGCGATGCCGACGAGCAGCGACCCGGTGAAGCCCTCCCACGACTTCTTGGGACTGATGGTCGGGGCCATCGGGTGCTTGCCGAACAGGACGCCCGCGGCGTAGCCGCCGATGTCGGAGGCGATCGTGGCGACGATGAACGTCACGATGCGCCACGGCCCGTCGTCCTCGACGAGCATGAGCAGGACGAACACGCCCATGAGGTGCAGGTAGGCGAGGGAGAAGATGCCGGCACTCGTGTCCCGCACGAATCCGTCGGCTCCCTCGGACAGGCGCCACACGAGCGTGCCGATGACGGTCAGCGCCATCGCGACGGCGGCCGTCTCCATGCCGCCGTAGTACGCAGCGACGCACATGAGCGTGCCGCCCGTCAGCACGGGCAGCAGGGGGATCTCGATGCCGGCGGAGCGGAACGCACGCCCCAGCTCCCACAGACCGATGCCCAGCGCGACCACGACCACCGCGACGAACGCGTCCTTGAACAGGAACAGCGACGCCACGACGACGACACCGAGTGCGACACCGACCCCGACCGCGGCCGGCAGGTTGCGGCCGGCGCGACCGTGCTTCTGGGCCTCGGCAGGTGTCACCGAGCCGGCGGGGGCGGTCGGGTCGACGCCGTCGGGGAGCACGTCCCGGTCGGGGTCGACGGGAACGTCCTCAGACCTCAAGGAGCTCTGTCTCCTTGTTCTTGAGCAGCTCGTCGATCTGCTCGACGTGCTTCTTCGTCAGGCCGTCGAGACGCTTCTCGGCGCCCGTGTTGTCGTCCTGGCTGATCTCGGAGTCCTTCTCGGCCTTGTCGAGCGCCTGCTTGGCGTTGCGACGGACGCCACGCACGGCCACGCGCCCCTCCTCGGCCTTGGACTTGGCCAGCTTGATGTACTCCTTGCGGCGGTCCTCGGTGAGCTCGGGCAGCGTCACGCGCAGCACCTTGCCGTCGTCGGACGGGTTGACGCCCAGGTCCGAGTCGCGGATGGCCTTCTCGATCGCGCCCTTCGCACCCATGTCGTACGGGCTGATGATCACGGTGCGCGGCTCGGGCACCTGGAATCCGGCGAGCTGCTGCAGCGGCGTCGGCGTGCCGTAGTAGTCGGCCGTGATCTGGGCGAACATCGCAGGGTGCGCACGTCCGGTACGGATCGCGGCGAACTCCTCGCGGGTGTGCTCGACGGCCTTGGACATCTTGTCGTCCGCCTCGCGCAGCGTCTGGTCGATCACGTCGTCATCCTCCTCAGGACGGGCGCGGTCCGGCATGGACCAACGTCCCGATCTTCTCACCACGCAGGACCCGCGCGATGTTTCCGTCACCCTCCATGCCGAACACGATCATCGGCAGGTCGTTCTCCATGCACAGCGCGAACGCCGCGGCGTCGACCACCTTGAGGCCGAGGCGCAGGGCGTCGGCGAAGGTCAGGTCGTCGTAGCGCTGCGCGTCGGGCGTCGTGCGCGGGTCGGCGGAGTAGACCCCGTCGACCCCGCTCTTGCTCATGAGCACCGCGTCGGCCTTGACCTCGAGCGCACGCTGCGCCGAGACCGTGTCTGTGCTGAAGTACGGCATGCCCGCTCCGGCGCCGAAGATCACGACGCGCCCCTTCTCGAGGTGGCGGATCGCGCGCCGCGGGATGTACGGCTCGGCGACCTGCCCCATGGTGATGGCCGACTGCACGCGGGTCTCGATGCCCTGCTTCTCGCAGAAGTCCTGCAGCGCCAGGCAGTTCATGACGGTGCCGAGCATGCCGATGTAGTCGGCGCGCGAGCGCTCCATGCCGCGCTGGCTCAGCTCGGCACCACGGAAGAAGTTGCCGCCACCCACGACGATCGCGACCTGGACACCGTCGCGGACGGCGTCGGCGATCTGGGCGGCGATGCCGTTGACGACGTCAGGATCGATGCCGAGCTTGCCGCCGCCGAAGACCTCGCCGGACAGCTTGAGCAGGACCCGGCGGACCGGGACCGGCGCGGACGAGGAAAGCCGATCACCGTCGGCCTGCTGGATGGTCACGGTGATCGGCTTCCTCTCGTCGTCGGTTCGGGGTCGTGCCGTGTCTCAGGCGCCGATCTCGATGTGGGCGAAGCGTGTCAGCTCGACACCGGCCTCGTCGAGGACCGCCTTGACCGACTTCTTGTTGTCGGTCACCGACGGCTGGTCGAGCAGCACGACCTCCTTGAAGAAGCCGTTGAGACGACCCTCGGTGATCTTGCCGATGGCCTGCTCGGGCTTGCCCTCCTCGCGCGCGCTCGCCTCGGCGATCTCGCGCTCCTTGGCCACGACGTCGGCCGGGACCTCGTCGCGCGTCAGGTAGCGCGGACGCATCGCGGCGACCTGCATGGCGGCGCCGCGTGCGGCGTTGACGTCGTCGCCGGTGAACTCGACGAGCACGCCCACGGCGGGCGGCAGGTCGGAGGCACGACGGTGCAGGTACGTCGCGACCTGGCCGTCGAACGCGGCGACGCGGCCGAGCTCGAGCTTCTCGCCGATCACGGCGGCGAGGGCGCTGATCGCCTCCTCGACGGTCTTGCCGTCGGCGAGCTGCGTCTTGGCGAAGGCCTCGGCGCTCTCGGGCTTGGACGCGTCGGCCGCCTCGGCCAGCTGGTTGGCGAGCTCGATGAACTGCTCGTTCTTGGCGACGAAGTCGGTCTCGGAGTTGAGCTCGACGATCGCGTTGCCCGAGCTCGCGACGAGGCCGGACGACGCCTCGCGCTCGGCGCCACGCTTGGCGGCCTTCGCCGCGCCCGAGATGCGCAGGATCTCGACGGCCCTGTCGAAGTCGCCGTCGGCCTCGGTGAGGGCCTTCTTGGCGTCCATCATGCCCGCGCCGGTCGCGTCGCGGAGCTTCTTCACGTCTGCGGCGGTGATCGCCATGAGTGGGTTCTCCCGTTCGGTGTGAGGTGGTGCTGACCCGACCCGCCGGATCGCGGCGGGCCGGGGCGGCTCAGTTCTGCGGTGCCTCGGCCGGCTGCTCGGCAGCGGCCGCGGGCTGCTCGGCCGGGGCCTCGGCAGCGGGCGCCTCGGCAGCCTGCTCGCCGGCCGGCTTCTCGAGGAGCTCGCGCTCCCAGTCGGCCAGGGGCTCGCCGGAGCCGAGCTCGGCGCCGGGCTCCTCCTCGCCGGTCTTCGAGCCGCCGCGGGCGATCAGACCGTCCGCCACGGCATCGGCGACGACGCGCGTGAGCAGGCTGACGGAACGGATCGCGTCGTCGTTGCCCGGGATCGGGTAGTCGACGTCGTCGGGGTCGCAGTTGGTGTCGAGGATCGCGACGATCGGGATGCCCAGCTTCTTGGCCTCGTCGACCGCCAGGTGCTCCTTCTTGGTGTCCACGATCCAGACCGCCGACGGGGTGCGCGACATGTCGCGGACGCCACCGAGGGTGCGGTTGAGCTTGTCGTACTCGCGGCGCATCTGCAGGAGCTCCTTCTTCGTGCGACCGGAACCGGCCACGTCGTCGAAGTCGATCTCCTCGAGCTCCTTCATGCGCTGGAGGCGCTGGTGCATCGTCTGGAAGTTGGTGAGCATGCCGCCGAGCCAGCGCTGGTTGACGTACGGCATGCCGACGCGCTTGGCCTGCTCCTCGACGGGCTCCTGCGCCTGACGCTTGGTGCCGACGAACAGGATCGTGCCGCC
>JALRCA010000103.1 GCA_023257515.1 Aeromicrobium sp.
CGATCGACTATCTGCGCTCGAACGACGATCTGACGACCGACTTCTGGGAAATCTTCGTCGTCGATTCGCGGCACAAGCCGGTCGGCACCTGCCATCTGTCGTGGATCCTGCGCACCCCGCGCGGCATCGCCAAGCAGCGCTGGAGCATCTCCGACACCGCCGAGTACGGGGACTACGTGTCGGGTCCGCGCGTCATCGACGCGAAGGTCAAGGAGAGCATGAAGGGCGTGCTGGCCGACATCCAGGACGGCTCGTTCGCCAAGCGCTTCATCGACGACCAGGACAACGGCGCCAAGGAGTTCCTCGAGCTGCGCGAGAAGGAGGCCGGTCACTCGATCGAGGCCACCGGCAAGGCGCTGCGCGCGCACTTCGCGTGGCAGCAGCAGGACGCGGACTACACCGAGGGCAGTGCTGCTCGTTGACGGCTGCCGCCGTCGGGGCTGCTCGTTGACGGCTGCCGCCGTCGGGGCCGCACGCTGACCCCACCCACCCGCTGAGTGTGACGAAGTGGCGCCCGATCTTCGGATTCGGGCGCCACTTCGTCACGTTCAGCGGGTGGGGGGTCGTGGGGGCGGGGCGAGGGGAGCGGGGTCTGTAGGGTGAGGGACGTCCGGGGTGCCCCACCGAGGGGCTGAGATCACACCCGCCGAACCTGATCCGGTTAGCACCGGCGCGAGGGAGACTCCATGCATCCTGTCCTGTCCGTGTCCGCAGGTCTGCGCGAGCGGTCGCCGCTCGTCCAGTGCCTCACGAACTTCGTGTCGATGGACCTGGCGGCCAACCTGCTCAACGCGACCGGGGCGTCGCCCGCGATGGTCCACGACCCCGAGGAGTCCGCGGACCTCGCCGCGATCGCCTCGGCCGTCTGCGTCAACATCGGCACGCCGTCCCCGCGCTGGGTCGAGGGCATGCTCGCGGCCGCGACGTCGGCCCGCGAGCACGACGTGCCCTGGGTGCTCGACCCCGTCGCCGTCGGCGCCACCCGCTACCGCCGCGACCTCGTCGCCTCGCTGCTCCCGCTGTCGCCGACCGTCGTGCGCGGCAACGCCGGTGAGATTCTGGCGCTCGCCGGGCAGACCGGTGCCTCGCGCGGCGTCGACAGCCTCGCCTCGGTCGAGCAGGCCCGACCCGTGGTCCAGGACCTCGCGCGCGAGCTCGGTGCCGTCGTCGTCGTGAGCGGTGAGTCCGACCTCGTCGCCGACCCCGATCGCGTGGCCCTCGTGCACGGCGGCCACCCGTGGATGCCCATGATCACGGCGCTCGGCTGCTCGGCGAGCGCGCTCGTGGCGGCGGCGACCGCCGTCGTCGACGACCCGTTCGAGGCCGCCACCGGTGCGATGGGCCTGCTGGCGGCTGCCGGAGCGGCCGCCGCGGAGCGGGCCGAGGGCCCCGCCTCGTTGCGCGTGGCGCTCGTCGACCGACTCGCCGTGAAGGACGACCCGGCCCGCTCGGAGGTCCGCGTCGAGGTGCTCGCATGAGCAGTCCCGACGTACGCCTCTACCTCGTGACCGACCCCTCGTTCGAGGACCTCGAGCGCGTCGTGGTCGAGGGCGTCGAGGGTGGTGTGACGTGCGTACAGGTGCGCGACAAGGCCGCGACGCCCGACCACGTCGCCGCCACCGTGTCCCGGCTGCGTTCGCTCCTCGCCGGCTCGGGCGTCCTGGTCCTGAGCAACGACGTGGTCGTCGACGGCGACGGCGTGCACGTCGGCACCTCCGACTCACCGCCCCACGTCGTGCGGGAGCAGGTCGGCCCGGGCCGCGTCGTCGGCTGGTCGATCAACAGCCTTCACCAGCTCGACGACGACCGCGCCGTCGGGGCCTGCGACTACGTGGCCGCGAGCCCGGTGTTCCCCACGCCGACCAAGACCGACACGTCGACGCCGTTCGGCCTCGAGGGGGTGCGCACGCTGAGCCGCCGGCTCGACGGCCGGGTGCCGTTCGTCGGGATCGGCGGGCTCGACGCGGACAACGTCGCCGACGTCGTGCGCGCCGGAGCCGACGGCGTGGCCGTCGTGCGAGCCGTGGGCGCGGCCACCGACCCACGGGCGGCGGCCCGGTCGTTGCGGGCGCGGGTCGACGACGCGCTCACGGCACGGGGTGTCCTGCGATGACGCGCGTCGTGCTGACGGTGGCAGGCTCGGACTCGGGGGGCGGGGCCGGCATCCAGGCCGACGTCAAGACCGCCTGTGCGCTCGGCGTCCACGCGGCGACCGTCCTCACCGCCGTCACGGCGCAGGACACCCACGGGGTCCGCGGTGTCCACGAGGTGCCCGTCGCCATGGTCAGGGACCAGCTGCGCGCGGTGCTCGACGACCTCGACGTCGCCGCGGTCAAGATCGGCATGCTGGGGAGCCCGGCGCTGATCGAGACGGTGGCCACGGAGCTGCACGACCACCCGGCGATCGTGCTCGACCCGGTCATGGTCGCGACGTCCGGGGACCGCCTGCTGCCGCAGGAGGCCGAGGCGGCCGTCCGCGAGCTGCTCGTGCCGCTCTCGCGCGTCGTGACACCCAACTTGCCGGAGGCGAGAGCCCTCGCCGGACGCGACGGCTCGCCCCAGGAGCTCGGCGACGCGCTGCTCGCACTCGGGACCGGCGCCGCCCTCGTCAAGGGCGGTCACGCCGGCGGCGACGCGAGCGACGACCTCCTCGTCGAGCCGGACCGGTCGACCTGGCTCCGGGCGGAACGCGTCGACACGCCGAACACCCACGGCACGGGGTGCACGCTCTCGTCCGCCCTCGCTTGCGGCCTGGTGCAGGGCCTCGACGTGCTCGGTGCGACGCGGCAGGCCAAGGAGTTCCTCCACGAGGCGCTCGTCGCCGGCGCCCGTCTGGAGCTCGGGTCCGGCCACGGCCCCGTCGACCACCTGGTGCGGCGATGAGCTGGTCCGGGCGGGCCTGGCTGCAGGTCGATGACGTCGTCGCCGAGATCCGTGAGCACCCGTTCGTGCGCGCGCTGCACGACGGCTCGCTCCCGGGGGAGGTCTTCGACCGATACCTCGTGGACGACGCGCACTACCTGGTCGGCTACGCGCGGTCGCTCGCCCTCGTGGCCTCGCGGCTGCCGGACGCCGCGGACGTCGGCCGCTGGGCCGGCTTCGCCCAGGGCGCCGTGCTGGCCGAGCGAGAGCTCCACGCCGACTACCTGGGGTCCCGCGGACTCGGGATCGACACGGCCCCGCCGACCCCCACCGGGGCCGCCTACACGGGTCACCTCCTGGCGCACGCTGCCGCGTCGCCGGTCGAGGTCGCCGTCGCGGCGACGCTGCCGTGCTTCCGCGTCTACCTCGAGGTCGGGCGTTCGATGCTGCCGGTCGATGCCGCTCATCCCTACGCCGGCTGGATCGCGACGTACGCCGACGAGGCGTTCGCCGCGTCGGTCCAGCAGGCCGAGGAGACCGCCGACCGCCTCGCCGACCGGGCCCCGCACCTCGTGCCGGCGATGCACGCGGCGTACCGCGAGGCGACGCGCCTGGAGTGGCGGTTCTGGGACGCCGCCTGGCGCGGCGAGGTCGCGGACTAGGTGTATCCGGCCAGGACGTTGGTGACGGCGGGTCTGGTTGAACGTGGGAGAACCTCCGAGTGGGATGTGGCTTGTCGAAGGCCCACTCCAACCCGGAGGTTCTCGTGTCCCACGCTAATGCCCGCACCACGTTCCACGGACGGCTGCTGATCGTCCAGCGCCATCGAGCTGGGTGGAAGCAGGCTCATATCGCTGCTGCGATGGGGATCTCTCGCGCCTGCGTGCGGCGCTGGGTCGAGCGATTCGCCGCCGATGGCGAGCCCGGCCTGCGGGACCGGTCATCGCGGCCGCACTCGATGCCGACCAAGACCCCAGCCGAGGTCGAACAGCGAGTGCTGGCTGCGCGGGCCGAGCACCGTGAGGGCCAAGACGTCCTCGGCCCTCGTCTTGGCCTGCCACCTCGGACAGTCTCAAGGATCCTGCGCCGTCACCAGGTGCCCTATCTGGCGCACTGCGACCCGATGACCGGCCAGGTCATCAAAGCCTCCAAGGCCACCGCCGTCCGCTACGAGCGTGAACACCCAGGCGAGCTGGTCCACATGGACGTCAAGAAGCTCGGGAAGATCCCCGACGGAGGCGGCTGGCGGGCCCGGGGCCAGACCGTGAGGAACCATCAAGCACGGACCGACAAGAAGCCCATCGGCTACGACTACGTCCACTCACTCGTCGACGACCACTCCCGGCTCGCCTACTCAGAGATCCTGCCCGATGAGAAGGGGCCGACCTGCGCGGCCTTCCTGCGACGGGCCGCGGCCTACTTCGCCGGCCACGGCATCACCCACATCGAACGCCTCATCACCGACAACGCATTCTCATACCGCTACTCGTCCGATCTGAAGCAGGCATGCGCCGACCTCGGCATCCGCCAGAAGTTCATCCGCCCCCACTGCCCATGGCAGAACGGGAAAGTCGAACGACTCAATCGCACCCTGGCCACCGAATGGGCCTACCGCCAACCCTTCACCACCAACGCCGACCGACAAGCAGCCCTTGCACCCTGGATCGAGCACTACAACACTGAACGACGCCACAGCGCACTCGGCGGACAACCACCCATCAGCCGCCTGTCACCAACGTGATGGCCGAATACAACTAGGCGATGA
>JALRCA010000257.1 GCA_023257515.1 Aeromicrobium sp.
GCCCTTCTTGTTGAAGGAAATGATGACCAGCAAGATGAGGAAACCTGAACCAAAGCTGATCACGCCAGAGAGGAAAGCGTCGTGGATCTCTTGAGCAAAGGCACCATTGATACGCGCCTGACTCGTGCGCAGAATGCCTGCCAGAACAGCTAGAGCGATCGCCACCCACGGCGCCCGCAAGGGTCTGGCCGACACCGCGCTGCGCACGGCTGACTCGGGCTACCTGACGCGTCGACTCGTCGACGTGAGCCAGGACGTCATCATCCGCGAGGAGGACTGCGGCACCGAGCGCGGCCTGCCCAAGGGCATCGTCGAGATCCTCGACGACGGCACGCGGGTCAAGGCCAGCAACGTCGAGACGTCGGTCTACTCGCGCACCTCGGCGCTGGAGATCAAGCACCCCGAGACGGGCGAGACGCTGGTCGAGGCCGGTGGCGACCTCGGCGACGTCGAGATCGACCAGCTGGTCGTGGCCGGCGTCGAGGAGGTCCGGGTCCGCACCGTGCTCACGTGCGAGGCGGCTGCCGGTTCCTGCGCCAAGTGCTACGGCCGGTCGCTGGCGACCGGCAAGCTCGTCGACATCGGCGAGGCGGTCGGCACGATCGCCGCGCAGTCGATCGGTGAGCCGGGCACGCAGCTGACGATGCGTACCTTCCACACCGGTGGTGTGGCCGGTGACGACATCACGCACGGCCTGCCGCGTGTCGTCGAGCTGTTCGAGGCCCGGACCCCGAAGGGCCTCTCGCCCATCACGGAGTTCGCCGGCCGCGTCACGATCGACGACTCCGACAAGACGCGCAAGATCGTCATCACGCCGGACGACGGCTCGGACCCGCAGGAGTACCCGGTCACGAAGCGTTCGCGCCTGCTCGTGCAGGACGGCGACCACGTCGAGGCCGGTGCGCAGCTCACGCAGGGCACCCGCGACCCGAAGGACGTCCTGCGGATCCTCGGTCCGCGCCAGGCGCAGCAGCACCTGGTCGACGAGGTGCAGGAGGTCTACCGGAGCCAGGGCGTCGACATCCACGACAAGCACATCGAGATCATCGTGCGGCAGATGCTGCGGCGCGTCACGATCATCGAGCAGGGCGACGCGCACCTGATCCCGGGCGACCTGGTCGACCGCGCGACGTTCGAGTCCGAGAACCGTCGCGTCGTGGCCGAGGGTGGCCGTCCGGCCGCCGGCCGTCCCGAGATGATGGGCATCACGAAGGCCTCGCTGGCCGTCGAGTCGTGGCTGTCGGCCGCCTCCTTCCAGGAGACGACCCGCGTCCTGACCGACGCGGCCATCCACGGCAAGTCGGACTCGCTGCGTGGCCTGAAGGAGAACATCATCATCGGCAAGCTCATCCCGGCCGGCACCGGCCTGGAGCGCTACCGCAAGATCCGGGTGGAGCCGACCGAGGAGGCGCGCCAGGCGGCGTACGCCGTCACGGGCTACGAGTCGTACGACTACGGCTTCGGCTCGCCGGACGCCACGCCCGTCCAGCTGGACGACTTCGACTTCACGTCCTACGACAACTGAGTCGAATCACGAGGGCCCGGACCGCATCGCGGTCCGGGCCCTCGGTCGTTCCTGGGCGCGCCGCGCCGGGAGGACGCAATCTGAGGGGTTGTGGTCACTGGAGCAGCCGCGATCCCTCACCCTCGAGGCGAGGCGGACGCAATCTGAGGGATTGCGGTCGACCGAGCGGCCGTGATCCCTCAGATTGCGTCCGCCAGCGGGGCGCCGTCCACAGGCGCGGGAGTGTGCCGTGGGCCATCCCCAGGCGACCGACCGAGCCTGGAAGAGCACGGCCCGGCGCGCTGCGATGGGCGGATGAGTGTCCTGCGCGCCGCCGACGCCTTCGCCGCCCACGGGCGGTCCCGGGTCCGTCACGCCGTCAGCTCCGGGCGTTGGCAGCGCCCGGTCCGCGGGGTCTACGTCACCCACAACGGACCCCTCACCACGAACGACCGGCTCGAGGTCGCGCTCGCCGGCTCCCCTCCTGGCGCGGCGCTGGCCGGCGGGACCGCGATCACGGTCGACGGCCTGGACGGCTTCGAGCCGCCGGTCGTGCACGTCGCGATCCCCGAGGGCGCCGACCGTCCGCAGCTGCCCGGCGTCGTCACCCACTGGTCGACGCGGCTCGGCGAGCAGGACGTCCACCCCGCCCGCACGCCGCGACGCACACGGACCGAGCGCAGCGTCATCGACCTGGCGTCATGGGCGGCGTCGGACCGGCACGCACGGGCCGCGGTCCTCGCGGCGTTCCAGCAGGGGCTCGTCGAGGCCCGCGGGATGCATCGTGCACTCGATCGTCGCTCGCCCGTCCGCCGCGCCGGCCTCGTGCGCGAGTCGGTCCTCGACGCCGAGGGCGGGCTCCAGTCGTTGCCCGAGCTCGACTTCGACGAGCTGGTGATCCTGGCCGGTCTGCCGACGCCGACCCGGCAGCGCGCCGTGAGGGCGCCGAACGGGCGCTACTACCTGGACGTCGAGTGGGAGGAGCTCGGCGTCGCGGTCGAGATCCACGGGCTTCCGCACCATGGCGTGGTGCAGTGGTCGCAGGACCTGGTGCGGGCCAACGAGGTCGTGATCGCGGGGCCGCGACTGCTCGTGTTCACGTCCTACGTGGTCCGGCACGAGCCGGGTGTCGTGCTCGACCAGCTCGTCCGGGCGTTGCGCAGCGGGGGTTGGCACGGCGTCGTCAAGCCGATCGATCGACGCCCGGGTCGTCGGCCGGGCCCCCGGGCGCGGGCAGTCTGAGGGGTTGCGGTCGCTACGGCGACCGCAACCCCTCAGATCGCGTCCGCCGCGCGCGGCAATCCGAGGGATGACGGTCGCTCGAGCGACCACGACCCCTCAGGTTGCGTCCCCACCGACCACAAGCCCTCAGATTGCGTCCGCGGGCGGGACGCCGTCAGGCCGAGCGGCTCGACTCGCGCTCGGCGGCCTCGGCGGCGGCCTTCTGGGGTGGGGCGACGTCGCGGAAGAGCCACGTCAGGCGGGGTTCGAAGATCGGCCGGAAGACCTTGGACACGAGCTGCGTCATCAGGAGGTTCGCCAGGACCACCGCGAGCACCATCGAGACGATCACGGCGCCGACGCCGTACTTCTCGGTCCGCGCGAACACGTCGAACTGCTCCTTGAGGAACAGGATCACGTAGCCGTGCAGCAGGTAGCAGTAGAACGTGCGCCCGCCGAGGCGTGTGGTCCACGAGCGCTTGCGCGGCACGAGCGACAACGCGGCGAACGTCAGCACGAAGCCGATCACGAGCAGCTCGGCGCGTTGCGTGATGCCCTCGAGGGCTCCGGCGCCCAGGGGATCCTCGTCGTAGCGCTGCTTCCACAGCAGCCACTCCGTCGCGTTGTCCCACTGTGCCGAGTACAGGTAGCAGATCACGAACGTCGCGGTCAGGAGCACGGCCGAGGCGATGCGGATCCGCACGTCGGCGAGCTTCTCGAACGTCTGGCGGTTCATGTGCATGCCCACGACGTAGAACGGCAGGAAGCCCAGGATCTTGGGCAGGGCCAGCACGTTCGGCACCTCGATCAGGCCCACGAGCAGCGAGATCGCGATCGACGTCGTGATCGGGTACTTCAGGGCTCGCCAGATCGGCGTCGTGAGCCGCCAGACGAACAGGGCCGCCATGAACCAGCCCAGCCACTGCGGCGACAGGATCCGCAGCGGATCGGGCTCGCCGGTGTAGTGGCGCGTGATGAGCTGCAGGCTCGTCTCGACGATGAGGTACGGCACCACGAGCGTGCTCACGATCCGGCGCACCTGCCGGGCGTCGCCCATGTAGCGACGAGCGGTGTAGCCGGAGATCAGGATGAAGAACGGCATGTGGAACGTGTAGATCCACACGTACACACCGCGCGCGGAGTCCATCGCCACGTACTGGGTGAGCGAGTGACCGATGACCACGAGCAGCATGACCCAGTACCGCGCGTTGTCCAGGTAGGCGACGCGTTCCTTGGGGGGCTGCGTCATGGTCGGCAGCGGATCGAGCGCACTCATCGTGGTTGACTCTAGTGGAGCAACCTGAGTCGCACCCGAGGAGAACGCGTTGAGCGAGCCGGCCCACCGGACCCAACGGCTCGGCGCCTATGCGGTGGTCGTCCGGCCCGGCCCCGACGGCCGTGAGGCGCTGCTGCTGGCGCGTATCTCCGCCCTCGGGTACCCCGCGGGATGGTGGGGCCTGCCGGGCGGCGGGGTCGACCACGGCGAGTCCCCGCACGACGCGGTGCTGCGCGAGCTCCACGAGGAAGCAGGACTCGAGGCCGCCTCGTCACGGATCGTCGACGTCCACGACACGCACGTCGTCGAGCAGGGCCGCGCAGACCGCTACGAGGACTTCCACGGTGTCCACCTGCTCTACCGGGTGGTCGTCCGGGCCGACGGGGAGGAGGCGCCGGTGCCCCGTGTGGTCGAGGTCGACGGCACGACCGACCTGGTGCAGTGGGTGCCGCTCGTCGACCTGCCGCCGTCGGCGACGCACGGTCCCGACGGGGGTCCGTTGCTGCCGGTCGTCCGGCACGTCCTGTCGCGCCTGGGCGACTACCGCGTCAGCGCGCCGGCGTGAAGAACAGCATCGCGTAGTTGCCGCGCGCCGACAGCACGTACGTCGCCGTGGCCGTGCCCTTCTTGCTCGTGGCCGTGTACGTCGTGCTGATCTCGTTGAGGTCCTCGACGACGTCCTTCGTCGGCCTGCCGAAGGCCTCGGTGAACTCACGGGCGATGTCGTCGGCGGCACGGACGCGCGAGGCGGACACGGCGGCGAACCCGGGGCGGCGCCCGCTCAGCAGGATCGTGCCGTCGGACGGGACCTGCTGACCGGCGAGGCGCCAGGCCTCCGGCGAGGCGTCGACGTCCATGCGCGGCCAGATGAGGTTCGACGTGTCGTCGCCCTCGACGTCACGCGGCACGTCCACCGACTCGGGCTGGCTGAGCTGCCCACGGCGCGGGTCGCCGAGGTACTCGGCCTTGAGGGTCATGACGGGGCGCCGGTTGTCGGACGGTGCCGCGGTACGCGTGTCGACGTCGCCCGGATCGACGTGGACCGTGATGCGGACGTCGCGCTCGTCCTCGGTCATGCCACGCGCGGTGAGCGAGCAACCCGTGACCCGCTGGTCGCGCGACCTGCAGTACTGCGAGATGTCCCCGGTGGCCAGGTCCGCGTCCGGCAGGACGGCGTTGACCTGCGCCGCGACGCGTCGCACGATCTGCGTGGGCGAGCCGTCGATCCGCATGACCGAGACCGTGACGTCGGGGCGCGGCGGATCCTCGAGCAGGTCGAACGTGTCCTCGCTCGGTCGGCTGTCAGGAGTCGGCGTCGTGGCGGTGGGGGAGGGCGAGGCGTCCTCGCCGGCCTCCTCGCGCTTCTTCTGCTCCTCGGCCTCCTGCTGCGCGACGGCGGCCTCGAGGTCGGGCTTGTAGGCCTCGATCAACCGCTGGCTGCGGTAGCGGACGAGCGGCCCCAGCTGGGTGGCGCCGCGGGGCACCTCGAGACCGTAGGCGATCGGGCTCTGAGGACCGGACTCGTGCTCGGAGATGCTCGCCGGCGTCGTGACGTTGGCGCTCGGCGTGCCGCCGGGGCCGGGGTCGGAACCTCCCGAGGCGTCGCACGCGCCGAGTGCCAGGGCGAGCGTGAGCGTCGCCGTCACCGCGGTCGCGGTTCTCCTCATGTCGTGCCTTCCTCGTCGTCCTGCGGCCGTCGGGTCCGTCCCACGTGCGTATCCTCGGCCGTGGTGCTCGGCCATTGTTCCAGCCGGACGCCACCGCGGACCGACCAGGAGGCGCCAGTGACGACCCCGACCTTCCACCCGGACCGGCCCGAGACGGTCTTCACCTATGGTGCACCGACGCTCAAGTTCGGGGCGGGGGCGCGCCACGAGCTGGGTCACGACCTGCGGGCGCTGGGCGCGTCGCGGGTCCTGGTGGTGACCGATCCCGGGGTCGCCGCCACGGGCCGGCCGGCCGAGCTCGTCGAGACGCTGGAGTCCGCGGGCGTCGAGGCGGTGCTGTTCGACCGGGCGAGGGTCGAGCCGACCGACGCGAGCCTCGTCGAGGCCGTCGAGTTCGGTCGTGACACGGGACCGTTCGACGCGATCGTCGCGATCGGCGGGGGCAGCAGCATCGACACGGCGAAGGCCGTCAACCTCCTCGTGACGAATCCCGGCGACCTCATGGACTACGTCAACGCGCCCGTCGGCAGGGCGCGGGCGCCGCAGCAGCCCCTGCTGCCACTCGTGGCGCTGCCCACGACCACGGGGACGGGCAGCGAGAGCACGACGATCTGCGTCCTCGACGTCGTGAGCCAGCACGTCAAGACCGGCATCTCCCACGCCGCGCTCCGACCGACCGCGGCCGTCGTCGACCCCGAGCTGACGATCACGCAGCCCAGCACCGTGACGGCGGCGTCCGGGCTCGACATCCTGTGCCACGCGCTCGAGAGCTACACGGCGCGCGGCTACACGACGTACGAGCACAAGCGCCCCGAGGATCGCGTGCCGTACTGCGGGGCGAACCCGATCGCCGACCTGTGGTCCGAACGGGCCCTGTCGCTCATGGCCGAGTCGTTCCGCGACGCCGTGCGCGACGGTGACGACCTCGAGGCACGCACCAAGGTCGCGATGGCCGCGACGTTCGCCGGGCTCGGGTTCGGCAACGCCGGGGTCCACATTCCGCACGCCAACGCCTACCCGGTCGCCGGACAGGTGCGCACGTTCCGTCCGGACGGCTACGGCCCCGACGGGGGACCGGCCGACCACCCGATGGTGCCCCACGGCATGGCCGTCTCCCTGACGGCGCCGGAGGCGTTCCGGTTCACGTTCGCCGCCTCGCCCGAGCGGCACCTCCGCGCGGCCGAGCTCCTGGCGCCGGGCGCCGAGCGGACGCCGGACCCCGCCGACCAGCTGCCGACCGTGCTCACCGAGGTCATGAGGGACGTCGGCATCCCCGGGGGTCTCGGTGCCGTCGGGTTCGACGAGGGCGACGTCCCGTCGCTCGTCGACGGCACGATGAAGCAGCAGCGCCTGCTCGCGACCGCTCCCCGGGAGGTCACCGAGGACGACGTCGCCACGATCCTGACCGGCTCGATCGAGCTCTGGTGACGGTGGTGGCCGGGCCGGGCCGCCGCTCGGCGACCGACGAGGTGTTCGCCCGGTTGCGCGAGGAGATCCTGACCGGCCGGCTCGCCCCGGGCAGCCAGCACTCGGTGTACCGGCTGTCGGCCGAGCTCGGGGTCTCCCGGACACCCGTGCGGGAGGCGGTGCTGCGACTCGCCGACCTGGGTCTGGTGACGATCGAGAAGAATCGCGGCATCCGCGTCCGCGGGGTGCACGTCGAGGACGTGCGCGACGTCTTCGAGCTGCGGCTGCTGCTCGAGGTGCCCGTGGCGGCGGCCGCCGCGCGCGGGGGCGACCCCGTCCTGCCGGTCCGGCTGCGTGAGGTGCTGGCCGCGATGCGTGCTGCCGCGGACGAGGACGACGTGCCGACCTTCGCCCAGCTCGACCGCTCGCTCCATGCGGCGCTGGGCGAGGCGGTCGGCAACGCGCGGCTCTCGCAGGAGGTCGACCGGCTGCGCGACTCGATCCAGGTCCGTGGCGTCGCGACGTTCGGCCGCACGCGGTCGATGCGCGACGTGGCCGACGAGCACGAGCCGATCGTCGCCGCTGTCGAGGCCGGGGACGCTGCGGCCGCCGCGTCGGCGATGCGTGACCACCTGGTCCGCACGGCGGCCCTGCTGATCGCGCAGGTCGGTGGTCCGGAGGCCGCGCGCGACTGGGAGAGAGGACGTAGGATCGGGCAGTAGCATGCTACTTGATCCTGACGGTGGACCGGAGGTCCCATGACGACGCTCGAGCACGAGGCCGCGAGGGCCGAGGTCGTGGACGCGCTGCGCAGTCGCGGCGTCGACGACGTCGACGCCACGTCGACGACGCGCGCGCTCTACAGCACCGACGCATCGTTGTACCGCGTCGTGCCCCAGGCGGTCGTGCGGCCGCGGGACGTCGACGAGGTCCTGGCCGTCGTCGACGCGTGCGCGGCGACCGGCGTCCCCGTGACCGCCCGCGGGGCCGGCACCTCGATCGCGGGCAATGCGGTGGGGACCGGCGTCGTGATCGACTTCGCCAAGCACCTGAACCGGGTCCACGCGATCGACGCCGAGGCCCGGACCGCCCGGGTCGACCCCGGCGTCGTGCACGTCGCGCTGCAGCGGGCGGCCGCCCCGCACGGGCTCCGCTACGGCCCCGACCCGTCGACCCACACGCGCTGCACCGTCGGCGGGATGATCGGCAACAACGCGTGCGGCAACCGCGCGCTGGGCTACGGGCGCAGCGCCGACAACGTCGCCGCGCTCGATCTCGTGACGGCGGCGGGGGAGCGGCTGCACGTCGGACGGGACGTCACGCCCGCGCCCTCGGGCACGCTCGACGCGCTGCGCGACCTCGTCGGCGGGCACCTCGGGACCATCCGCACGGAGCTCGGCCGCTTCGGTCGCCAGGTCTCCGGCTACAGCCTCGAGCACCTGCTGCCCGAACGACGCTTCGACGTCGCCTCGTTCATGGCCGGCACCGAGGGGACGCTCGGGCTGATGCTCGGAGCGACGATCGACCTGGTGGAGGCTCCCCAGCACGTCCACCTCGTCGTCCTGGGCTACGGCACGATGGCCGAGGCCGGGGACGACGTCCCGGCGATGCTGCCCTTCGGCCCGATCGCGTGCGAGGGCCTGGGCGCGCGGATCGTCGAGGTGTTCCGCGCGGCCCGTGGCGGCGCCGGCGTCCCCGAGTACCCGCACGGGGGCGGCTTCCTGTACGTCGAGCTCGCCGGCGACGACCCGGCAGCCCTCGCCGCGCAGGCCGATGAAATCGTCCGGGCCTCGGCGTCCTTCGCCCACCGCCACGTGGTCGATCCCCGTGAGCAGGCCGCGTTCTGGCGCATCCGCGAGGAGGGCGCCGGCCTGGCGTCGCGCGTGTGGGACCGGCCCGCGCTCTCCGGCTGGGAGGACGCCGCGGTGCCCCCCACCGAGGTCGGCGCCTACCTGCGCGACTTCGACGCGCTGCTCCAGCAGCACGGCCTGAACGGCGAGCCGTTCGGCCACCTGGGGGACGGCTGCGTGCACGTGCGCATCGACTTCCCGCTCGACGAGGACGGCGGGCACGCCGTCTACCGCGACTTCGTGACCGACGCCGCTCGCCTGACGGCCTCCCACGGCGGTTCGTTCTCCGGCGAGCACGGCGACGGCCGGGCGCGGTCGGAGCTGCTGCCGCTCATGTACTCCTCCGAGGTCGTCGACGTGTTCGCACAGGTCAAGGGGATCTTCGACCCCGAGAACCTGCTCAACCCCGGCGTGCTCGTCGACCCCGCTCCTCTCGACCAGGACCTGCGGAGGCAGGGCAGGGGCTGGGAGCCGGGCCTGCAGCGCACCCGTTCCGGACTGCGGCTGCTGCACGACGACGGCGACCTGGGGGCCGCGGTCCACCGCTGCACCGGCGTCGGCAAGTGCCTCGCGGACAACCGCCCCGGCGGGGGTGCCGGGCCGGGGGCGGCGAAAGGCGCTGCGGGCGGCGTCATGTGCCCGTCCTTCCAGGCGACGCGCAACGAGAAGGACTCCACCCGGGGCCGCGCGCGCGTCCTGCAGGAGATGGTCGACGGTCGGCTGGTCACGGACGGGTACCGCTCGCCCGAGGTCCACGAGGCGCTCGACCTGTGCCTGTCGTGCAAGGGCTGCCTGAGCGACTGCCCGACCGGCATCGACATGGCGACCTACAAGTCCGAGGTCCTGCACCAGACGTACCGCGGTCGCCTTCGTCCCCGCAGCCACTACGTCCTGGGGCGCCTGCCGTTCTGGGCACGGCTGACCTCGCCCGTCGCGCGGCTGGCCAACCTCGCGCTCAAGGTGCCCGGCCTCGCGCACGTCGCGCGCTGGGTGGCCGGCGTCGACCAGCGGCGCAGCCTGCCCGCGTTCGCGCCGCGTCGTCTCGCTCGTGTGGTGCGGCCGGCCCCGGCCCGTTCAGCCGACCAGCCGCGCGTGCTGCTCTGGGCCGACTCGTTCACCGAGTTCTTCTCCACGCCCGGCGGCGAGGCCGCGGTCCGGGTGCTCGAGCAGGCGGGCTACGCGGTCGAGATGCTCGAGCGCCAGGCCTGCTGCGGGCTGACGTGGATCACGACGGGTCAGCTCGGGGTCGCCCGCCGTCTCGTCGAGCACGCCGTCGAGCAGCTGCACCCCTACGTCGCCGCAGGCGTGCCGGTCGTCGGCCTGGAACCGTCGTGCACCGCGGTCCTGCGTTCCGACGCCGTCGAGCTGACCGACGACCCCCGCGCCGTCGAGGTCGCGGCCGGGGTCATGACGCTGGCCGAGCTGCTCCAGCGCACGCCCGACTGGGAGCCCCCGGCCCTTGCCGGGACCGAGGTCGTGGTCCAGCCGCACTGCCACCAGGCGTCGGTCATGGGCTTCGAGGCCGATCTCGCCCTGCTGGAGCGCAGCGGCGCGCACGTCACGCGACTCGCCGGGTGCTGTGGACTGGCCGGCAACTTCGGCGTCGAGAAGGGCCACTACGAGGTCTCGGTCGCCGTGGCCGAGCAGCAGCTGCTGCCCGCGATCCGCGCCGCCGGACCCGACACCGTCGTCCTGGCGGACGGCTTCTCGTGCCGCACCCAGCTCGACGACCTGACCGACGTCAGCGCCATCCACCTCTCCCAGCTGCTCGACCCGCAGGGCCGGGGCTTCCCGGGCCGGGGATCGCGATGAGCCTGGACCCGACGTCGTCGCTCGAGCAGCTCGGCGACGCGGTCGCGCGCTACGCAGCGCTGCTCGGGTCCGTCGACGAGGAGGTCCTGGACCACGAGGTCCCCGCCTGCCCGGGGTGGAGCGCGCGTGACCTGACGATCCACCTGGGCGGGGTGCACCGCTGGGCCGCCGCGATCGTGCTCAGCGGGTCGAGGGTGCCGGACGAGCCCGAGCCGCTCGTCCGGGGCCCGCTCGGCGCGTGGTACGAGGGCTGTGCCGCCGCGCTGCTGACCGCCCTGCGAGCCGTGGATCCCGCCGAGCCGACGCCGAACTTCTCGCGTCTGGACGAGATCGCGGCGTTCTGGCCGAGGCGCCAGCTGCACGAGACGACGGTCCACGCCGTCGACCTGGCCCAGACGCTCGGTGCGCCCGAGGACGACTGGGGCGTCACGCCGGAGGTCGCGGCCGACGGCATCGGCGAGGTCGTGCGCGTCTTCTTCACGCGCCTGACCGCGCGCGGACGCCGGCCCCACGTCGCGTCACCCGTGCGACTCGAGGCCTCCGACACGGGGCGGTCCTGGACGATCGCGCCCGGCGTGATCCCCGACGCGCCGCCCGTGGTCCGGCACGCCGAGGTCCCCACCGACGACGTGGTGCGTGGCACGTCGGTCGAGCTGTACCTGGGCCTGTGGCGGCGTCTCCCGCACGAGCGTCTCGAGGTCGTGGGCGACGCCGCGACCGCGATGCTCGCCGGCCCGCTGACGACCTGAACGGCCGTGACCGGGACGGTCCCTCCCGATTTTGACCGCCGTCAGGGCCTCCGGTAGTCTTGACTGCTGGTGCCCGGCGTCTGTCGGGCCGTTGGCCGTGCCCACCACGCAGACGGCGTCGCCGTCCGTGCGAGAACGGGCCGCCGGCACCCAGGAACACCGGCAAGAACTCTCGACTGTCGACACGAAAGAAGTACGTAGTGCCCACGATCAACCAGTTGGTCCGCAAGGGCCGCCAGTCCAAGGTGGTCAAGACCAGCACGCCGGCCCTCAAGGGGTCGCCGCAGCGCCGCGGTGTGTGCACCCGCGTGTACACCACCACGCCCAAGAAGCCGAACTCCGCGCTGCGCAAGGTTGCTCGTGTCCGCCTCTCCAGCGGCACCGAGGTCACGGCGTACATCCCGGGCGAGGGCCACAACCTGCAGGAGCACTCGATCGTGCTCGTGCGCGGTGGTCGAGTCCGCGACCTGCCGGGTGTCCGCTACAAGATCGTCCGTGGCTCGCTCGACACCCAGGGTGTCAAGGGCCGCAAGCAGGCTCGCAGCCACTACGGCGCGAAGAAGGAGAAGAGCTGATGCCCCGCAAGGGACCCGCGCCCAAGCGCGTGCCGGAGACCGACCCGGTCTACAGCAGCCAGCTGGTCACCCAGCTGATCAACAAGATCCTGGTCGACGGCAAGAAGCAGACCGCTCAGCGCATCGTCTACGGCGCGCTCGAGGGCACGCGCGAGAAGACGGGCACCGACCCGGTCATCACGCTCAAGCGCGCGCTCGACAACGTCAAGCCCAGCCTCGAGGTCAAGAGCCGCCGCGTCGGTGGCGCGACCTACCAGGTGCCGATCGAGGTCCGTCCGGCCCGCCAGACCACGCTGGCCCTGCGCTGGCTCGTCAAGTACTCGGGCGAGCGTCGCGAGAAGACGATGTCCGAGCGCCTCATGAACGAGCTCCTCGATGCGAGCAACGGCCTCGGCGGCAGCGTCAAGAAGCGCGAGGACACGCACAAGATGGCCGAGGCCAACCGCGCCTTCGCCCACTACCGCTGGTAATCCGGCTCCACCTCTACGTAAGGAACTAGGTAGCTCACTGTGGCAACCGACATCACGACCGATCTGACGCGCGTGCGCAACATCGGCATCATGGCGCACATCGATGCCGGCAAGACCACCACGACCGAGCGCATCCTGTTCTACACCGGCATCAACTACAAGATCGGTGAGGTCCACGACGGCGGCGCCACGATGGACTGGATGGAGCAGGAGCAGGAGCGCGGGATCACCATCACCTCCGCCGCCACGACGTGCGAGTGGAAGGGCTACACGATCAACATCATCGACACGCCCGGCCACGTCGACTTCACGGTCGAGGTCGAGCGGTCGCTGCGAGTGCTCGACGGAGCGGTGGCGGTCTTCGACGGCGTTGCGGGCGTGGAGCCTCAGTCCGAGACGGTCTGGCGCCAGGCCGACCGCTACAACGTCCCCCGCATCTGCTTCGTCAACAAGCTCGATCGCACCGGCGCCAACTTCTACATGTGCGTCGACATGATCAAGGACCGCCT
>JALRCA010000258.1 GCA_023257515.1 Aeromicrobium sp.
CACGCCGGCTGGTCGCGCCGCGCGGCGGCGAGCGCCTGCGTCATCGACGACTCGTCGGTGAGGTCCATGCGGACCAGGACGTAGCCGGGGAGCACGGTGCGCTTGACGAGCTTGCGCTGGCCGTTCTTGATCTCGGCGACCTCCTCGGTCGGCACGACGACCTCGAAGATGTAGTCCTCGGCGTTGAGCGAGGTGATGCGGTTCTCGAGGTTCGCCTTGACCCGCTTCTCCATGCCGGAGTAGGTGTGCACGACATACCAGTCGCCGAACTGGCTGTGCAGCCGGTCGCGGAACTCCTGCAGCGGGTCCGAGGCGGGCTCGTCGTCGTCCTCGGCCGGGGCGTCGGCGTCCAGGTCGGCGTCGACGGCTGCCTGCTCGACGGCCGAGGTGTCGACGGACTCGTCGTCGGCGTCGGTACGACCGACGGCCTCGGCCACACCGGCCTCGGGGGTGGTCGGGTCGGACTCACCGAACGACTCGGGCGCGTCCTGTGCCTCGACGTCGGACAGCTCCTCGACCTCGACCGGGTGGTCGGTCGCGGTCTCGTCAAACTCTTGCGTCACTGGTTTCCTTCACCTCACGCGAAGACTGCGAACATCGCCTTGCCGAACCCGTAGTCCAGGCCGGCGACGATCGCCATCATGATCAGCACGAAGACGAGCACGACGAAGAAGTAGTTGACGACCTGCGGACGGGTCGGCCAGACGACCTTGCGCAGCTCGGCGATCACCTGTCGGTAGAACGTGATCGGCGACGTGCGCTGCCGGTCGCCCGACAGCTCGTGACGGTCGCTCACAAGGATCCCTTCGTCGTTCGTCCTCTTGGGGGCCCCGTCGACGGGTGTCGACGGGTGGTGCACGGCACGAGGGACTTGAACCCCCAACCTTCGGTTTTGGAGACCGATGCTCTGCCAGTTGAGCTAGTGCCGTCTGGTGGTACGCAGGGCGATCCGACCTGCACGAGGGCATGACGAACTAGCCTGAACTTCCACCGGTCCGGCAAGTGTACGGGGTCGGGGCGAGCCCGACCTAATCGCCCGCGTCGATCTCGGGCGGCCCGCCGCTACCGTGTGGACCCATGACGAACCCGCAGGCCACGCCCGATCCGCACGCCGCGGCCCGCGCCGTCCGGACGCTCGCCCTGGCCGTCGTCTCGGCCCCCGCACTGATCCTCGTGGCGCTCCTGCTCGTCCTCCCCACCTCGTTCGACGACGCACCGTCGACGCCGGTCGCGCTCGGCCTGGTCGGTCTCGTGCTGCTCGGCGTGCTGGCCGCGGAGGTCCTCGGCTTCCGCGCGGCACCCTTGTCGGCGACCGAGCACGCCGACCACGACGCCGCTCGCTCGGCGGCCTTCGGCCGCTACCAGGCACTCATGTTCGTGCGCGTCGCCCTGACCGAGCTGCCCGTCCTGGCGGGCGTCGCGCTCTCGTTCGCGCTCGAGGCCGGGGCCTGGCCCGCCCTCGTCACGATCGTGCTGGGGGTGCCCGCCATGGCGTTCGAGGTGTGGCCCTCGCGCCGCAACGTCGGGCGCGTGGCGGCACGACTCGAGGCCGGTGGGGTGCGCTCCGGACTCGACGACGCGTTCTCGGGCTGACGGGCCCGGGTGACAGGATGACGACGTGCGGTCCGTCCACGAGCTCCCGAAGGCGCACCTCCACCTGCACTTCACCGGGTCGATGCGCCACAGCACCCTGCTCGAGCTCGCCGAGCGCGACGGGATCCGGCTCCCGCCCGCGCTGACCGAGGACTGGCCGCCCCAGCTCGTCGCCACGGACGAGAAGGGCTGGTTCCGCTTCCAGCGGCTCTACGACGTCGCGCGGTCGGTGCTGCGGACCGAGGGCGACGTCCGTCGGCTGGTGCTCGAGGCCGCCGAGGACGACGTCGCGGACGGCGCGGTGTGGACCGAGATCCAGGTCGACCCGTCCGGCTACGGCGCCCGCTTCGGCGGCATCACGGCGTTCACGGACCTGGTGCTCGACGCGGTACGCGACGCCTCGCGACGCACCGGGCTCGAGATGGCGGTGGTCGTCGCGGCCAACCGCACCCGGCACCCTCTCGACGCACGCACCCTCGCCCGGCTCGCAGCGCAGTACGCGGATCGTGGGGTCGTGGGGTTCGGGTTGTCGAACGACGAGCGGCGCGGCACCACGAGCGAGTTCGCCCACGCCTTCTCGATCGCCGAGCGCGCGGGTCTCGCGCTCGTGCCGCACGGCGGCGAGCTGCTGGGTCCCTGGCACGTGCAGCAGTGCCTGACGCACCTGCACCCCACGCGCCTCGGCCACGGAGTGCGGAGCGTCGAGGACCCCGCCGTGCTCGACGAGGTCGTCGGTCGTGGCGTCGCGCTCGAGGTCTGCCCCACCTCGAACGTCGCCCTCGGCGTGTACGACACGATCGAGGAGGTCCCGGTGCGCGAGCTCGTGGCCGCCGGTGCCGACGTCGCGCTCGGCGCCGACGACCCCCTCCTGTTCGGCTCCCGCCTCGCGGGCCAGTACGCCGTGCTGCGCGCAGCCCAGGACCTGACCGACGCCGAGCTCGCCACGCTGGCCGCCATGTCGGTGCGTCGTTCCCACGCTCCGGAGCCGCTCCGCACGGCGACGCTCGACCGCATCGACGACTGGTTGTCAGCGCCCGAGGAGGTCTCATGACCGCACCCGTCCCCCCGCTCCCCCGTCACCCGGCGCCGTACCCGCCCACCACGTCGCGTGCGGCCGCCCATCCGTCGGCGGCCCCGGCCCTGGTGCTCGGCCTCGTGGGGCTGGCCGGCAGCGTCGTGGTGCTGCCCCTGGCCGTCAGCCCCCTCGCCTGGTACCTGGGCGCTCGCGCGCGGCGCGAGTCGCAGCGCGAGCCCGAGCGCTGGCCGCGTGACGGCGGCGCGACCGCGGGCCTCGTCCTGGGCATCGTCGGCACCGTCGTCCTGGTCGGCCTGACGCTCGTGCTGCTCGGGGTCCTCGGGCTCATGAGCATCGGCGTGTCGCAGGACACCGGCTACGGCACCTGACGCCAGGGCGGCCGTTGTGAAAAGGTGTGGGCCATGAGCGATCAGCAGCCGCCGCAGTACCCGGGCCAGGGCCCCCAGGGCGAGTCGTACCCCCCGCAGGGCGGGAGCTCCTACCCGCCCCAGGGCGGCGGGTACGGCGGTCAGTACCCGCCGCAGGGCGGCTACCCCCAGCCCGGCTTCACCCCACCTCCGCCCAAGCACCCCCAAGCGACGACGGTCCTGGTCCTCGGGATCATCGGCGTGGTCGGCACGCTCATGTGCTGCGTGCCAGGCATCGTGGCGCCCTTCGCGTGGTCGATGGGGTCGAAGGCGCAGAAGGAGCTCGAGCAGGACCCGAACCGCTACTCCGGCTCGGGCGAGATCAACACGGGCAAGATCCTCGGCATCGTCGGCACCGCGCTGTTCGCGCTCTACAGCCTGGCCGTCCTGGCCTACATCGTCCTGATCGTCATCATCGGCGTCTCGGCCGGCTCGTCCTCGAGCTACGACTACGACTTCATCGGGGGGCTCCTGTGACGCAGCCGCCCTACCCGCCCCAGGGCGGTCCGTACGGCCAGCCCGGGTACGGCGCACCCTGGCAGCCGCCCAAGCACCCGCAGACGACGACGGTGCTCGTCCTCGGGATCCTCGGCCTCGTGGCCTGTCAGGTCGTCGCACCCATCGCCTGGTACATGGGCAACAACGCCCTCAAGGAGATCGACGCCGATCCCAGTCGCTACAGCGGTCGCAGCGAGATCAACACGGGCAAGATCCTCGGCATCGTCGGTTCGGTCCTGCTCATCCTGACGCTCCTGCTCGTCGTCGTGTACTTCGTGTTCATCGTCGCGATCCTCGGCCTCGCCGCCGGCTCGTCCAGCAGCTACGACTTCGTCGGCGGGCTGTGGTGACCCAGCCGCCGTCCTCGGACGACCCGTTCGGCGGACTGCCCCCTCGCGAGGGCGAGGAACCAGGCGACGAGCCGACGCGGTCGTTCGACGCGCCCGCTGCGGACCCGGACCCGTCCGGGCCCTTTGACGAGCCGGCCCCCTCGCCGCAGGCCCAAGGCCCATCGACCCAAGGCCCATCGGCCCAGTACCCGTCGGCCCAGGACCCATCGGCCCAGTATCCGCAGCAGCCGGCGCCGGCCTACGGACCGGTCTACGCGTACGGACCGCCGCCGGGCTGGCGGCCGCAGCCTGCCACGCATCCCGCCGCGACGACCGCCCTCGTCCTCGGGCTGGTCGGCCTCGTCGGGGGCATGGCGTGCTTGCTGCCGTTCTTCCTGGCGCCCTTCGCATGGATCAAGGGATCGTCGGCGCTCAAGGCGATCGACGCCGAGCCGGAGCGGCACGGCGGTCGCACCGAGGCCCTCACCGGCAAGATCCTCGGCATCATCGGCACCGTGCTGCTCGTCCTCGGCGTGCTGGCCGTGGCCGCCCTCATCGTGCTCGCGATCGTGAGCCCGGAAAGCTTCGAGAGCGACACGGACTACTAGGCGTCGCCCCACCCACGGACCCACCCCACCCAGGCCGGCTCACGGTCCCGGTGGCCCGGTGAGGGCTCGTCAGAGCGCGCAGGCCACCAGGTTCGGCTCGGGCTCGAGCGTGACGCCGAACCTCTCCTGCACGCCGTCGCGCACCTCGCGGGCCAGGCTCAGCAGGTCGTCGGTCGAGGCGCCGCCCCGGTTGGTCAGCGCGAGCACGTGCCGGCTCGACAGCGCGACCGGCCCGCGGGCGTGACCCTTGTCGAACCCGGCGTGCTGGATCAGCCACGCTGCGCTGGACTTGACCGTGCCGTCGCCCTGCTCGAAGCGCGGCGCGTCCGCCGGCAGGTCGCGCGCCGCGTCCTCGTCGAGCAGGGGATTCGTGAAGAACGAGCCGGCGCTCCACGTGTCGTGGTCGTCCGGGTCGAGCACCATGGCGCTGAAGATGCCCACGGTGGCCAAATCAAATCGGCCATTGATGGCCATGACGATGGCATAAAAACCCGCAAACAGAGCCGCCAAAGTGATCATGTTGGGCAACATGTAAATGCCCTTGGAAGGCTTTCGCTGCGGCACGGAGACTTCCTCATCTTCCGATCGTTC
>JALRCA010000090.1 GCA_023257515.1 Aeromicrobium sp.
CTCGACAGCCACGACACCCCCTATCACATCTGCGGCTCGGACGCGTCAGGCATTGTCTGGGCCGTCGGCTCCAAGGTGAAGCGCTGGAAGGTCGGCGACGAGGTCATCATCCACTGTAATCAGGACGATGGCGACGACGAGGAGTGCAACGGCGGCGATCCGATGCTGTCGCCCTCGCAGCGTGAAGAAATACGCCGTGGAGGCGCGGCGAGTGGAGATTCTCGAGGCCACTTGTGAAGTGGTGATCGAGCGGGGTTTCGCCGGCACTCGGATTGCCGACGTTGCGAAGCGTCTCGACGTGTCGTTCGAGCTGCGGGCCGGCGAGATCCTCGGGGTCGGCGGCCTCGTGGGATCGGGCAAGGGCGATCTCGGTGCCGCGCTGTACGGGATCTCGCAGGTCGCCGGCGGCACGGTGACCGCCGCGGGAGCGCCCGTGCGCTCGCTCACGGCACGCGCCATGTACCGCCGCGGGTTCGGGTACGTCGGCGAGGACCGCAAGCGGGCCGGCATCCTCCCGGACTCCGACGTCGCCACGAACATCATGATCGAGCGCATCGCCACGGCGAGGACCGCCACCCGGTGGGGCTTGCTGCGGCGCTCCGCGATGCGCGCGCGGGCCGGCGAGCTGATCACGACCTTCGACGTCAGGCCGTCGGGAGCGTCGCAGATGCCGATCTCGCACCTCTCCGGTGGCAACCAGCAGAAGGCCCTGGTCGCTCGCGCCCTGTCGACGTCCCGCAAGGGACTCATCGTCGTCGAGCCGACCGCCGGCGTCGACGTCGGCTCGCGCATGGAGATCTACCAGCACCTGCGCCAGGAGTGCCGCAACGGTGTGGCGATCCTGTTGATCTCCTCGGACGTCGACGAGCTCGTCACGCTGAGCGACCGGGTGCTCGTGATGTGCACCGGCGAGGTCTCGGCACAGCTCACCGGACCGGACATCACCGCCGACGCGATCGTCGGCGCCTCGTTCAGCTCGACCCAAGGAGCCTCATCGTGACCGACAACCTCTTGCTCGAGCGTGACCTCGGCACCCCACCCGAACCGACGTCCGCGTCCGCCTGGGACTGGATCGTCCGCCAGTTCGGGACCGTCGGGCCCCTGCCGGTCCTCCTCGTGGTCGCGTTCGGGTACTTCGCCGTGCTGGCACCCACCTTCGCGACGGTCACGAACATCGTGGACCTGCTGCAGCGGTCGGTCTTCCTGCTCCTCATGGCGAGCGGTCAGCTGCTGATCCTCATCACGGGCGGCTTCGACCTGTCCGTGGCAGCCGTCGTCTCGTTCGTCAGCATCGTCGGGTCGCAGGTCATGGCCGACGCGTTCCTCGCGGGCACGGGCAGCAGCGAGTCCGCCGCCGTCCTGCTCAGCCTGGGCGTGACGATCCTGGCGGGCGCCGTGGTCGGCCTGGCCAACGGCCTGGGCGTCGCCCTGCTGAAGATCAACCCGTTCATCGTCACGTTGGCGGTCGCCACGATCCTCGGTGGCGTGACGCTCATCGTCAGCGGCGGCGTCACCGTCGGGGGGCTGCCGGACCTGTACACCCGCGAGATCGCCAGCGGCGGACTGCTCGGTGTGCCGTGGCTCGTGGTGCTCACGGCTCCCGTCATCGTGGGGCTCTTCGTCCTCACGCGTTACAGCGTCCTGGGCGTCCACCTCTACGCCCTCGGCGACAACGCCACGGCCGCGCGCATCGCCGGCGTCCGGGTGGACCTCGTCACGATCCTGGCCTACGTCATGGGCAGCGCGCTCGTCGCCTACGCCTCGTGGCTCCTGACCGCCCGCATCGGCAGCGGCCAGCCGACGATGGGCGGCAGCTACACGATGGAGTCGCTCACGGCCGCCATCATCGGCGGCGCCTCGCTGCGCGGTGGCAAGGGCACGATCGTCGGGGTGTTCCTCGGCGTGATCTTCATGCAGATCCTGACGAACGGCATGAACCTCATGCAGCTCGACTCCAACCGCCAGCAGATCGCGATCGGCGCCGCGCTGGTCCTGGCGGTCCTGATCGACCGGCTGCGCACCCGGGCGCGGGAGAGCTCCGCTGCGAAGCTGCGATCGGGGCACGGCAGATGACGACGTCGGACCCGTCGTCGACCCACATCGGAAGGACCGTTCATGACTGACATCGTCGACGTCGACTCCCCCCTGCCGGGCGTCTTCTTCCGCAGGCCCGCGAGCGACAAGCCCCCCTTCGTCGAGACCGGCGACACGGTCGAGGCGGGACAGACGCTGGGGCTGATCGAGATCATGAAGCAGTTCGCGTCCCTGAACTCACCCGTCGCCGGCACGGTCGTCGAGATCCTCGTCGAGGACGGCGCGAACCTCGACCCCGGCACGGTCGTCGTCAAGGTGAGGCCCTCCGATGGCTGAGCCGGTGACCGTGCTCGTCGCGAACCGCGGCGAGATCGCCGTCCGCGTGGTCCGGGCGGTCCGCGAGCTCGGCCACGTCGCCGCGGTCGTCGTCAGCGACGCCGATCGTGACTCGCTGGCGGCCCGGCTGGCGGACCAGGTCGTCGTGCTCCCCGGGACGGCGTCGAAGGACACCTACCTCGACGGCGCGGCGGTCGTGGCTGCCGCGCTCGGCGTCGGGGCGTCGGCGATCCACCCGGGGTACGGGTTCCTGTCGGAGAACGCGGAGTTCGCGCGCTCGGTGGTCGCGGCCGGCCTGGTGTGGGTCGGTCCTTCGCCCGACGTGATCGCGGTCATGGGCGACAAGGCGACGGCGCTGCAGCAGGCGCGTGCCGCCGGCGTGCCGACCGTTCCCGGCTCGGACGGGGTCGTCCCCGACGTCGTGACGGCCACCGCCGTCGCCGAGACGATCGGGTTCCCGGTCGCCATCAAGGCCGCTGCGGGAGGCGGTGGGCGGGGCATCCGCGTCGTCGACTCCGCCGCCGAGCTGGCCGCGCAGTGGGACGTGACCGCGGCGGAGGCGCTCGGCGCCTTCGGCGACGGACGTCTCTACCTCGAGAAGTTCATCCGCCGGGCCCGCCACGTCGAGGTCCAGGTCTTCGGTGACGGGCATCGTTTCGTGCACCTGCACGACCGGGACTGCAGCCTGCAGCGTCGCCACCAGAAGCTCGTGGAGGAGGGCCCGGCGCCGGGTCTTCCGGACGCGACCCGTGCCGACCTGCACGAGTCGGCGCGCCGGCTCGCCGCCGAGATCGGCTACGTCGGCGCGGGGACGGTCGAGTACCTCTACGACGCCGAGGCCGACTCGTTCCACTTCATCGAGATGAACACCCGCATCCAGGTCGAGCACCCCGTGACCGAGGAGCTCCTGGGCGTCGACCTCGTCCAGGAGCAGCTCGCGGTGGCGCTCGGTGCGCCGCTGTCGTTCGACCAGGAGGACCTGGTGCCGCGCGGGCACGTGCTGGAGCTGCGGATCAACGCCGAGAACCCCCTGATGAGCTTCTTCCCGTCACCCGGGACCCTGACGGCGTTGACGTGGCCGTCCGGCCCGGGGGTGCGGGTCGACCCTGGCGTCACCGCCGGGGACACCATCTCCCCCTACTACGACTCGATGATCGGCAAGCTCGTGGTGCGCGCGGCCGATCGGGCCGGCGCGATCGCCCGGGCCCGTCGTGCCCTCGCCGAGCTGGAGCTGGCGGGGGTCCAGAGCACGGCCGGCTTCGTCGGGGCTGCCCTGGCCGACCCGGTGTTCGGCGCGGCCGAGCACCACACCAAGCACCTGGAGGAGCAGCTCGACGTCCTCGTGGCCGGGCTCTCCTCCTCCAGCGGCGGGCCGGGGTGGTCCGTGGCCGAGCCGGCGAGCGAGAGGACGGTCGACGCATGACCGAGCAGGATCGTGGCCCGACGTGGGCCGTCGACATCAACGGTGACCTCGGGGAGGGGTACGGGAACTGGGAGTTCGGCAACGACGCCGACCTGATGCCGTACCTCACGACCGCCAACATCGCGTGCGGCTTCCACGGGGGAGACCCCGTGATCATGGGGCGCTCCATCGACCTCGCCGTGTCCGCCGGAGTGACCATCGGGGCGCACCCCGGCTTCCCGGACCTGACCGGGTTCGGACGTCGAATCATCCCGCTCGACGCCGAGGAGGTCGGTGCCATGCTCACCTACCAGGTCGGGGCCCTGCAGGGCTTCCTGCGCGCACGCGACCTGGAGCTCAACCACGTCAAGCCCCACGGTGCCCTCTACGGCTACCTGCTCGGTGACGACACGATCGGGCACGCGGCCGCGACGGCCATCGCGAAGGTCGCTCCCGGCACGCTCATCTACTGGCCCGCGGGCGCCGGCGACAGCGTCTACAAGAAGGTCCTGGAGGACGCGGGCCACCGGTTCGTGGGGGAGATCTACCCGGACCTGCACTACGCGCCGGACGGCTCGGTGGTGATCCAGCGACGCAAGCAGCCGACCGACGTCGACTTCGCCCGCGCCCAGGTGCGACGGTGGCTGACCGACTCGGTCGTCGAGACGCAGGACGGCTCGCTGTTCGGCGTCGGAGGCACGAGCATCTGCCTGCACTCGGACGCGCGCAACGCCGTCGAGGTCGCGAGGGCGCTGCGCGACGAGGTCGAGTCGCTCGGGCGCTCGCTGGCCGCGGAGCCGCGCGTCGCATGATCGAGATCGTCACGCCGGGCCTCAGCACCACGGTCCAGGACACCCGGGAGCGCCTCGGGACCGCGGAGCTCGGGGTGAACGTCGGGGGTGCGCTCGATCGTCGCTCGGCGGTGACGGCCAACCTCCTCGTGGGCAACGCCCCGGAGGCCGCCGTGCTCGAGGCGGCCTACGTCGGACCGTCCTTCGTCGTGCACGCGAGGACGGCGCTGGCCGTGACGGGCGGGTCGGTCGACGTGACGGTGAACGGTGAGCCCCGCGAGGCGTGGACGACGGTCGAGCTGCGACCGGGGGACGTGGTCGGTCTGGGGCCGTGCCGCGACGCGCCCCGGGTCTACCTGGCCTTGCGCGGCGGTGTCGACGTCCCGGTGGTCCACGGGTCCAGGTCGACCAACCTGCTCGGTCGCTTCGGCGGCCTGGCGGGCTCGGCACTGACGAAGGGAAGCCACGTCCCCCTCGGGCCGGCGGACGGTCGTGCCGTCGCCTGGACCGTGCCGGTCGAGCACCGGCTCGCGGCACGGCGCCGCGATGCCCTGGACGTGGTGCCGGTCGAGCCGGACGACCGGCTGACCCAGGAGGGCCTCGACACGTTCTTCTCGACGGACTGGTCCGTGACGCCTGCGAGCGACCGGACCGGCGTCCGCCTCGCCGGCCCAGCCCTGTCCTGGAGGCCGCGGCCGCAGCAGCTCGGCGCCGGACCGGACCTCTCGAACACCGTGGACGGCGGCTACCCGCTCGGCTCGATCCACGTCCCGGGCGGCAGCGGGCCGATCCTGCTGCACCGTGACGGACCGACGATGGGCGGCTACGCCGTCATCGGCGTCGTGGCGCGTGCGGACCTCGACCTCGCGGCGCAGAACATGCCGCGGTCGTCGGTGCGGTTCCGTCGCGTCACGCGCCCCGAGGCGCTGGCCCGCTGGGACGAGTACCGTGCCGGGCTCTCGTCCTTGCCGAGTCTCCTGGTGCGCGCATGACCACCTCGACGAAGGAGAGCTCCCGGTGAAGACCTACGCCAGCGGTGAGGACCATCTGACGGTCGAGCTGGAACCCGACATGTCCCTCGGGGTCAACCTGCGCGTCATCCGTCTCGGTCGCGCCCTCGCCGAGCGGCAGGTCGACGGTCTCGTGGCGTGCTACCCGACCAACGCCTCGATCCAGGTCCGGTTCGACACCGACGTCGTGGGCCCGGACGAGGTGGCACGGGTGGTCGAGGAGGTCGCCCAGGTGGTCGACCAGGAGGACTCGGCGACGCTCCGTGCCCGGGTCGTGGCGATCCCGGTCTGGTTCGACGACCCGGTGACCCGCGCGTGCCAGGAGGAGTTCTCGACCTCTCGTCACGACCCGACGGTCGACGACCTGACCTTCTGCGCGCGGGTGAACGGACTGAGCGGCAAGCAGGAGATGATCGACCGGTACGCGGGGGCTCCGTGGATCGTGTCGGCGGCCGGCTTCTACCCGGGCAGCTTCGAGGGCTTCCAGCTGGTCGAGCCGAGTCGGCAGCTCATGACGCCGAAGTACCTCTCACCGCGCCTCCACACGCCGGAACGGACCGTCGGTCAGGCCGGGTGCTTCGCCGGTGCGTATCCCTACGCCAGTGCCGGCGGCTACCAGATGCTCGGGCGAGCGGCCGGACCGTTCTACCGGCCCGCGGGCGACCTGCACGACTTCCGGGAGAGTCCGGCGCTGCTCAAGGCCGGCGACCTCATGGTCTTCCAGCAGGTGGACGAGGCGGAGTTCGGGGCCCTGGAGCGTCAGGTCGACGACGCCAGCTTCCGGTTCCGCACCGCCGAGGTCGAGCTGCCGGTCGGCGAACTGCTGCGCGACCCCGCTCGGGTCGCCGCCCAGGTGCGTCGCTCGGTCGAGTGAGGCTCAGGAGCGGTCCGCCGTCAGCGGCGGCTCCCCGGCCAGGGACCGCCGGACGTCCTCCCGCCCGGTCATCACGGCCTCAGCGATGATCCGCTCGGCTCGTCCGACGTCGCCGCTGGTGATCGCCTGGTAGATCTGCACGTGCTCGTGCTGCAGGTCGCCCGCGTCGCGCGGCTCCGTCGTGTGGTACGCGACCGAGAAGCAGTAGCCGAGCTCCTCCAGCACCTTCTGGTAGTACCGGTCCAGGTGGGCGCTGCCGAGCAGGCCGACGATCGCGCCGTGGAAGGCCAGGTCCTTCACGACGATGTCCTTGGTGTCGCCGGAGTCGTAGGCGACGAGCAGCTCGTCGAGGGCCTTCTTGAGCGCGCCGAAGTCGGTGGACGGCGAGACGGCGCGCGCAGCAGCGGTCTCGAGGTGGTAGCGCGCGACGTACAGGTCCAGGATCTCGGCCTCGGTCGGCTGCCACACGACCCAGCCCTTGTTCGGGGTGTGCCGGGCGAAGCCGGCCGACTCCAACGAGATCAGGGCGCTGCGCACCGTGTTGCGCGAGACCTCGAGGTCACGCGCGAGGCGGCTCTCCTTGATGCGCTCGCCCGCACTCAGGTGCCCCTCGAGGATCATCTCGTGGATGGTGTTGGCCACCTGGGCCACGACACCTTGAGCGTTGACATCCTGCGCATCGGTCGACACCTGCGCAAGTGTAGAGCATCACGATCGGGCTGCGTCGGCGTCTCGCCGTCGGGTGGACGTCGCGCCGGGCCGGGTGGGGGACGGGCCGGGGCAGCGGTGGCGGGACGACGGCTCGATCGCCGATCCGTGCGGACCGACTGTGCGAATTGATCAACGATCACTAGGCACTTGAGAACTGTCATCGCAGGATGAAGGGAGAAACATTCTCAAAAGTGCTTGTAAGTGTTGAACAATCGTGAGTACAGTGCGGAGCACGAGGTGCGAGCGTGCTCTCGCGAGGGCACCGGCCCCGTCCTCCGGTCCGATCCGGGGGTCGTAGGTCGAGGGTGCCACGCGACGGTCGCGTCTCGTCGAAAGATTGTTCAACACTCGCTGGCCGACGGCCAGGACCCGGAGAGGAGAGGGCGTGAGCGAGCAGCAGCCGGACGCCGCGATGATCGCCGTCCTCGAGCTCGGCCAGGTCGATGCCGGGGAGTTCGCCGCGTGGTACGACACCGAGCACCTCCCGGAGCGCCGTTCCGTCCCGGGCATCCTGACGGCGCGCCGCTGGCTGTCGACGTCCGAGCCGGCGACCTCGGTGGCCTTCTACGACCTCCACGGCCTGGAGACGCTGGAGTCCGCCGACTACCGCGCGATCTCGGGTCCGCACCTCTCGCCGTGGTCGCGCCGGATCATCGAGGCCAGTGCCGACTTCCGCTACTACGAGGTGCGACGTCTCACCGGTGATCCCCGCCCGTCCGCCGAGGAGGCGACCGGCTTCTACGTGGTGGGCATGAACGTCGAGGACTCGTTCGACGCCGAGCTCAACGCCTGGTGGGACGAGGAGCACCTGCCTCGCCTGTCGGCCGTGCCCGGGGTCCTCCGCGCCCGGCGGTTCGTGGCCGTCGAGGGTCCCCACCGGTACCTGGCGGTCTACGACCTCGCATCGCCCGACGTCGTCGGCTCGCCCCCGTGGATGAGCGCGGCGGAGACGCCGTGGACGCACCGCGTGCGCCCTCGGACCTCCGACCGGTTCAAGCTCGTCTGCCGTCGGCCGCACCCCCACGCTGCGACGCATGCCCGAGGAGGCACCCGATGACGACCCTCTACACCGTCCAGTGCAACGTCGACCGCCCGGATCTCGAGGCGGAGTGGAACGCCTGGTACGACGGTCCCAAGACCGCCCACATGATGGCCAAGCCCCTGTTCCTGAGGTCGCAGCGCTTCCGCGCCCACGCGTTCGACGTCGACACGGCGTACCTCGCGATGTGGGAGCTGGAGTCGGCCCAGGCGCTGGAGACACCCGAGTACACCGCCACCTGGGGCTGGGACCGTTGGGCGTCGATGATCACCGACTGGGTCCGTGACCTGAGCGTGGCCGACGCCGGCGAGCGGGTGCCCTTCGCGCCCGGCACGGACGGCGTGGTCCACGCACACCTCGCTTGGTTCGACTCCCCGGTCGACCCGGCGCGCCGGGCCGAGCTGACGCGGCGTGGGATCGATGCGTCCGCGTGGTGGTGGGGCTCGTGCGGCGGGCTGGACGACTCCGCGCGAGCGGTCGCGCTGCGGATCCACACGGACGACCAGCAGGTGCCGACGCAGCGCGTCTTCGAGGGACTCGCGAGCAAGGAGACCGTCTACCGCTCGATCTCCGCCCTGGCCCACGCGGCCCCGTCCGACGCGGTGCTCGGCGCATGAGCGGCCGGCGAGTCGTCGTGACGGGCGGTGGCGGTGGCCTGGGCTCGGCGATCGCGCAGGCTCTGGCGCGCCAGGGCGACGAGGTCGTGGTGGCGGACCGCGACCTGGCGCGCGCCGAGGAGGTGGCCCGCAGCATCGCCGAGAGCGGGGACCGGGCGGTGGCCGTCCAGGTCGACGTCACCCGGTCGGACTCCTGGGCCGACCTCGTCCGTGCGGCGGACGACCGCGTCGACGTGCTGGTGAACGCGGCCGGTGTGATCGCGCGCGTCACGCTCGAGACGCTGGACGCGCGGAGCTGGTCCGACGTCATGTCCGTCAACGTGCTGGGCGCCTCGCTCGGGATCCAGGCCGTCATCCCCGGGATGAAGGCCGCCGGCGCAGGAGTGGTCGTGAACATCGGGTCGACGGCTGCCCTGCAGGCGCACTCCGACCCGGTCTACTGCACGAGCAAGTGGGCCCTTCGAGGACTCTCCAAGGCCGCGGCCGTCGAGCTCGCCCCGTTCGGGATCCGGGTCGGCTGCGTGCACCCGGGACTCGTGCCGACCGAGCTCACCAGCTCCGCCGAGCACTACGTCGCCGCCGCCCTGCACGCCAGTCCGCTCGGTCGTCTCGCCGACGGTCGGGCGATCGCCGAGGCCGTCAGCTACCTGGCCGGTGCCAGCGCGGTCACGGGGGTCGACCTCGAGGTCGACGGCGGGTACACGGTCGGCGGCGCGGTCTGGGCGCGCCGGCAGTTCACGCGGGCGCAGGAGGCGTGATGGCCGAGCGCACAGGACCGTTGGACGGTGTCCGGGTCGTCGACATGACGACGTCCTACGCGGGACCGACCGCGAGCATGTACCTCGCCGACCTGGGTGCCACCGTGATCAAGGTCGAGCGACCGGGGCGGGGTGACGACGCGCGGCACTGGGGCCCACCCTTCGACGGCGGCACGTCCGCGTGGTTCGCCTCGGCCAACCGGAACAAGCAGTCCGTCGTGATCGACGTGCGCGACGAGCTCGGGCGCGAGGCGCTCGGGCGGCTGCTGGACGGAGCCGACGTGTTCCTGCAGAACGTCAACCCCGCCAAGCTCGCCCGGCTCGGCATCGACGCCGACACGTTGCGGGCCCGCAACCCGCGCCTGGTCTACTGCGCGCTGTCCGGGTTCGGCCTCGACGGTCCGGACCGCGACCTGGCGGGCTACGACCTCGTCGCGCAGGCCCGGTCGGGGCTCATGTCCGTGACCGGCGCGCAGGGCGGCACCCCGCAGCGCGTGTCGACGGCGCTGTCGGACATCGCGTCCGGCATGGCCGCGGCGATCGCGATCAGTGCTGCGTTGGTGCGGCAGCGTGACCGGGGAGAGGGAGAGGTCATCGACGTCTCCCTGCTCGAGACCGACCTCGCGCTCATGGCGCCACGGATCGCGGCGTTCCACGCCGGCGAGGCCCTCCCGGCCCCGAGTGGCGGCACCGACTCGGTGCTCGCGCTCTACCAGTCGTTCGAGACCGCCGACCGCACGATCGTGGTCGCCGTCGGCAACGACGCCATGTGGCTGAGGTTCTGCGGCGTCGTGGGCCTCGAGGATCTGGCCGCCGACCTCGCCCTGCGGGACAACGCGGGCCGCCGCGCGCAGCGTCAGCGGATCATCGAGGCCGTCGCCGCGCGTCTGGTCACGCGCACGGCCCGGGAGTGGCTCGACGACCTGGCCGGCGCCGAGGTGCCGGCGGCACCCGTGCAGACGCTCGCCGACGTCGTGTCCGACCCGCACGTCGTCGCTCGCGGGTCGGTTCTCCCGGTCCCTGGTTCCGACGGTCGCCTCGTGTCGGTGCGCAGCCCGTTCCGCCTGGCCTCCGTCCCGCCCCGGAACGAGCGCTTCCCGGGCCTGGGTGACGACACGCGGTCGGTCATGCTCGACCTCGGGTACGACGGGGACGACCTCGCGCGGCTCACGGCCGGTTCCCCGGCGGCGCCCACGACCGCAGGAGCCGGGTCGTGACCGCGGTGTCGACCCAGGCCTGCGGTGCCGTCCTGCGGGTCACGATCGAGCGGCCGGAGGCCCACAACGCGCTGAACCGCGAGGTCCTCCAGGGCCTGGCGCGGGCGATCGAGGGCGCCGAGGCCGATCCGGCCGTCCGAGCCGTCGTCCTGACGGGGCGCGGCACCACGGCGTTCAGTGCCGGCGCGGACCTGAAGGAGATCGCGGCCATGGGTCCTGACGAGGCCGCGGACGCGATCGCGGCCGGTCAGGCGACCATGGACCGCGTCGCGGCCGCGGACGTCCCCGTGGTGGCTGCCGTCGACGGTCTCGCCCTGGGCGGTGGGTTCGAGCTGGCGCTCGCGGCGACGTTCACCGTGCTGTCCGAGAGTGCGTCGCTGGGCCTGCCGGAGTCCGGCCTCGGGCTCATCCCCGGCTACGGGGGCACCCAGCGGCTCCCGCGGGCGATCGGCGCGCGCACGGCCACCTACCTCATGACGACCGGGACGCGACTCGACGCCCGGCGTGCCTACGAGCTCGGGTTGTCCCCGGTCGCGCCGGTCCCCTCGGCGCGGCTGGTCGACACGGCCCACGAGATCGCCGACCGGATCGCGGCCCAGGGTCCCCGAGCGGTCCGTTCGATCCTGCGCGCGGTGCGCGGCGGGGCCGACGGGTCGCTCGCCACAGGGCTCGGTCTCGAGGCCGGGCTCGCCGCCCTGGCCGTCGCCGGTGCCGAGTCCGCCGAGGGTGTCGAGGCGTTCCTCGCGCGCCGCACGCCGCGATTCGTCGACGGCGCGTCGAACGGCGAGGAGGCGGTGTCATGACCGTCGAGACGCTCGACCTGGACGTCGACCCCGCCACCTACGTCGCGATCCACGACCGGCTCGACGAGCCGACCGCCGATCTCGCCCTCGACGAGCGGGAGCGTGAGGTCCGCGCGGTGACCCGCGCCGTGGTGGCGCACGAGGTCGCACCGAGGGCTGCGGCGCTCGACGAGACGGGGACGTTCGCCCACGAGAGCGTCCAGGCGCTCGCGCGCGCCGGTCTCGGTGGACTGATCTTCCCGACGCACCTGGGTGGCACGAACGACTCGAACGTCGCGTACGCCGTGGCCCTGGAGGAGGTCGCCGCGGGATGCGCTGCGACGAGTCTCGTCCTCATGACGCAGATGCACGCGGCCTACCCCATCCTCCTGGCGGGAACGTCCGAGCAGCAGCAACGCCACGTCCCCGGGCTGCTCGACGTCACGCGCTACGGCTCGCTCGCGATCACCGAGCCCGGGGCGGGGTCCGACGTCTCCGGCCTCGCGACGACCGCCACCCCGACCGCGGACGGGTGGCGGCTGAGCGGCCAGAAGACCTTCATCACCTCGGGGGACCGCGCCGACGTGATCATCTGCTTCGCCACGACGGACCGCACGCGTGGCCGCGACGGCGTCACGGCCTTCATCCTCGAGGGGGACTGGCGCGGGGTCGTGCACGGGCAGCCCTTCGTCAAGCTGGGCATGCACGGCTCCACCACGGCCGAGCTGTTCCTCGACGGCGTCGAGGTGCCGCGCAGCCACCTGCTCGGGGACGAGGGCCAGGGCTGGCGCGTCGTCATGGGCTCGGTCGTCAAGTCGCGCATCAGCGCGGCCGCCCAGGGCGTCGGTCTCGCGCGGGCCGCCTACGCACGGACGCTGGCGGTGCTGGACCGGCTCCACGACGGCCGCTGGCCCGCCGAGGCCGCCTTCGCACTGGCCGGTCTCCGCAGCCGGATCCTGCAGGCGCGTCTGCTCCTGCACGCGACCGCCCGGCTCGCCGATGCGGACCCGGGCCCGAGTGCCGGCCAGGTCGCCCTGATGAAGCAGGCGTGCACGGACCTCGGGTTCGAGGTGGCGGTGGAGGCCGCCCGGATCCTCGGTCCGTACGGCGACCTCGCCGCCCTCGGCGTCGAGCGCTGCCTGCGCGACGCCAAGGTGACGCAGATCTACGACGGCACCAACGAGGTGCAGCGACTCCTGGTGGGTCGTGAGACGACTCGCAGCTGGAAGGACCAGGCATGAGCGTGGAGAGGACCCTCGAGGGCCGGGTGGCGATCGTCACCGGCGCCGGACGCGGTCTCGGCAGGAGCATGGCGACCGCGCTGAGCGCGGCGGGCGCCGCCGTCAGCGTGGCGGCGCGCAGCGCCGACGAGCTCGACTCCTTCGTCGCCGACACGACGGCGGCCGGAGGACGCGCCCTCGCGTGTCCGACCGACGTCACGGACGAGGACGCGGTCGAGCACCTCGTGGCCTCCACGCTGGAGCACTTCGGCCGGGTCGACGTCCTGGTGAACAACTCGGGCATCGTCGCGACGACACCGCTCCTGGAGCAGTCTGCCGACGAGTGGGACCGGGTCGTCGCCACGAACCTGCGGGGGACCTACCTCGCGACGCGCGCCGTGGGGCGCCACTTGGTCGGACAGGGCTCGGGGAAGGTCGTCAACATCGCGTCGAACTTCGCGCTCAAGGGCGTGTCGCACCACGCGGCGTACTCGGCGTCCAAGGCCGGTGTCATCGCCTTCACGCGTTCGATGGCCGTCGAGTGGGCGCGCCACGGCGTCCAGGTCAACGCGATCGCGCCCGGCTACTTCGCGACCCCCCTGAACGCCGAGCTCCGCGAGGACGAGGCGACGGTGGAGCGGGTCGTCCGTGCGATCCCGGCGCGGCGCATGGGCGAGGCAGCCGAGCTCGCTCCGTGGATCGTGCTCCTGGCCGGCAGCGCGTCGGACTTCATGACCGGCGAGGTCGTCGTGATCGACGGGGGGCAGAGCGTCCGATGAGTACTCCCACGACCGGACCCGACGGGCTGGAAGGGCGCGACCCCCGCACGGTCGCCGTCCTCGGCGCCGGGACCATGGGCTCGGGGATCGCCGTCGTGATGGCGCGCGCCCTGCACCGCACGATCCTGTTCGACGTCGACGAGGCGAACCTGCAGCGGGGCCTGGACACCGTCCACGGCTTCTTCGACAAGAGCGTGGAGCGCGGCAAGCTGACGGCGCCGCTCGCGGCGGCGGCGAAGGCGTCGCTCGTGGGGACGACCGACCTGGCCGACCTGGCGGCCAGCGACGTCGTGGTCGAGGCCGTCTACGAGGACCTCGCCCTGAAGAAGGAGCTGTTCGGGGCGCTGGACGACCTCGTGCCGGACACGACGCTGTTCCACACGAACACCTCGACGCTGTCGGTCACCGGCATCGCCTCGGGGTCGCGGCTTCCCGAGCGCGTGGTGGGCACCCACTACTGCAACCCCGCGCCTCTCATGAAGCTCGTCGAGGTGGCCGACGGACGGCACACGGCGTCGTGGGCCAGGGCCGCGACCATCGACTTCCTCGAGTCCCTCGGCAAGACCACCGTCGTCACGAAGGACCGGCCGGGCTTCATCGTGAACCGCTTCCTCATCCCGTGGGAGAACTCGTGCATCCGCGCGCTGGAGTCCGGGCTCGGCACGAAGGAGTCGATCGACGCCGCCGTCCTCGGTGCCCTCGGCCACCCGATGGGTCCGTTCAGGCTGCTCGACATCGTCGGGATGGACATCCACCAGCAGGTCGCCACACGCCTGTACGAGCAGCTGCGCGACCCCCGGTTCTTCCCCCCGCCGATGGTCGAGCGGATGGTCGCCGCGGGCGACCTGGGCCGCAAGACCGGACGCGGATTCTACGACTACGACGACACCCGCCTGTTCGGGTCGTGAGGAGACGACGATGACCACGACGACCACCGAGCTGCGGCACGTCGGTGTCCTCGGCCTGGGCACGATGGGCGCCGGGATCGCCCAGGTGCTGGCGGCCTCGGGACGCGACGTCACCGTCCTGGAGCAGGACGGCGCGCGCATCGCCGCAGGACGCGCGCGGCTGGAGGCCTCGTTGGACCGCGACGTCGCGCGGGGCCGCACCACCGAGGCCGAGCGCGCGGCCGTCCTCGAGCGGGTGTGGTGCACGTCGAGCCTCGTGGACCTCGCCCCCGTCGACCTCGTCGTGGAGTCGGTGTCGGAGGACCTCGCGGTCAAGCGTGCCGTGCTGGACCGGGTCGCCGCCACGGTCGCCCCCGACGTGCCGATCGTCACCAACACGTCCGCCCTGTCCGTGACCGAGCTCGCGACCGGGCTGCCCGGTCCGGAGCGGTTCGCAGGCCTGCACTTCTTCAACCCGGCGCCGGCGATGCGGACGGTCGAGGTCGTGCCCGGGCTGCGGACGACGCCCGAGCTGGTCGAGCGTCTGGTCGCCCTCGTCGAGTCCTTGGCCGACAAGATCGCCGTCGTCGTGAAGGACCGTCCGGGGTTCCTGGTCAACTCCCTGCTCCTGCCCTACCTCAACGACGTGGTGCAGGAGCTCGACGACGACCTGGCGACGGCCGAGGACATCGACGTCGCCCTGCAGCTGGGTCTGGGCTACCGCACAGGCCCCCTCGCGATGCTCGACCTGATCGGGCTCGACGTGCACCTCCAGGCGACGACCGCGCTCCACGCGGCCACCGCCGACCCTCGGTACGCGCCGCCGCCGTTGCTGCGCCAGATGGTGGCCGACGGCCGCCTCGGCGACAAGTCCGGTGACGGCTTCCGCACCCATCCGTCCCCCGCGGCCTCGCCGCGACCCGTCTCGCCCCACGACAGGAGTCCGGCATGACCTACGACGACATCCTCACGCACGTCGACGACGCGGTGCTGACGATCACGATCGACCGCCCGGACCAGGGCAACAAGCTGCGGCACCAGACGTGCCTGGAGCTGGTCGACGCCCTCCAGCGCCTGCGTCTCGATCGCGAGCTGCGAGCCGCCGTGCTCACCGGCAGCGGAGACAGGTTCTTCTGCATCGGCGGCGAGCACGATCCTGCGACGTCCCTCGACCAGTCGCAGGTGCTGCCGATCATCGACGTGTACCAGGCCATCGACACCACGCCCAAGCCAGTCGTGGCCGCGGTGAACGGCTTCGCCGTGGGCGGCGGCAACGTGCTCAACACCGTGTGCGACCTGTCCGTCGCCGCACGGGACGCGGTGTTCCGGCAGGTCGGGCCCCTGGTCGGCAGCTTCGACGCCGGGTACGGCACGTGGTACCTCGAGGACACGATCGGGCGCAAGCGGGCCAAGGAGCTGTGGTACCTGAACCGCAAGTACACCGCCGACCAGGCCCTCGCGCTGGGGCTGGTGAACGAGGTCGTCGCACCGGAGGACGTGGTGGGACGGGCGACCGAGCTGGCGCGCGAGATCAGCACGCGCAGCCCGCTGGCCATCGCCGGCCTGAAGGGGGCGTTCTCGGCCCGGCACAACGGAGTGTCCGGTCAGGCGCGCATGGCCCACGACCAGCAGCTCACGCTCTACCTGCAGACGCGCGAGGCGCAGGAGGTGAGCCAGGCGTTCGGGGAGCGTCGCTCGCCCGACCCCGAGAGCTTCTGGCTGTGACCGCCCTCGTCGCGGACCTCACGTCCGACCAGCGGGACCTCCAGCGGATGCTGGCCGCGCTGGCGCACGACCGGGACGTCGTGCTGTCGGACGCTCGCCCCGACGAGGTCGCGGCCCTCGCCGTCGAGCTGGCCGACCTGGGGGTCTGGACCCTGGGCGCCCCGGAGTCCACCGGAGGTGGCGGGGCGGATCCTGCGACGGTGGCGGTGGCGCTGGAGCAGCTGGGTCGCTCGTGGCCGGCGCTGGCCTGGGCCTCGGTCCAGGCCCACGCGGCGGCCGACGTCCTCGGTGACGACCCGAGCGCCGAGCTGCTCGGACCGGTCCACCGTCGTGAGGTGGGCGTCGCGGTGGTCGACGTCGCCTCGGACGCGGTCGACCTGTGGTGGGACGGCGGTCGACTGATCGGCGTCGTCGCCCGGGTGGACGCGGCCCACGTCGCGCCTCACCTCCTCGTCCTGTCCGACACCGACGCCGTGCTCGTCGCACCGGAGGACCTGACGACCTCGCCCGTGCGCCGGACCGGCCTCGACGGAGCCCTCACGCGGTCCGTGACCGTCGACGCAGGTCCGCGAGACGTGCGCCGGGTCGACGGCGTCGACGTCGCCGCGGCTCGACGCCGTCTGCTGCTGGGCGCGGCGGCGATCGCGCTCGGGATCGGTGGTGCCGCGGCGGACGCGGCGCGGGCGTACGCGCGGGAGCGGCACCAGTTCGGCGGTCCGCTGACCGCGATCGCGACGGTGCGGGCCTCGCTCCTCGAGCAGGTGGCCGGCGTCGCCGCCCTCGCCCCGGCGGCCCGGGGACGTCTCGACGACCTCGCGGCCGGGATCGTGGCCCGGGCCGCGTGCGAGGCGGCCATCTCGACGAGCGCCGCGGCACTGCAGTCCCACGGGGGCTACGGGTACCTGGCCGAGTACCCCGCCGAGCGCCACCTGCGGGACGCCGTCTCGCTGCGTGCGGCAGCCGACGTCGCCGCCTCGGCCCCCTCGCACGCCCGGGCACTCGCGGGCCACCCGGTCGAGCCCACCAGCATCCAGGAGGCATCGTGACCGACGTCCAGGCACCGGCCGCGTCGATCGAGATCGACGGCGGTCAGTACAGCCCCATCGATCGCGCGACGGCCGAGCGATGGCGAGCGGAGGGCTGGTGGGAGCAGCGGTCGATCCGCTCGCTCCTGACCGAGGCCGCTCGCCGCCACCCGCAGCGCCTCGCGCTCGTCGGGCGCCGCGAGGCCGGTCGGGTCACCCGCACGTACGCCGAGCTCGACGAGCGTGCCACCCGCGCCGCCAGCATCCTGGACTCCCTCGGCGTCGGCACCGGCGACGCGGTCGCCGTCATGCTCCCGAACTGGGTGGAGTACGCCGAGATCGTGTTCGGCATCAACGAGGTCGGTGGCGTCTACGTCGGGATCCCGGTGGCACACGGTGAGCAGCAGGCCGCCGCCGTCCTGCGTCGGAGCCGGGCCAAGGTCCTCGTCGTCCCGCGCCGGTGGCGGCGGGACGATCACCTCGAGCTGACGCGCCGGATGCGGGCCGACCTGCCGGACCTCGAGCACGTGGTCGTGGTGGACGAGGACGGCGGCGCGCTCCGGGCCGGCGAGTCCCTGTGGAGCGACCACGCCGACGTCACGCCGCGTCGGTTCCCCGACCCCGACCCGGACCGGGTCTGCTACCTCGGCTTCACGTCGGGCACGACCGGCGAGCCCAAGGGCGCGATGCACAGCCACAACACGCTCATCTACTCGGCGCGTCAGCAGGCCCGCCACGTCGGTCCGCGGGTGTACGGCGATCCGCTCGTGCAGCTCGTCGCCTCGCCGGTGGGGCACCACACGGGTTTCGTGTGGGGCCTGCTGTTCACCGTCCTGCAGGCCGGGACCGGGGTCCACGTCGACCGGTGGGACCCCGCGTGGGGCGTCGACGTCATCCGGGAGGAAGGGGTCACGACGTTCTTCGGGGCGCCGACGTTCCTGCAGGACATGATGCGTACCGATCTCGCTGACGACGCCGACAACCCGCTCAGCTGCCTCGTGATCGCGGGCGCCCCCGTGCCGCGCAGCCTGCCGGCCAGGGCCAGCACCGCGCTCGGTGCGTACGTCGCGCCGGCCTGGGGCATGACCGAGTGCAGCATCATCGTCTCCTGCACGCCGGCCGAGCCGGACGACGTGCAGCGCACCGACGGGTCGGTCTTCGCCGGGTCCGCTGCGAAGGTGGTCGGACCCGACGGCACGGAGCTCCCGGCAGGCGTCGTCGGTGACCTGCTGGTCCACGGACCCGCCGTCACCTACGGCTACGTCGACCGCCGGGACGCCACGGAGGCAGCCTTCCGTCCGGGCCTGTGGTTCGACACGGGCGATCGCGCGAGCATCGACGAGCGCGGCTGGGTCTCCCTCGCGGGACGCACGAAGGACATCATCATCCGCGGCGGCGAGAACGTCCCGGTGACCGACGTCGAGTCCTTGGTCTTCGACCATCCCGACGTCCTCAACGCCGCCGTCGTCGGCCTGCCCGACGAGCGACTCGGCGAGCGCATCGGCGCCGTCCTCGTCGTGCGCCCCGGTCGGCCCGAGCCGACCGTCGAGACGCTGGCGGACTTCCTGCTGGGTCAGGGCCTGTCCAAGCACTACCTGCCGGAGCGCGTCACGTGCGTGCCGGAGCTGCCGATGACGCCGAGCGGCAAGATCCAGAAGTTCAAGCTGCGGGAGCCGTGGTGACGCCGCCGCTGCAGGGCGTCAGGGTCCTGGACCTCTCGACGTTGCTCCCCGGGCCCCTGGCGACCCTGTTCCTGGCGCAGTCCGGCGCGGACGTCGTCAAGATCGAGCGTCCGGTCCAGGGCGACGAGATGCGCAGCTACCACCCCCGGCTCGGCGAGGCCAGCGCCAACTACGCCGTGCTGAACCGCGGCAAGCGGGCCTACGCCGCCGACCTCAAGGATCCGTCGCAACGGGACCGCGTCCTGGAGATCGCGGCCGAGGCGGACGTCGTGGTCGAGCAGTTCCGGCCCGGGGTCGCCGACCGACTGGGCCTGGGCTACGACGTCGTCGCACGGCTCAACCCGCGCGTCGTCTACTGCTCGGTCAACGGCTACGGCTCGACGGGTCCGTCCGCCGGGCGCGCCGGCCACGACCTGAACTACCTCGCCGAGTCGGGCCTGCTCGGCGTCGTGGTCGACCGTGACGGGGCCCCGAGCCTGCCCGTCAGCGTGCTCGCGGACATCGCCGGCGGGACCTACCCCGCGGTCGTCAACATCCTGCTCGCCCTCCGGCAGGCCGAGGCCACGGGCCGTGGCTGCCGGGTCGAGGTGGCCATGGCCCGCAACCTGCAGGTCCTGGCCTACGGCTACTTCGCGACCCACCAGGTCGACGGGACGTGGCCCGAGCCAGGCGCCGAGCTGCTCACCGGAGGCAGCCCCCGGTACCAGGTCTACCCGACCGCCGACGGCCGGCACGTCGCCTGCGCGGCACTCGAGGACAGGTTCTGGCGACGGCTCACCGAGCTCGTCGGTCTCGACGAGAGATGGCGGGCCGACGCCGGGCAGGAGGACGCGGTGATCGCGGCCCTCGGCGAGGTCTTCGCCTCCCGCACGGCTGCCCACTGGCGCCGCGTGCTGACCGGAGAGGACGTCTGCACGAGCGTCGTCGCGACCTGGGACGAGGCGGTCGACTCCGGCCTCGTCGAGGTCGACGGCCCGGACCGCGTCCGCGACCCCGGGCCGTCGGGTCGCGCCGTCGCGACGCTCCCGAGCCCCGTGTCGCCGCAGCTGCGACGTGCACCGGGGACCTCCTCCTACCCCGCCCTCCACGCCCTCCCCGACGGCTCGCCCTGGGCCGCCTCCACCCCGCGATAAGGAGCCACGCATGCGTGCAGTACTCGTCGAGGACTTCGGTCCTCCGTCCAGCCTGGTCGTCAAGGACGTGCCCGACCTCGTGCCGCAGGCGGGCGAGGTCCTCGTGGAGGTCGCGGCGGCGAGCGTGAACTTCCCCGACATCCTGGTCGTCGACGGGACCTACCAGAACCTCCCACCGCGACCGTTCAGCCCAGGCAAGGAGGTGGCGGGACGCGTCGCAGCGGTCGGCGCGGGCGTCGAGCGCCTGGTCGTGGGCCAGCGCGTGTTCGCGCTCGTGGAGCACGGTGGCTACGCGGAGCAGGTCGTGGTGCCCGAGGAGCTCGTGGTCGAGCTGCCCGACGAGGTCGACGACGTGCAGGCGGCCGCGGCCGGCCTGGTGTACGCGACGGCCCACCTGGGGCTGCGGCGTCGTGGCCGACTGCTGCCGGGGGAGACCGTCCTGGTCACCGGTGCCGGCGGGGGTGTCGGCTCGGCGGGCGTCCAGCTCGCCAAGGCCTGGGGTGCGCGCGTCATCGCGCTCGCGCAGGACGAGGCGAAGGGTGGGCTGACGCGGCGTCAGGGCGCCGACGTGGTCCTCACGTCGACTCCGACGACGCTGCGCGACGACGTGCTCGCCGCCACGGACGGTCGCGGTGTCGACCTGACGCTCGAGATGCTCGGCGGTGACTTCCTGGCGCAGGTGCTGCGGGCGACCGCCTGGGAGGGCCGCGTCGTGGTCGTCGGCTTCGCGTCCGGCGGTCAGCTGCCGATCAAGCCCGGCCACCTCCTGGTCAAGAACATCGGGGTCCTCGGGCTGCAGAGCAGCGACTACCGCGACCGCGATCCCGGCCTCACCCGCGAGACGATGGCCGAGGTCTTCGGACTCCTGGGCTCGGGTGCGGTCGACGCGGCGGTCGACACGGTCCTGCCGTTGGAGGACGCCGCGCAGGCGCTGCAGTACGTCAAGGACGGGCGGGTCAAGGGCAAGGTCGTGCTGACGACCCGGAGCGCGTCATGAGTCGCGAAGGAACCGCCCACGCCGAGGAGCCGACCGTGCTGTGGAGCCACGAGCTGCCTGCCTCGGTCGGCGTGGTCGGCGGCGGCCGGATGGGCGCGGGCATCGCCCACGCCTTCCTCGCCGCGGGTGCTCGCGTCGTCGTGCTCGAGGCCGACGACGAGGCGGCGTCGCACGCCCGGAGCCGCGTGACGCGGAACGTCGAGCTGGCGCTCGAGCGGGGCGACGAGCCTCGATCCGCCGACGCGGTCCTGGCCGCGTTCACCACCGCCACCGACGTGCGGTCCCTGGCCGACGTCGGACTCGTCGTCGAGGCCGTCCCGGAGTCGCACGACCTGAAGGTCGAGGTCTTGAGGCGGGTCGAGGGCGTCGCCCCCGGTGCGGTGCTCGCGACCAACACGAGCTCGCTCTCGGTCGACGCCATCGCCGCGAGGCTGACGCGTCCGGAGCGCGTGGTCGGGCTGCACTTCTTCAACCCGGTGCCGGCCAGCCGGCTGGTCGAGGTCGTCGTCGGGACGGCGACGCCACCGGACCTGGCCGAGGCGGCCGGGCAGTGGGTGGCTGCTCTCGGGAAGACGGCGATCACCGTGACGGACTCGCCCGGGTTCGCCAGCAGCAGGCTCGGCCTCGCGCTGGCCCTGGAGGCGATGCGCATGGTCGAGGCGGGTGTCGCGACGGCCGCGGACATCGACCTCGCGATGACGCTGGGCTACAAGCACCACCTGGGACCGTTGCGGACCACTGATCTCGTCGGGCTGGACGTCCGCCTGGCCATCGCCGACCACCTCGCCCGAGAGGTCGGGGAGCGGTTCGCGCCGCCGCAGGTGCTGCGCGACAAGGTCGCGGCCGGCGAGCTCGGCCGCAAGACCGGACAGGGGTTCTACACATGGTGACGATCGAGCCCGAGCTGGCGCCGGCCCCCACGCCGCGCCCCCTGGACGATGCCCGTGCGCAGCTGCGCGACGCGGTCGAGCGGCTCGGGCACGACGAGAGCGTCTACGCCATGTTGTCAGTCGCCCGCCGGGAGCTCTCGGTGAGCATCCCGCTGCGGCGCGACGACGGCCGTGTCGAGGTGCTGACGGGCCACCGGGTGCAGCACAACCTCTCGCGCGGTCCCGGCAAGGGCGGCCTGCGGTTCAGCCCCGACGTGGGGATCGACGAGGTGCGGGCGCTCGCGATGTGGATGACCTGGAAGTGTGCGCTGCTCGACGTGCCCTACGGCGGCGCGAAGGGCGGGATCACGATCGACCCGCGGGCGTACTCCCAGGCCGAGCTCGAGCGCGTGACGCGTCGCTACACGAGCGAGGTCTCGCAGCTGATCGGCCCTGACGTCGACATCATGGCGCCTGACGTCGGCACGGACGAGCGCACCATGGCCTGGATGATGGACACGTACTCCGTGGGTCGCGGCAGCACCGTCCTGGGCGTCGTCACCGGCAAGCCCGTGGCGCTGGGCGGGTCCCTCGGTCGGGCCATGGCGACCTCGCGCGGTGTCGCCTACGTCTCGCTGCTGGCCCTGGAGCGACGGGGGATCCGGGCATCGGGCGCGACGGCCGCGGTGCAGGGGTTCGGCAAGGTCGGCCGCGGCGCCGCCCGTCTGCTGCACGACGCCGGTGTCCGTGTCGTCGCCGTGAGCGACGCCGACGGTGTCGTCCACCGTGCGGACGGCATCGACGTCCCGGACCTGGAGCGCCACGTCGACCGGACCGGCTCGGTCTCCGGGTTCGCGGGGGCCGACCCCCTGCCGGGGCAGCGCGAGCTCCTGACGCTCGACGTCGACCTGCTGGTCCCGGCCGCCGTCGAGGCGGTCGTCACCGAGGACAACGCTCGTGACGTCCGGGCGCGGATCCTCGTCGAGGGCGCGAACGGGCCGCTCACGACCGTGGCGGACGCGATCCTGCAGGACGCGGGATGCCTGGTGGTGCCGGACATCCTGGCGAACGCCGGTGGTGTCGTCGTGAGCTACTTCGAGTGGGTCCAGGCGAACCAGGCGTACTGGTGGAGCGTCGACGAGGTCGAGAGCCGTCTGGACGCGCGGATGCAGGTGGCCTGGGACCGTGTGTGGGACCGGGCCCAGCGGGACGGGCAGTCCCTGCGGAGCGCCGCCATGACCCTGGCGGTCAAGACCGTCGCCGACGCGCACCGGCTCCGGGGGTTGTACCCGTGAGGATCGGTGAGGCCTCGCGCGCGAGCGGCGCGAGCCCGCGGGCGCTGCGGCTGTACGAGGAGGAGGGGCTGATCGTGCCGGGCCGCTGCAGCAACGGCTACCGGGACTACTGCCCGTCGACCGTCGAGCGGGTGCGCGTCATCCGGCACCTCATGGACGCGGGGGTGCCCGTGCGGTTCCTCAAGCAGGTGCTCCCGATGGTCGTCGGCGAGACCACGATGGACCCCGAGGCGATGCAGGAGGTCGCGGCCTACCTGGATCGACTCAGCGGTCGCATCGAGGCGCTCGAGCGCCAGCGGTCCGCGCTGGGCGAGTTCCTGCTGCAGGTCCAGGTGCGCGAGGTGTTGACCTTGACGCATGCGGCAGGCTCCTAGCGTCGTCCACATGACTGTGACATCGCCTGCACACGCCGTGCCCGCCACCATCCGAGGACTCGTCCAGCGGACGTCCGCCGGACCGGACGACCTCGAGCTCGTCGAGGACCTGCCGACGCCCGTTCCCGGGCCAGGGGAGTACCTGGTCAAGGTGGGCGCCGCCGGTCTCAACTTCGCCGACGTCATGCAGACGTACGGCACCTACGCCGGGGGTCCGACCCCGGAGTACGTCGCGGGATTCGAGGCGGCCGGAGAGATCGTGGCCGTCGGCCCCGACGTGACGGACCCGCTGCCGGTCGGCAGCCACGTCATCGGGGTCGGCCCCGGGGCGTTCGCCCAGTACATGGTCATGCCGGCCGTGGCCGTCGCTCCGGTGCCCCAGGGGTGGAGCGACGCGGCCTCGCTGGGACTCGTGCTGAACTGGGCCACCGCGCTCGCGGCGATCAAGCCGCTGGGCGGGCTGGGCGAGGGCGACTGGGTCCTCGTCCACGCCGCGGCGGGTGGTGTCGGCCAGGCCGCGATCCGGCTGGCGAAGCACTACGGGGCGCACGTGGTCGCGCTCGCGTCGAGCCACAAGCACGACGCGATCGCCGGCCTCGGTGCCGACGTGGTCCTGGACCGCTCGCGCGACGACCTCGCCGAGGAGATCCTCCGTGTCACCGGAGGTGGCGTCGACCTCGTCCTCGAGTCGATCGGGAAGACCACGTTCGAGCTGAGCCTGGGCGTCGCGAAGCCGTTCCAGGGTCGCCTCGTGGTCTTCGGGGCGGCCTCGGGCGACGCCTCCGTCGACACCCACCAGCTCGTCTTCGAGCACCGGGTCCAGGTGCAGGGCCTCCACATCGGGGCGTTCGCCGAGCTGGTGCCCGACCAGTACGCGGAGCTGGTGGCCGAGCTCGACCGGCTCATCGAGGTCGGGGTCCTCGTGCCCGGCACACCGACCGTGCACGCCTTGACCGACGGCGTGGCGGCCGTCCACCAGCTCGCCTCGGGCACGTCCGTCGGCAAGCTCGCCATCGATCCCTGGGCCTGACCGCACCGATGGATCTGCGACTCGCCGGGGCCCGCTGCCTCGTGACCGGCGGCAGCGGGCTCGTCGGCGGCGCCGTGGCCGCCTCGCTGGTCCGAGAAGGCGCTCGTGTCGTCCTGCTCGGCCGGACCCCCGGCCGCCTGGAGCACGTCGCGGCGACGATCGGCGCCGCCGGCACGGTCGTGGCGGACACGACCGACGACGTCGCGGTCGGGACGGCGGTCGATCAGGTGGTGCAGCAGCTCGGAGGACTGGACGTGCTCGTGAACTGCGCGGCCACGCCGGCGTCGTCGACACCGGCGCGCCGGATCGACGACGTGGACGCCGGGGCGTTGCTCGTGAACGTCGACACCAAGGTCGTCGGCTACCTGCGGGTCGCACGAGCGGCGGCCCCGTTCCTCGCCCGAGGCGGCGGGGCCCTCGTGAACGTCAGCGGCACCAACGCCCGCAGGACCGGCGACGTCGTGGGATCGATCCGCAACAGCGCGGTCGTCGCGCTCAGCAAGAACCTGGCCGACGAGCTCGGGCCGAGCGGCGTCGCCGTGACGTGCGTGCACCCGGGTCCGATCACGACCGCCGCCGCGGTCGAGCGCGCCGCCCCGGCCGGCTCCCTGCACCCTCAGGTCGCGCTCCAGGACGTGGCGGACCTCGTGGTGTTCCTGTGCTCGCCGCGCGGACGAGCCACGAGTGGGTCCGTGGTCGCGGCAGACGGCGGGCAGCCGGGCGTCATCTGGGCGTGACGACGACGTCAGGTCAGGCGGTCAGCGCCGCCACGAGCTCGCGCATCTCGTCCTCGTAGAGGCGACCGGGATCGTCGACCTGCCCCAGGTGCCCGTTGAGCTCCAGGGTCAGCAGACCGTGCATGCGTCCCCAGGCCCGCAGCGCCCGCGCGGCATCGCTCGGATGCGCGCCGAGATCGAGGGCCGCCTGGCGGAACGTCGGCTCGAAGAACTCCCACGTGAGGTCCTCCTGGTCGTCTCCGGAGGGCTGCGGTGACCGGATGACGTGCCGCATGAGGGCCGAGCACATCCGGTGCTCGGCGGCCCGGCCGGCGCCGTCGGTCGGACGCACGTAACCGGGGACGGGGTCTCCGTAGATCAAGGCGAACATGGCGCGGTGCTCCAACGCCCACTCGCGGTAGGCGAGCCCGTGGACCAGGACCGGATGTCTCCCGTCGTCGGCCGTGGCCGCCGCTCGGTCGAGGTGGTCGGCGAGATCCTCGTAGATCGAGTCGATGACGTCGGCCAGCAGGTCGTCGCGCGTCGCGAAGTACGCGTACAGGGCGCTCGGCGTGAGTCCGATCTCGCGGGCGATCGCGCGCAGGGTGAGCGCGTCCGTGCCTCCGTGCGTGAGCAGGTCGAGGGCGGTGCGGCGGATCTCCAGCGTCGTCTCCTGACGCAGTCGTTCGCGCCTCGACGTCCCGGCCATCGGTCTCGCCCCTTTCCTCGATCGCGATTCTACGCCATTCACACATTGGACGCCGCTCTCGAAGAGAACGGTGTACATTAAGAGAACACTGTGCATTCATTCTACACCGTTCAATGAGGATTGACATGACTGCCTCCCCTCCATCGACGAGCAGCGCGGGCCGACTCGGGTTGCTGGCCTTCGCCCAGTTCGTCATCGCCGTCGACTACAACATCGTCTACGTCGCACTGCCCGACATCGGCACGGCGCTCGGATTCTCCGAGCAGAGCCTGCAGTGGGTGGTCAGCGCCTATGCCCTCGGCTTCGGCGGCCTGCTCATGCTCGGCGGCCGGGCCGTCGACCTGCTCGGTCCGAGGCGGGTCTTCCAGGTCGCCCTCGGCGTGTACGCCGTCTCGTCGCTCGTGGGCGGCCTGGCGACCTCGCCGGAGCTGCTGGTCATCGCCCGTGGCGCGCAGGGCGTCGGGGGTGCGCTGCTCTTCCCGGCGACGCTCACGCTCATCAACACGACCTTCGCCGAGGGACCGGACCGCACGCGTGCCCTGGGCGTCTGGGGCTCCGCCGGTGGTGCGGGTCTCTCCGCCGGTGCGCTCCTCGGTGGATTCCTGACCAGCGCCTGGGGCTGGGAGTGGGTGCTGCTCATCAACGTGCCGCTCGCACTCGGTGCCTTCGTGGCGAGCACGCGACTGCTGCCGAGGGACGAGCGACCGGCCCGGTTCCACGGGTTCGACCTGCCGGGCGGTCTCGTCATCACGGCGGCGAGCACCCTGGCGGTCGCCGGTCTCATCCGTGCTCCCGAGGTGGGGTGGCTGTCGGGGTGGACCGCGGCGACGCTCGGTGCGGCTCTCGTGCTGCTGGCGGTCTTCGTCGCGATCGAGCGCTCGACGGCCGAGCCGCTGGCCCCACGGTCCGTGCTCGGCCACGCGCCGCTCCTGGTCGCCATGCTGGTGATCCTGATCTACCAGGCCGCCCTGGGCGGCACCTACTACCTGCTCACGACGTTCCTGCAGGTCGTCAGGGACCTGTCGCCCCTGGTGACGGGTCTCGCCTTCCTGCCCCTGACGCTCGTCAGCATCGTCGGACTCGGCACGGTCGGACCCAAGCTGGTGAACCGCTACGGAGTGCGTTCGGCGCTGGCGATCGGGATGGTGGGGACGGGCGGCGGCCTGGCTCTCCTGACGGTCGGCATGACGATGACCGGGAGCATCGCGCTCCTGGTCCCCGGCGTCCTGGTCTTCGGCCTGTTCGGCGGAGTCGCGTTCGTGACGATGTTCGTGGCCGCCTCGCTCGGCGTGGAGGCCGAGCGGGCGGGGGTCGCGTCGGCGATGGCGTCGACGGCGCAGCAGGTGGGCGGCGCCCTGGGCCTGGCCGTCCTCGTCGCCGTCCTCACCGCCCCGCTGGACGGCGCCGGTGCCGGGGCCACCGCCGAGACGGTCGCCGGACTCCACCTCGCGGGCTACGTCGCGGCTGCCGCGGCACTCGTGGGCGGTGTCGTCGCCTGGCGGCTCCCGAGCCGCGAGATGGTGCCGACGCGCGTGGGGTGAGGACTAGCGCGTCGACCGAGGGTCCGGCGGTGCCGGTGCCTCAGCCAGCTCGTGCGCCGGGCGCGTCCGGCGCACGAGCTGGCCGGCGACCATGGCGGTCAGGGCGAGGGCGAACCCGAGCAGCTGGACCGCCGTCAGTGCCTCCGACGCGACCGCGGCTCCCAGGGCTGCGGCCACGAGCGGCGACAGCAGCCCGAGGAGAGCCGTGGCCGTGACGGGGAGTCGCCGGATGCCGTCGAACCACAGCGTGTAGGCGAGCAGCGCGCCGACGAGCCCGAGCCAGGCGTACCCGGCGAGCGCGGGGCCGTCGACGCCGGGAGGCACGCCGTCCACGACCAGCGCCGGGACCAGCAGCACGAGCCCGGCCGCGGTGAGCTGCCAGCCGGCGAGGCTGATCGGCCGCACGCCCTCCGGTCGGCCCCAGCGCTTCGTCAGCACGACTCCCATCGCCATCGACAGCGTCCCGGCGAGGCCGGAGACCACGCCCACGGGGTCGAGTGCGGCCTCGGGACCGAGCACCACCATGGCCACCCCGAGCATGCCGACACCGCCCCAGGCGACCCGTCTCAGCGAGAGCCGTTCCTGCAGGACCGCGACGGCCAGGAAGGCCACGACGATCGGCTGGACGCCGCCGAGGGTCGCGGCCACGCCGCCGGGCAGGTGCTGCGCCGCGACGAACAGCAACGGGAAGAACGCGCCCATGTTGAGCGTGCCGAGCACGAGGCTCCGCCACCACCAGGAGCCGTGCGGCAGCTGGCGGGCGACGAGCAGCGCGATCACGCCGGCCGGCAGCGACCGCGCGAGGGCGGCGAAGAGCGGGTGGCCCTCCGGCAGGAGGTGGGTCGTCACGAGGTAGGTCGACCCCCACACGGCCGGCGCCAGCGCGGTGAGCGCGGTCCGGCCGACGGGCACGCGAGCGCCCGCGGGCAGCGGTGCCAGGGTCACGGTCATGGTTCCAGTGTCGAGATCGGGCGATGATGAGTCCAGGACATGGTTCTCATCGCAGCCATGAGGTGCCATCATGGACGTGTGGACCTGCAGCAGATGCGGTACGTCGACGCGATCGCGCGAGAGGGCAGCTTCACGCGTGCCGCCGAGCAGTGCTTCGTCGTGCAGTCCGCGCTCAGTCACCGGGTCAAGGCGCTCGAGACGGAGCTCAAGGTCCAGCTCTTCGCCCGGACCAGCCGCCGCGTCGAGCTGACCGCTGCCGGTGAGGCGTTCCTGGTCGCGGCCCGCGAGAGCCTGGCGGCCGCCGAGCGCGCCGTCGCCGACGCGGCTGCGGCCACCGGGGAGATCCGTGGCACCGTCACGATCGGCGTGATCCCGACGGTGACCGCGATCGACGTGCCGCGGACCCTGGCCGGCTTCCGCGCGGACCACCCGGCCGTGGGCATCCGGCTGCGTGGAGCGAGCAGCGAGCAGCTCGTGTCCGAGGTCGTCGAGGGACGGGTGGACGTGGCCCTGCTCGGCCTTCCGGACACCGGACCGCCCCAAGGGGTCGCGAGCCGCGAGCTGCTCCGGCAGAGACTCGTCGCGGTGCTGCCCGTCGACCATCCGCTGGCCGCTCGCCGACGACTCCGCCTCGCCGACCTGGCCGACGAGACGTTCGTCGACTTCCCCGAGGGCTCGGCCGGCCGCGCGCAGTCGGACCTGGCGTTCGCCGCCGCCGGCCTGCGGCGGGTGGTCGCGTTCGAGACCATGAGCACCGACCTCGTCCTCGGGCTCGTCGCCCAGGCCCTGGTCGTCGCACTGCTGGCACCAGGCGTCGTGCCGGACCGCGACGACCTCCGCACCGTCCCGGTCGTCGACGGCCCCGTGCGCGTGGAGCACCTGGCGTGGAGCGACTTCAACCCGTCGCCCGCGGCATCGGCCCTGGTGCGGCTGATCACCACCGGCGCAGGGGCGGGGGTGTCATGACCGGCAGTCGCCACGCGGCGGGTCCGAGCACCGTGCCGCAGGTGTGGTCGCTCCTCCACGTGATCGTCTCGGGGGCCGCGCTCGCCGTGGTCGGGGCGTCGAGCGTCCTCTCGTGGTCCGAGAGCGAGACGCTCGTGGTCCTGACGTTCCCGGTGTCGATGACCTTCGCCCTCGTGCTCGCCACGGGCGCCTGGGTGCTCGCGCCGGTCCGGCTCGTGCCGAGGGTGCTGCTCCGCGCCGGGCTCGTCGGCGCACTCGGGGTGTTCGCCGGGGGCTCGCTCCTCGCGCTGGTCACGTGGTGGAAGGGGTTCGACTTCATCGAGAGTCCCGACGGCGTGCCGCCACGCCTGGAGCAGTTGGGCGACGTCGGCTACGCCGTCGGTCATGCGGGGTTCCTCGCCGTCCTTGCCGTGAGTGCGCTGACGGGGGTCGTCGCGGCGCTGCGGCGACGGTCCGGCCGGTCGGCCGGCTAGACATCACGGCCAGACCGGCGCACCAGGGACCTCGGTCAGCCGAAGTCGCCGACCTGCCGGTCGATGGGGACGGTCCGCTCGCTCACGACGTCGCCGGTGTGCGAGGTCGTGGTCGTCTCGATCAGGACGATCGTGACCTCCTGCTCGGCGACCGGGTTGTGCCGCACCCCGCGCGGTACGACGTAGAAGTCGCCGGGTCCGAGCCGGACCTCCCGGTCGCCCTCGAGCTGGATCACGAGGTCACCGGTGACCACGAGGAACATCTCGTCGGCGTCGTCGTGGGCGTGCCAGACGAGCTCGCCGAGCAACCGCGCGACCTTGACGTACTGGTCGTTGACCTGGCCGATGACTCGCGGTGTCCAGTGGTCGACGACCTGCTCGAGCTCCGCGGCGACGTTGGTGGGATCGAGGGCGAGCACGGGGCCTCCTGGCGCGGGCGTCGCCGGCGAACGACGCGGGGGTTCCAGGCTAGCGGCGCGGACGGGGCCAGGGGACCGATCGTCCGGTCACCGCGTCGGGTCCTGGGTGAGACGGGAGAACACGATCGCGTCCCTCGGTCGTACGGCGACGTCGAGGAACGCCCTGAGCGTTCCCTCGCGGACGAACCCGACCGAGCACAGCAGGCGCTGCGACGCAGCGTTGTCCACCTCGACCCATGCCTCCACCCGTGCTGCTCCGAGGTCCCGCAGGGCCCAGCGGGTGGCCAGGTCGACCGCGTGGGTGCCGAGGCCGCTGCCGCGGGCGCTCGGCACGACCCAGTAGCCGAGACCCAGGACGTGGCGTTGGGGTCGGCGTGCCAGCCACACCAGGCCGACGGCTCGATCGGTCCCGGCGGCGACGACCGCGAGGGACACGCCCTGACCGGTCTCGAGGCGACGTCGCTGTCGTTCGACGAAGGCCTCGCCTGCGGCCTCGGTGAACCGCGGCGGCACGGTGGTGTGCGCGAGGATCCGCGGGTCCGACCCGGCCTCCTCGACGCACCCTGCGTCGCGGAGCTCCCACGCACGCAGGTGGACCACGGCGTCGGCGAGTGGCGGGTCCGGGTAGCGAAGCTCCACGAGGAGACCGTAGCCGCGTCGGTCGACGGGTGGCGTCCTCAGCGCTTCTTCCACCCCGTCAGCCGGTCGAACGCGCGGCCGTGGATCGGTGCGTCCTTCTCGATCGGACGGACCTGGGAGTGCAGGGTGCCACCGAGTCGCAGGGTGGCTCGCTCGAGGGCACCGCCGACCCGACGGGCGACCAGCCCGAGGCTGCCGCCGTCGCCCCGGAAGCCCCACACGGTCGTCGCGAGGAGACGGCTGCCGGCGCCGGCACCTTGCACGGCGACCGCAGCGGCGCACCGCGCGTAGTGGCGACGCAGGCCCACGAGCGACAGGAGCGGGAACACCTCGAGCAGGAGGTCGCTGCGGTTCGAGGCCGCGTCGTCGCCGATGGTGGCGTAGCGGACCGACCACTCCACGGTGGTGAACACCGTCGGCTCGACGGTGAACCCGTCGGCCGCCAGCTCGGCCAGCACGGCGTCCTGCGTCGGCGCCGCCGGTTCCGGCGAGAGCAGCTCGTGGGACCGGACGAACGTGCCGATCCTGAAGGCGTGGTCGCTCACGGGTCTCAGAGCCGACCGGCCGCGTCCACGATCCCGGCGACCCCGGGCGAGGTGCTGTGGGGCGGCCACGCGATGACGGTCTCGACCGGCGGCGCGTCCGACAGCGGGACCACGGCGAGTCCGTCACCCAGGGTCGCGCGGGCCGACTCCGGCAGCACGATCGCGGTCCGGCCGAGCCGGACGAGCTGCAGCACCTGCGTCAGGTCGCGCAGCTCCGGTCCGTCGCCCTCGGGGTAGCTGCCGTCGAGTCGGGGCCAGCGAGGTCGGGGGAGCCCCGGGATCGAGCTCGCCTCGGCCACGGTCATGGAGGCGACGGTGCTGACCGGATGTCCGGCGGGGACGACCAGCACCTGCGGCTCGACGACGAGCGTGTCGGTGTCGAAGCCGCCCAGGTCGTCGAACGGCCGGTGCAGGATCGCGACGTCGGCCCGGCCGTCGCGCAGCATCACGGCCTGGTGGCCCGGCGGGCTCAGCACCACCTCGACGGGCACGGCCCCGGGCTCGGCTGCGTAGGCGTCGAGCAGCTTGGCCATGAGCTCGCTCGACGCGCCCGCCTTGGCGGTGAGGACGAGCGACTCGCGTCCCTCGGCCGCAGCGGTGCGTCGGGTGCGCCGCTCCGCGGCCTCGACCGCGGACAACGCCGCCCGTCCCTCGCGCAGGAGTGTCTCGCCCGCGGGGGTCAGGGTCACCCCGTGCGGGGTGCGGACGAACAGCTCGGCTCCCAGGCGCCGCTCGAGCTGGGCGATGGCCCGCGACAGCGGTGGCTGCGCCATGCCGAGTCGCTCCGCGGCCCGACTGACGTGCGACTCCTCGGCCACGGCGACGAAGTAGCGCAGCTCCCTGGTCTCCACGAGGACGAGGCTACCCGCGCTCACCTGGTCCGATACCCCGTCGGTATGCACGCGGACCCGATCGGTCTTGGATCGCGCGCCCAGCGCGAGCGCACCATCGAGGCATGACGGAGAACAATCACGAGACCACTCGGACGGCGCTGGTCACCGGCGCCAACAAGGGCATCGGCTACGAGATCGCCGCGGGACTGGCACGGCTCGGCTTCCGCGTCGGCGTCGGTGCTCGCGACCAGGGGCGGCGCGACGAGGCCGTGGCGCGTCTGCAGGCGGAGGGCCTCGACGCGTTCGGCGTCGCCCTCGACGTGACCGACGACGAGAGCGTGGCCGCCGCCGCCGCTCAGCTGGAGGCCGAGGGACGGCTCGACGTGCTGGTCAACAACGCCGCGATCGCCGGTGGCGAGCCGCAGGAGCCGACCCGCGTGACGGGCGCGCAGGTGCTCGAGGTCGTCGACACCAACGTCGTCGGCGTCGTCCGCGTGACCAACGCGCTGCTGCCGTTGCTGCGGCAGTCGCCGTCGCCGCGCATCGTCAACGTTTCGAGCAGCGTCGGCTCGCTGACCCTGCAGACCGCGCAGGCCGACCCGGTGGGCCCGCTCTCGGCGGTCTACTCGCCGACGAAGTCCTACCTGAACGCGATCACGATCCAGTACGCCAAGGAGCTCGCGGACACCAACGTGCTGGTCAACGCCGGCTGCCCCGGCTACGTCGCGACCGACCTCAACGGCCACCGGGGATTCCGCACGGCCGAGCAGGGCGCCGCCGTGTTCCTCGAGCTCGCGACCCTGCCCGACGACGGCCGCAGCGGCACGTTCCGCAACGAGGACGGCCCGCTTCCCTGGTGAGGCCGGTCCGCCGCGACCGGCCGACGAAGGAATCTGCTTTCCGCACCCCCGGTCGTGTCAGATGCAGATTCCTTCGTCCTCGCGACGGGCTCGGCACCCGTGCCATCTCGACCCTCCTCCCGTGCATGCGTGACGTCGACGGTGGTCCGGCCGACACGTCGACGCCGTGGCGTCCGGGGACGCGTGAGGGCTCCCGGCCCGCCCTGGAGTGCGGTAGGACTGGGACCATGACCGTCCGACTCACGGGTCGCCTGATCTGCGCGAGCGCTGCCGACCTGGAGCACGTCCGCGCGCTGCTGCCTCGACACGTCGAGCTGACGAGGGCCGAGCCCGGCTGCGTGTCGTTCGAGGTGACGCCGACGCAGGACCCGATGGTCTGGCGGGTCGACGAGGAGTTCACCGATCCCGAGGCCTTCGCGGCGCACCAGACGCTGGTGGCCGAGAGTCCCTGGGGCCGAGGTACCGCGCACCTGGAGCGGCAGTACACGATCGAGGGCCTGGAGCCGCCGCGCGGATGAGGCGCCGCGACCGGACGATCACCTGGGCGCGCGCAGGAGCGACGGTGCACAGACGAGCGCGACGGCGAGCGCGACGACACCGCTGCAGGCGAGTGCGTCGCCCGGGCTGACGAGCCCCGTCAGGGCCCCGAACATCATCGCGCCCAGGGTCGAGCCCAGCTGGACCGCGGTGTCCATCCAGCCGTTCGCCTCGGTGCGGGCCCGGGGGTCGGCACGCTCGTCCGCGGCGAGGTAGCCCGCGATCAGGCCCGGTGCGAGGAACACACCGGCCAGCCCGAAGCCGACGACCCAGACGACGACACCACCGAGGAGCCCGGCGCCGATCGCCACGAGGTTGAGGAGGACGGCCATCAGCAGGAGCTGCCGCTCGAGCGAGGCCGTGACGGGCAGTCGTCCGTAGACCAGTCCGCTGATCCCGCTCGTCAGGGCGAGCAGCCCCAGCAGCAGGCCGGCCAGGAGCGGCCCCGTGTCGTCGGTGACGAGGGCGGGTGCGGCGATGTCCATGTAGCCGAGCACGAGTCCCGGGACGAGCATCGCGACCACGAGGGGGATGAACCCGGGAGAGCGCAGCGGCGACCGTGCCGGACCGTCCTGCGTGACGTCGACGACCGAGCCCCGCTCCGCGCGCGCGAGCGGGCTCGCGGCGTAGACGAGTGCGGCCACCACGATGGCGGCGGCCGACGCGAGCAGCGAGACGAGCGGGCTGACCGTCGCTGCGAGGACCGCGGCCACGACGGGCCCGACGGCGTACGAGAGCTCGCCGGCGACGGCGTCGAGACTGAAGCCGGACCGGCGCGCCGACCCGGGCGGCAGGGCCACCGACCACAGGACACGCATCGTCGTCGGGAACGGTGGGGTGGACGCTCCGGTCACCAGGCTCAGCGCCACCACGACGACCAGTCCCACCGCGCCCCCGACGTCCGACGTGGCGACGAGAGCGAGAGCCGTCAGCGAGACGCCGTGACCCACGGCCAGCACCGTCATGGGCGTGGTCTGTCCACGCCGATCGATCCACCGGGCCCTGGGCGCCGTCGCGACGACGTTGGCCAGGCCGACGAGTCCCGTGACCACGCCGGCGAGCACGAACGAGCCGGCTCCCTCGCCCAGCAGGATGATGAGGGCGAGCCGCGACGTCGAGAGAGCCACGCGGCCGCCGACGCTCGGCACGAACGATCGGAGCACGTGCGGTGCCTGCAACGTCTCCAGGTAGCCCGCCGATCTCACTGCTCCATTGAGCCACATCCTGCTGTCGCGCCGCTTTCACGCCGCCCGGCGTCGGCCTGTGTTCCCCCGGGTCCCGGCCAGGCTGAGAACCCTCTGAACTGTCGTGCGGGACGTGTAAACCCGAGTCACAGTTGAATCATGATCACGTCGCGCCTTCCCCGGACCGTGCCCGCGTGGCGCCCGCTCATCGTGCCGCTCGTCGTGCTGCTGACGTGGGACGTCGCGGTCACGGTCGCGTTCAAGCTCGGGTGGATCGAGTTCGAGGGCATCACGATCCAGTACACGCTGTACGGCACGGCGATCGCGCTGTTCCTCGGTTTCATGGTGAACGCCTCGTACGCGCGGTGGTGGGAGGCGCGGACCCTGTGGGGCAGCATCGTCAACCACTCCCGCAACCTCGCACGGCAGGCGACGACGCTTCTCGACGACTCCGTGCCGCAGGCCCGTCCCGAGATCGTGGGGGAGATCGTGCGTGCCCAGATCGCGTACGTCCACGCGCTGCGCACCGCGTTGCGGCTGCAGCCCCTCGCGAAGGAGGTCGACGTCTACCTGGGCGGCGAGGCGTTGGGGGCGGTGCGCGCCGCGACGAGCGCGCCGACGGCCACGCTGACGCACATCGGCAGGCTGCTCGCCGAGGCGCGGCGACGCGGCATGGTCGACGACATCGCGCGGGTGCAGATCGAGACCACGCTCAGCACCCTGACCGACGCCCAGGGCGGTCTCGAGCGGATCAAGAAGACACCGCTCCCCGTCCAGTACCGGTTCCTGCCGTCGTTCTTCGCCCGCGCGTTCTGCATCATCCTGCCGTTCGCGATCTACAAGGACCTGCAGTGGTGGACGCCCCTGGGCTCAGGTCTGGTCGGCATGATGTTCCTGCTCGCGGTCCAGGTCGGGCGCGACCTCGCCGACCCGTTCGTCGACCGCGTCCACGACGTCCCCATGACGGCGATCTGCCGCACGATCGAGATCGACCTGCTCGAGATGATCGGGTCGGAGGCGCCTGACGCCGTGACCCCGGTCGACGAGGTCCTCTGGTGACGTCCGTCCGACGTCACTGCGTCGGAGGGTGCTCGACCACGTCGACGATCCGGACGACGACCTCACGGGCCCGGTCGGGGCCGAGCAGATCGTCGAGGACGTCGCGCGCGGCGGTGCGTGTCGCCGCGGCCTCCGCCTTCAGGTCGGTGCCGTAGGAGCAGACCAGGTCGAGCTCGACGCGGGCGCAGCGCTCGCCGTCGAGGACGAGGCGCACGTCGTCGAGGACCCGCTCGTCGCTGACGAGCCGTTCGTTCAGTCGCGCCACGACGATGCGTCCTGACACCAGGACGGTGGAGCCGCGCTCGTCCCACAGCACCGAGCCGTCGTCGGTGGTCGCGGCCAGCGCGGCGGCGGGCGAGACGAGGTCCCGGACGCGTCGGCGCACGGTGTCGGACAGCTCGGACCACCCCGAGGGGCGCTCACGACGCATGGCGTGGGTCGCGCGCTCGAGAGCGTCGTCGTCGTTCATCGCCATGACTCCATCCTCCCTGCCAGGGACGTGCGTGCTCGTTGGAGGTGTCCGCGAGCGCTGTCCGGGGTCGTGCCCACCGCCTGCGCGATCTCGTCGTAGGACAGTCCCTCGATCTCGCGCAGGATCCACGCGGCCCGCTGCGTGGTCGGCAGCTCGTCGAGCGCCGCCTGGAGCGCCCGGACCATCGCCGAACCGATCGCGTCGCGCTCGGGATCGTCGGACGCTCGCTGCAGCAGGCCCTGGATCGCCTCGTCGTCCGTCGGGGTCGGCTTGCGCCGGCGCTGCAGGTCGACCGCCCGTCGGTTGACGAGCCGGTAGAGCCACGTCCGCAACGACGAGCGGGCCTCGAAGGTGCCGATGTTCTTCCAGGCCGAGACGAGCGCCTCCTGGACGACGTCGCGGGCGTCGTGCTCGTCCGCGACCATGCGGAACGCGAAGCGGTACATGTCCGCGCCGTAGCGGTCGACGACCTCCGAGAACGCGCGCTTGTCACCCAGCGCGGCGTCGCGCACCAGGGCGCGGTCGGATCGCGTCGACACCGGTCCTCCTCGCTCGTCCGGACCTCAGCATGGCCCGCACCGTGGGAAAGCGCAGAACGAGATCGACGTGACCCAGATCACGCACCATCGAGCGTGCGGATCCGGTGGCTCGGCACGACCAACCAGTGACAGCACATCGAGAGAAAGGCAAGGGACATGGCTGAGACGACCAAGAGCGGCACCGCCACGAAGGACGTCGCGACCTCGGGCAAGGACGTCGCGACGCGCGAGACCGGAGCCCTCGACACCGAGCAGGGACGCACGTCGATCGCCGACCAGGTCGTGTCCAAGATCGCCGGCATCGCGACGCGCGAGATCAGCGGCGTGCACGCCCTCGGTGGCAGCGCCGCTCGCACGGTCGGTGCGATCCGTGAGCGCATCCCGGGGTCGCGGACCAACATGTCGCAGGGCGTCGCGGTCGAGGTCGGCGAGCGCCAGGCCGCCGTCGACATCGACCTGGTCGCCGAGTACGGCGTCGCGATCGCGGACCTCGCCGAGGGCGTGCGCCGCAACGTCGTCGGTTCCGTCGAGCGCATGACCGGCCTCGAGGTGACCGAGGTCAACATCACCGTCCACGACATCCACGTCGAGGGCGACGACGACGAGGAGACCACCGAGGAGCCTCGTGTCCTCTGAGACCACCGCGGACCAGGTCGCCGAGAGCGTCCTGGCCGTCCCCGGCGTGGAGGGCCTCCACGCCGGGGTCCTGGGCGAGGTCGCCACGTACCTGCCGGGCCGGCGGATCAACGGCGTGCGGCTGTCGGCCGACGTGTGCGAGGTGCACGTCGTCGTCGCGTGGGACGCGGACCTCCGCTCGATCGCGGACGACGTCCGTGGTCACCTCGCCGCCCTCGTCGACGTCCCGGTCACCGTGACCGTCGAGGACGTCGCGGCCCCCAGCTGATCACCCCCACCACACGCAAGGAAGCGCATCATGAATCTCTCCACGATCGGCCTCGTGACCGGACTCCTGCTGGCGATCGCCATCGCGATCGGCGGCTTCAGCGGTTTCCTGCTCGCGATCGTGCTCGGCGTCGCCGGGTTCCTCGTGGGCGGCCACCTCGACGGCCGGTTCGACCTCGCCGCCCTGATCAGGGGGAACCGTGAGTGACTTCGCGCTCTCGGACCTGGCGGGCCGCGGTGCCGACCGCCCCGCGGCAGAGCGCGGCACGCTCGAGGTCAAGCAGCGCGTCGTGCAGCGGATCGCCGAGCGCGCCGCCCAGGAGATCGACGGCACCGTCGCCGCACACCACACGGGTCTGCGGGCGCTGGCCGATCGTTCCTCGGTCTCGGTCCGCATGCTCGGCGGTCGCGCCTGGATCGACCTGACGGTCGACGCGTCGTGGCCGTGCGAGGCGACCGCCGTGGGCGGCAGCGTGCGTGAGCACGTCCACCGTCGCACGAGCGAGCTCAGCGGCACCCACGTGGAGCGGGTGGACGTCACCGTCCGTCTGGTCGAGGCCGACGAGAGCACCCGGAGGAGGGTCGTATGAGCACGCCGGCACCCCGTGCACGACCGCAGGCTGCGCTGACCGGCGCCCTGATCGCGCTCGTGCTCGCGGCCCTCGCCGCGACCGGGATCCACGACCTGCTCGTGGCCCAGGGCTGGAGCCGTGGGTCCTCGTGGATCGACCGCGCCGTCGAGCGCGTCGACGGCCTCGGCCCCAGTGCCGTCACGACGGCGGCCGGCGTGGCGGTGGTCCTGCTGGGTCTCGCCCTGGTCTGGGCCTCCGTGGCCCCGGCCCGGCGCACGCACGACCGGGCAGCGGCCGACGACGTCGACGTCTGGGTCAGCCGGGCAGCACTGCGCCGGCTCGCCGTCGACGCGGCCGAGGAGACCCCCGCCGTGGAGTCCGCGGAGGCGAAGGTCGGCCGACGCCTCGTGCGTGTCCGCTACCGGACGCCCGACCCGGCATCCATCGAGACCGTACGCACCAACGTCGAGCGCGCGCTCGACGGACTGACGAGCCGCACCGTCAAGGTGCGGGCCCAGGAGGTGACCTATGACTAGGCGACTCGTCGTGATCGACCGTCTCGTGACGCTCGTGGTCGGCCTCGCCCTCGTGGCCGGTGGCCTCGCGCTGCTGGACTGGAGGTTCGAGCTGGTCCGCAGCTGGCCGCAGGAGATCGAGCTCGGCCGCTACTCGGAGCTGAGCGGTCAGTCCTGGTGGTGGTGGAGCGTCGGCGGTGCCGGCGTCGTCCTCGGGCTGCTCGCGGTCCTGTGGCTCCTGGCGCACGTCCCGCGTCCGCACCGCGCTCCCGTCCGCACCGAGAACCGCACGGAGCTCGGCTCGGTCAAGATCGACGTGGAGTCGCTGGCCCGCACCGCGGGTCGCAGGTTCCAGAGCCTGGCCCCGGTCATCGAGGCCTCGGGCGCCTCGCGTCGCCTGCGTCGTCAGGACGTCGTCGAGCTCAAGGCCCGGATCGACCTGCGCTCCGACGGCCCGCTCATCCTCGAGGCCGCCCGCCAGACCCGGGACGACGTCGAGGCCACCCTCCCCGGTCGACAGGTCGCGTGCCGCGTCCTGCTGTCCGGCCCGCGGCGCGTGCGCCGCCCCCGTTCCGGTGGACCCGCCCGGGTCCACTGATCCCCACCCCGACCCGACACGAAGGAGAACATCATGGGTATCGCCGACAAGGCCAAGAACGCTGCCGAGGACCTGGCCGGCAAGGCCAAGGAGGTCATCGGTGACGTGACGAACGACGACAGCCTCAAGGCCGAGGGCAAGAAGGACCAGGCGAAGTCCTCGGTCAAGAAGGCCGGCGAGGACGTCAAGGACGTCTTCAAGAAGTGACGTGACGCCACGAGTGCCCGACCCCGCTGCGGGGTCGGGCACTCGTCACGTCGTCGGCGCGTGCTCGGCCAGGTAGGCCAGCAACGCGGCGCTGGCCTCGCGCAGTCGTGCCTCGACGACCGAGATCGCCGTCGCCGCCTCCGGCGACGGGAGGCCGCCGTGACGGACCGCCCGCTCCAGCTCGCGCAACGCCTCGCCGGCGGTGATCGCGCCGAGGTTGAGCGCTGCCCCGGCGACGCGGTGGGCCTCGTCCTCGAGCAGCTCGGCGGCATCGGCGTCGAGGGCTGCGCGAAGCACGTCACCGCACGACGTGGCCGACGTGACGAAGTTGTCGATCGCCTCGGCCACGTAGGCGCCGCCACCGACCGCCGCGAGCTCGTCGAGGCGACCGCGGTCGATCACGTCCAGGGGTGGCCCGTCACCGGGAGGGCGGTCTCCCGCGACCCAGTGGGCCAGCGTCGACTGCAGGAGCGAGGAGTCGACCGGCTTGACGAGGAAGTCGTCCATGCCCGCGGCGAGGCACCGCTCGCGCTCGCCCTCGACCGCCGCGGCCGTCATCGCGATGATCGGGTGATGGACGCGGGTCTCGAGGCGGCGGATCTCCCGTGCCGCGGTGTAGCCGTCCATGCCGGGCATCTGCACGTCCATGAGGATCGCGTCGTAGGACACGGAGCTCGCGAGCTCGATGCCCTCGACGCCGTTGCTCGCGACGACGCTCGCGTAGCCGAGTGCGCTCAGCAGCCCGGTGGCGACCATCTGGTTGACGGGGTCGTCCTCGACCACCAGCACGGTGCCGCGGACGGGCGCGTCGGTCGCGGGGAGGGAGCTCGCCACGGTCTGCTGCGCGCCCACCAGCGTCAGCAGGCACGAGCGCAGAGCGTCCGGGAGCACAGGTCGGACCAGCACGTGGTCGACGTCGAGCCTGTCCGCGCGGACCGTGGGTCGGACCAGGGCCACGACGGGGCAGTCGGCCGACGGGGGCTCGTGCTCGTCGTCGACGATCGCGACCGTGTAGTCGGCGCCCGCCTCCGGAGCGGTGTCGATCACCATGCCCCACCCGTCGAGGAGCTCGGTCACGGCCTCGCGCGACTCGGACGGGCTCGCGACGAGGAGCGCGCGGCGTCCCGACAGGTGGCCGTGCGCCGCGGCGTCCTCGTCGACGGGGACGCCGGCCACCTGGCGCAGCGCGGGGTCGAACGTCGCCGCGAAGCGGAACACGCTGCCGCCCCCCGGTCGCGCCGAGTGGCTGATGGTCCCGCCCATGGCGACCGCCAGCTCGTGCGAGATCGCCAGACCGAGACCGGTGCCGCCGTACACGCGCGTGTGCGAGGAGTCGGCCTGGGTGAAGGGCTCGAACAGGCTCGAGGCGTCGTCGACGCCGATCCCGGTGTCGCTCACCTGGACCACCACGCGCGTGCGCGAGCCGACCGGCGAGGCGGACACCCGCACCGACACGGAGCCGGACTCGGTGAACTTGACGGCGTTCGAGAGCAGGTTCCCCACCACCTGGGCCACGCGGGTGGGGTCTCCTCGCACCCATGGGGGCACGCTCGGGTCGTGGCGCAGGACGAGATCGAGACCCTTGGCCCGTGCGTCCTCGACGACGAGGCTCGTCGTGCGCTCCAGCACCGGGCGCACCTCGAAGTCGACCTCCTCGAGCTCGAGGCGGCCCGCCTCGATCTTGGAGAAGTCCAGGATGTCGGTGATGAGCGCGAGCAGCGCGCGGCCGGCGTCCTTGACCCCCGTGGCGAGCCGGTGCTGCTCGACCGACAGCTCGTGCCTCAGCAGCAGGTCGTTGAGACCGATCACCGCGTTGAGCGGCGTCCGGATCTCGTGACTCATCGTGGCGACGAACTCGGACTTGTGGCGCGAGGCCTCCATCGCGGCGTCGCGTGCCCGGGCGATCTCGGCCTGCGCACGCTGGCGCTCGGCCACGACGGCGATCTGGTCGGCCACGCGCTCGACCATGCCCTCGATCATCTCGTGGCGGTAGAGCGGAGGATTCGAGGTGATGACGAGGACGGCGAGCACCTCCTCGCCCAGCATGACGGGGAACCCGACGATCAGTCGCTCGGGCTCGTGCCACAGCGTGCGCCGCGCCGTGTAGCAACGCCAGGCGAGTGCGTCCTCGAGCGGCGCGCGCGGATCGGTGTCCGGTCCCTCGGGCACCCCGATCAGCAGCGGCTCGAGCGCGCCGTCGACCGGCAGGTAGGCGTGCGCGCGGTCCCAGTCGTCGTGCATCAGCACGAGCGTCCGAGCCGTGACGAGGACCTCCTCGATCGTGGCGGCCTGGTTCGCGGCGGACGCGAGCGCCTGCATCAGGAGGTTCTGCGCGACCTGGTCCTCGAGCGCCTCTTCGCTCGCGCGCAGCGACGTCAGGATCGCGCGACGCTCCGTGTAGTCGGTGAAGCGCAGGCGGAGGGCATAGATCTCGCCGTCGTCGTCACGCATGGGGGTCTCGCGCACCATCATCCAGACAGGACTGCCGTCCACCCGGTCCCACCGGACCTCGACCTCGTCGTCGGTGAGCCGACCCAGCCGGGCCTCCGCGAGGTGCTCGCCCAGCCGTGCCCGACCCTCCTCGTCGAGGACGTCACCGAGCTGGAGCGTCGCGCTCCCGGGCTCGACGCCGTGGATGCGTGAGACCGCCGGGTTGGCGTAGAGCGTGCGTCCGTCGAGGTCGACGACCCAGATACCGTCGGCGGCGTTCTCGACGATGTCGCGGTACATGCGTGACAGGTCCATGGCCCGTCCTTCCGCGGCCCGAGTGCTCCGTGTGGTGATCGTCTCACGCGGGCCGCTCACGCGCCCTCAGCCGCGTGGCCTCGAGTACGCACGGACGGACCAGGCTGCGGCGACGATCGTCAGGGCGACGCTCCACGCGAGGGAGAGCAGCACGTCCTCGGTCCGCACCCCGCCCAGCATCAGACCCCGCACGGCGTCCATCGTCGGGGTGAACGGCTGGTAGTCGGCGAACCATCGCAGCGCGGTCGGCATCGACTCCGTGGGCACGAATCCCGAGCCGAGGAACGGCAGCAGGACCAGCGGCATCGGTGCGTTGCTGGCCGTCTCGACGCTGTCGCTCACGAGGCCGAGCCCGACGCAGATCCAGGTGGCCGCGACGGTGATCGCGAGCAGGATGCCGGCGGCACCCAGCAGGTCCCACGGACCGGTGGTCGTGCGGAAGCCGAGTGCCAGGGAGACGCCGAGCACGACGGTCACCACCGCGGCGGTCTGGACGACCGCCCCGAGGACGTGACCGGTCAGCAGCGCGGACCGGGCGACGGGCATCGTCCGGAAGCGGTCGACGATGCCCTCCTGCTGGTCGAGGGCGACCGAGACGGCGGTGCCTGTCGCGACCGAGGCGACGGCCATGACGAGGATCCCCGGCACGACGAAGTCGAGGTACGCGGCGCGACCACCACCGCCCGGCAGCCCCGTGCCGAGCGTCTCGCCGAAGACGTAGACGAACAGCAGCAGGAAGATCAGCGGCATGCCGACGAGGATCAGGGTGAGGGACGGGTAGCGCTTGATGTGCAGCAGCGTGCGCCGCAGCATCGTGGTCGAGTCGGTCAGGACGGCGGTGCTCATGCGGACTCCTTGGTCTGGGTGAGAAGGCGGAAGACGTCGTCGAGGTCGGGGCGCTGCAGCCGCAGGTCGTCGACCTCGACGTCCAGCTCCTCGAGCCTCGCCAGCAGCGATCGCAGCGAGGCGACGTCGTCGACGTGCGGGACGCGCAGCCGGTTGGCCGTCGCGTCGGGCTCGGAGCCGGGCAGGGCGGTCGCGGCCCGGGCGAGCGCAGCGGCGTCGGGGAGCTGCAGCTCGGCGTGGCCGTCGCCGACCTGGCTCGTCAGCTCGCGCGAGGTCCCCTCCGCGACGATGCGTCCGTCGTGCAGGACGGCGATGTGGTCGGCCAGGCGGTCGGCCTCGTCGAGGTACTGCGTGGTGAGGACCACGGTCGTGCCGTCGTCGGCGAGACCGCGCACGACGTCCCACAGGGCGTGACGACTCGTGGGGTCGAGACCCGTCGTGGGCTCGTCGAGGAACAGGACGCTCGGGCGGGCGACCAGGCTCATGGCCAGGTCCAGGCGTCGTCTCATGCCGCCCGAGTACGTGCTCGTCCGGCGGTCCGCGGCGCCGACGAGGTCGAACGTCTCGAGCAGCTCGTCGGTGCGGGCGGAACGCTCCGGCGTCGACAGGTGGTGCAGCCGCCCGACGAGGTCCAGGTTCTCGCGGCCCGTGAGCAGCCCGTCGACGGCGGAGAACTGGCCCGTCGTCGAGATGGTCCGCCGCACGGTCCTGGCGTCGCGGGCCAGGTCGAGACCGGCCACCTCGACCGTTCCGGAGTCGGGCGCCGACAGGGTGCTCAGGATGCGCACGATCGTCGTCTTGCCGGCACCGTTCGGTCCCAGCAGGGCGAAGACGGAACCAGGAGCGATGTCCAGGTCGACGCCGCGCAGGACGTGGTGGTCGCCGAAGGACTTGCGCAGGTCGCGCACGCGGACGGCGTGGGTCGTGGTCGAAGCGATGGTCATCGCGTCTCCTTCGGGTCGTGGCGGCGCACGTGGACGTCGCCGGAGAGGTTGTGGACGTGGACCTCGACGGTCCGGTCGTCGTCCTGGGGCGCCTCCGCGGAGGCGAGCTCGCTGTGCAGGACGCCGGCCCTCGTGTCGACGTCGAGCCACGCAGCGGTGCCGTGGGGCACGCCGACGTCGACCTGGCCGTGATGGGTGCGCAGTCGCAGCACGCCCGACTCGGCGCGCTCCACGCGGACGTCGCCCGAGGCCGTGCGAGCGCTCAGCTCGGCCGTGCTCGTGCCGACGCGGATGCTGCCGGCTGCGGTCTTGAGCTCGGTGACCCCGTGTGCCTCCCCGAGCTCGACGTCACCGGCGGACGTGCGCAGTCGTGCGCGACCGAGGGTCAGCCCGCAGCCGGCCTGGCCGGCCTGGGTACGCAGGTCGAGGTCGGCGTCGGCGCGCTGGACCCGCACGTCGCCGACGGCGGACGACACGCGGGCGGCCGCGGCATGTTCGATTCTGACGTCCCCCATCGTGCTCGAGGCATCGACGTCGCCGAGTCGACCGGTCGTCGCGAGGTCGGCCCAGCCACGGAAGGTCAGGCTCGAGCCGTCGGGCACGTCGATGACGACGGTGGTCGCCGGTCCCGACCCGAGCCAGGCACGGATGCCTCGTCGCCGCGGTGTCTGGACGGTCAGCACGGAACCGTCGAGCCGGACCGTCGTCTGCTCGGCGGCCTGGCGATCCTGGTCGGACCGCGCGTCGTGGGGCGACACGGTCACGACGGCGACGTCGGTGTCCGTGGCGTTGACGACGAGCCGGCCCCCGGTGACGTGCACGTCCAGCGTGAGGGGTCCGGTCGCGTCGAAGGCGTGGTGCGTCATCGGACCCACCCGCCCCGGCCGTCGCGGGGGGCCGGACGGGAGGCGCCCCCGTCCAGGGCGGCCGAGATCGTGCGCACGAGCCAGGCGTTGACCGAGATCCCGGCCCGCTCGGCTGCCTCGTCCAGGCGTGGCTTGAGCCGGTCGGGCAGGCGGAGGCTGAAGCGTGCGGTGCCGCCGGTGTCGGGCTCGGTGGCGGCAGCCTGCGCCGGCCCGGCGGCGACGGCTCGATCGGTGTGCGTGACGACCAGGTCGGGGTCGAGGCCGCGCAGCCTGACCTCCACGACCGCGTCGTCGAGGTCGAGCGAGATCTCTCCCGCGGCGGCGGTCAGCAGCTCAAGCATCGCGAGGCGAACGCCGGACTCGAGCGTGCCGGTGAGGCGTTCGGCGAGCTCCTGGGCCTCCGGTCCGCCGGCGGCCGCGGCGAGGGCCAGCTCGCGCTGGAGCCGCGTGATGTAGGGATCGATGTCCATGACGCCATCATGACGCCATGAGTGACGTCAGTGCAACCCCGCAATGGCGTCAGCATCAGGGAGCCGCCAAGAATCGTCAGGAACGTGCGGGGAACTCCGATCGGCGACCGGCGCGGCCGTAACGTCGGGACCACGACGTCGGCGTCGCCCGGTCACAGGCCCGCGGCCCGTCGTCCAGGGAGCCACGCCCCGCCCGGCTCGCACGTCACACGCGCTGCTGCCGCCAACCTGTCGAGGCGGGCGTGGCCCCGTCCAGCCCCTGGCCCGGTCTGCGCGCTGCGGCGGAGGCGGAGGATGATGGCGGGCGGGGACGACGGACGAGCAGGAGCCATGAGCAGCGACACCGTGGGCACGAGCGTGCACGACATCGCGACCGCCATCGAGGAGGCGGCGGAACGGCTCGACGGCGTCGCCGTCACGACGCCGCTCGAGCGCAGCCCGCGACTCTCCGCCGCGACCGGTGCCGACGTGTGGCTCAAGCGCGAGGACCTGCAGCCGGTCCGCTCCTACAAGCTGCGCGGCGCCTACAACCTGATCTCCCAGCTCGACGACGAGCAGCGGTCGCGTGGCGTCGTCACGGCCAGCGCCGGCAACCACGCGCAGGGTGTCGCCTTCGCCTGCGCGGCCCTCGGCATCCGTGGCCGCATCCACCTGCCGAGCGGCACGCCGCGCCAGAAGCGCGACCGGATCGCCGTGATCGGCGGGGAGTGGGTCGACGTGGTGATGGGAGCCGAGACGTACGACGAGGTCTCGCAGTCGGCGACGTCGGACGCACGGTCCAGTGGTGCGACGCTCGTGCCCGCGTTCGACGACCCGCGGGTCATCGCGGGTCAGGGCACCGTCGTCCGCGAGGTCGTCGAGCAGCTCGGCGCGGCCCCTGACGTCGTGGTCGTGCCCGTCGGTGGCGGTGGGCTCGTCGCCGGGACGGTCGCCTGGCTGAGCGTCCACCACCCGCACGTGCGTGTCGTCGGTGTCGAGCCGGAGGGCTCGCCCAACCTGGCGGCCGCGCTCGCGGCGGGCGAGCCCGTCACCCTGCCGACGATCGACACCTTCGTCGACGGCGCGTCCGTGCGGCGGGCGGGCGACCACACGACGGCCGTCGCGTCGCAGGGCGCCCTCGAGCTCGTGGCCGAGCCCGAGGGATCGATCTGCCGCGAGATGCTGTCCCTCTACCAGGTCGACGGCATCATCGCCGAGCCCGCCGGGGCGCTCGCGACGGGCGCGATCGCGAGCGGGACGATCACCGTCGAGGCCGGGCAGCGCGTCGTGTGCGTGCTGTCGGGCGGCAACAACGACGTGAGCCGCTATGCCGACGTCGTGGAACGCGCCCTCGTGCACGAGGGGCGCAAGCACTACTTCTTGGTCGACTTCGCGCAGGAGCCCGGCGCGCTGCGGCAGTTCCTCGACGAGATCCTCGGTCCCGACGACGACATCACGCTGTTCGAGTACGTCAAGCGGAGCAACCGCGAGACCGGTCCGGCGCTCGTCGGCATCGAGCTCGCCCGGGCCGAGGACCTGGCGAGCCTGCTCGAGCGCATGGAGGCCGCACCGCCGAGCATCGAGAAGATCGACAGCACCAGCCCTCTCTTCCGCTTCCTGCTCTGATCCCCGACGCGACACGACGCCGCCGACCCGTCCGGGTCGGCGGCGCCGTCGCAGCCGCGGTGACTCCTGGACTCAGGAGTTGCAGAGCTTGTTCAGGTCCTGCGCCTGCGAGGTGATCTCGGACGACAGCGAGCTGAGCTTGCCGCTGACCTCCTGCAGCTTCGCGCTGTCGGTGCCGGCGGCCTTGAGGTCCGCCAGGAGGCCCGAGAGCTGGCCGAACTGGTCCGTCAGCTCGTTGAGCTCCTTCTTGACCTCCTCGTTCTCGAGGTCGTCGGCCGTCTTCTTCAGGCGATCCGTGAGCTTGTCGATCGTGGTGGCGCTCGAGTCGGGATCGGTCGGAGAGATGCCGGACAGGTCGCGCGTGGCGTCGGTGGCCTCCTTGTTCGCGACCTTGCAGGCGTCCTCGACGGACTGTCCGCCGCACGCGGTGAGACCGAGGCTCAGCGCGACGGTGGCGAGGGCGATGGCGGGCTTGCGAACGTTCATGGTGACTCTCCCCAGATCCGGTGTGACGACCGACGGCTGCGGTCGCATGCCACACCGTAGGGGGAGTGGGTCACGAGCGCCAATGCGGTCCGGGCTCGCGGTACCGAACGGCCGTCAGCTGGGTGCCTTGACCGCCACGACCGGGCACACGGCGTCGAGGAGGATGCGCTGGGACGTCGAGCCGAGCAGCATCTTGCCGACCGGTGACCGGCGACGCTGCCCGATCACGATGAGATCGGCATCCACTCCCGCGGCACGCTCCAGGATCTCGTCGGCAGCGGGGCGTTCGCCGTGCAGGTGGACGATCGTGTGCTCCACGGCAGCGGTCACGAGACGATCCCGCAGCAGGTCGATCTCCTGCTCGGGGGAGACCCCCACGGCTCCGCCGCCGGTCGGCGTCGCGACGACGACGAGGCGTCCTCGCTCCTGCTGTGCGTAGGCGATGGCCCATTCCAGGGCGGCCTGGCTCTCCGGCGTGTCGCGATACCCGGCGACGATCGTGGACATCGGTTCTCCTCTCGCTGCCCCCGGTGGGACCCACGCTACGCCCATCGGCCCGGGTCGTCGGTCGTCGCCCACGCAGACGACTGCTGCGAGCATGGGGGCCATGCACCCCCTGCGCGCCTGGACGATCGACGACCTGCGACGGCGACGAACCATCAAGTGGTCGATGCACGGCCCCGACGTGCTGCCGTTCTGGGTCGCCGAGATGGACGCGCCGCTGGCGCCCGCGGTCCTGGAGGTCCTCGCCGACGTCGCCGCGACGGGCGACCTGGGCTACCCGACGGGCGAGGGGTACGCCGAGGCGTTCGCCGACTTCGCGCACGATCGCTGGTCGTGGCAGCCGCCGGCCGGGGTGGCGGTCCACGACGTGATGGCGGGGGTCGTGCAGGCGCTGCGCCTGAGCGTCGGGCCGGGTGACGCCGTCATCACGAGCCCGCCCGTGTACCCGCCGTTCCACGACGCCGTGACGATGGTCGGCGGGCGACCCGTCCACGTGCCGCTCGGTGCGAACTGGCGCCTCGACCTGGACCGACTCGAGTCGGCGTTCTCCGCGCACGCCGGTCGCGCGGCCTACGTGTTGTGCAACCCGCACAACCCGACGTCCGTCGCCCCCAGCCGCGACGAGCTCACCGCGCTCGCCGCCCTGGCACGTCGCCACGGCGTGCGGGTCGTGTCCGACGAGATCCACGCGCCGCTCACCGACCCCGCCGCGTTCACGCCGTACCTCTCGGTGCCCGACACGGAGCCGGACCTCGTCGCGACATCGGCCTCGAAGGCCTGGAACCTCGCCGGGGCCAAGGCTGGCCTGCTGCTCGGGGGGACGCCGGGGGAGCTGGCGGGTCTGCCCGAGCTGGTCGGTCACGGGGCGAGCACCGTCGGCATCGCGGTGCAGACCGCGGCCTGGACCGATGGCCGTGAGTGGCTCGACGCGGTCCGCGCCGACCTCGTCGAGAACCGCGCGCTCCTGGCCGATCTCGTGGCCGAGCACCTGCCGCGGGCCCGCCCGGTGATCGGCGAGGCGTCCTACATCGCGTGGCTCGACCTGCGTGACCACGACCTGGGCCCGGACCCCGCCGCGGTGCTGCTCGAACGGGCCCGCGTCGCCCTGGGGTCGGGGCTGCCGTTCGGCGCCGGCGAGGGGTTCGCCCGCGTGGTCTACGCAACGACCCCCGAGGTGCTGACCGAGGCGTTCGAACGGATCGGTGCCGTCCTGACCTAGCACCTAGCTGTATTCGGCCATCACGTTGGTGACAGGCGGCTGATGGGTGGTTGTCCGCCGAGTGCGCTGTGGCGTCGTTCAGTGTTGTAGTGCTCGATCCAGGGTGCAAGGGCTGCTTGTCGGTCGG
>JALRCA010000004.1 GCA_023257515.1 Aeromicrobium sp.
AGAGTTTAACCAACGGTTCTTTGAAAAGACAGGTCAAAAGTTATTTCTGCCTGTGCACCGTGGTCCTAACTTGAACGCTGATGGCCGTGCGTTGGTTGAGTCTGGCGATTTGAAAGGCTTGATTGAGTACGCTAAAAAGAATCCAGCCAAACTTAATTACGGTAGTGCTGGTAATGGTAGTTCTCACCACTTAGCTGGTGAGCTCTTCAAAATGCAAACCAAATCATTCATTTTATTTATCGCTTAGTAAGGACGCCCACCTGCAAGACTAATACGTTTGAGTAAGCGACGTTGATCGACCGGAAAGGGGCGACGTGAATGTAGTGTCACCTGATTATCCCAAAAGATAATATCTCCAGTTTCCCAGTGATGTTCATAGCGAAACTCAGGTTTGAGGATATGCGTACGAAGTGCAGCAATCAGTTCACTGCCTTCGCTATCATCGACATCGACCTCGAGCGTCGTCGGATCTCGCTGTCGCTCAAGCAGGCCAACGAGACGCAGGCCGCCGCTGCCGACGACTTCGACCCGACGCTCTACGGCATGACGTCGTCGTACGACGACCAGGGCAACTACATCTACCCCGAGGGCTTCGACCCCGAGACGGGTGAGTGGCAGGAGGGCTTCGAGGAGGCCCGCGCGACCTGGGAGAAGCAGTACGCCAAGGCCCACGAGCGCTGGGAGGCGCACAAGAAGCAGATCGAGGACGCCGCCCAGGCGAACATCGAGGCGAGCCAGGCGAGCAACTACTCGTCCGAGGCTCCGGCCGACACCGAGGGCTCGCTCGCCTCGGACGAGGCCCTGCAGGCGCTGCGCGAGAAGCTCACCGGCGCGGAGTGACCCGCACCTGACGCAGTCGACGCCCCCGACCCCCACGGGTCGGGGGCGTCGTCGTTCCCGGCCGCGCCGATGGCGGTTTCGCAAACCTGCACGTGTTCCTGCCAGGACCGTGGCACGATGAGGCCATGAAGAAGGTCGCCGTGGTCGTGCAGGACGGGGTCGAGGCTTTCGGGCTCGGGGTCATCTGCGAGATGTGGGCCGAGCCGTACCACCCCGAGGACGACAACCCGGTCTTCGACGTGACGATCTGCACGGCCGAGCCCGGGCGGGTGCGGGGCGCGTCCGGCTTCGACCTGCACGTCGAGCACGGCCTCGACGCGGTCGCCGACGCGGACCTCGTGTGCGTGGGGCCCAAGCGCGACCACCTGGACCACCACCCCGCCGCGGTCGAGGCCGTGGGTGCTGCGGCGGAGCGCGGGGCGTGGATCTCGGCGCACTGCACCGTCGTCTGGCTGCTGGGTCAGGCGGGGCTGCTCGACGGCCGCCGCTGCACGACGCACTGGCGCTACGCCGCGGCCCTGCAGCAGGCGTTCCCGCGCACCACGGTCGACCCGGACGTGCTCTACGTGCTCGACGACAACATCCTCACGGGTGCCGGCTCCGCGGCGGGCATCGATGCGTCGTTGCACCTGATGCGCCGGCTGTACGGCTCTCGGGTCGCGGCGACGGCCGCGCGCCGCATCGTCATGCCGCCGCACCGCGAGGGCGGCCAGGCGCAGTTCGTCCGGACGCCCGTCGCCGGCGGGGAGGCCGACACGCTCGCCCCGCTGCTCGAGTGGGTCGTGGGCCGGCTCGACGAGCCCATGCCGGTCGAGCGGATGGCGCGCGAGGCGCACATGTCGCTGCGGACCTTCGCCCGGCGCTTCCGCGACGAGACCGGCACGACGCCGCTTCAGTGGGTCACGGCTCGGCGGGTCGCTCTCGCCGAGGAGCTCCTCGAGAGCTCGGCGCTGTCGGTCGAGCAGATCGCCTCGCGCGTCGGGTTCGGCAACGCGGCGACGCTGCGGCACCACTTCGCCGCGGCCCGGGGCATCACGCCCGTCGCCTACCGCCGGACGTTCGCGACGTCGGCCTAGGAGAGCTCGTCGCGGCGCACCTTGCCGGTCGCGGTGCGCGGCAGCAGGTCGCGGCGCTCGTACTCCTTGGGTCGCTTGGGCGGTGCCAGCCGCTCGACGGCGCGCCGACGCAACGTCTCCTCGGCGACGTCGCCGACGTACGCGGCGCACACCCGCTGCCCCCATCGCTCGTCCGGACGGCCGAACACCGCGACGTCGTCGACGAGGCCGTCGAACGCCGCCTCGACCTCGAGCGGGTAGACGTTGACGCCGCCGCTGATGATGAGGTCGGTCCGACGCGAGTCCAGGTAGACGTAGCCGTCCTCGACGCGGCCCAGGTCGCCGACCGTGAAGGCCGGTCCGTCGGGGGTCTCGCGCCAGGCCTCGGCCGTCTTGTCGGGATCGCGCCAGTACTCGAAGCGTGCCCACCGCGGGACCGTGCACCACAGCTGTCCGTCCGCGTCGGCGGTGACGACCCGACCGGGCCGCGCGCGACCGAGGGTGCCCGGGTGCTCGGCCCACTCGGCGGCCGAGCAGGCCGTCATCTGGCCCTCCGTGGATCCGTAGAACTCCCACACGACCTCCTGGCCGAAGAACGCGTGGGCGCGACGACGGACCGAGTCCGGGCACGGCGCGCCGGCGTGGGCGACCAGCCGCAAGGACGACACGTCGGGCTCGGCGCCGGTCGTGTCGAGGTGCTCGAACAGCCGCTGCAGGTGGGCGGGGACGCAGAACATCGACGTGGGACGGACCTGCTCGATCGCCTCGACCAGGTCGGCGGCGTCGAAGCGCGGCAGGACGGCGATCGACCCGCCGGCGAGCAGCGTCCCGGTGGCGAAGCGCAGCGGTGCCGAGTGGTAGACGGGCGAGACCACCAGGTCGACGTCGTCGGGGGCGAACCGCCAGAGGTCGCGCTCCTCGAGCGCCAGGGCGCGGGCGTCGCCGGGGTCCAGCAGTCCGGACCACACGCCCTTGGGCCGCCCCGTGGTGCCCGACGTGAAGTGCATGGGTCGGGCGAGCGGGAACGGCGCGAGATCCTGCTCCGGGCCGGTCAAGAGCTCGGCGAGGGCCGGTTCGGAGTCGACGACCAGTCCGGGGTCCACGTCACCGAGGAGGCGGTCGCGCTCCCACGCGGTCAGTCGGGGATCGAGGGGCACCGGCACGACGCCCGAGCGCAGTGCACCGAGCACGACGCTGACGTAGTCCGGCGAGCCCGGGACGGACAGGACGACGCGGTCGCCGCGGCCGAGACCGCGAGACGCCAGGCCACCGGCCACGGACCGTTGCTGGGCCTCGCTCGCGCGGGCCGTCAGGGTCGACATCACCGGACCTCCTGTGTGAGTTCGATCACGAGGTGAGCGGGCAGACGGCCGACCTGTGGGTCGGCGACGTGAACCCCGACCCGAAGTATGGTTCACTCGTTCGTCGGACCGGTTGTCGACCCACGAAGGTGATCATCTGTGGCTTCTGTACGCCACAAGCAGACCGCTGCCCGGCGTGCGGCCACGGCACCGTGGCGCCGTCGCCTCGTCTCCGTCGCCCTGCCCGCGGCAGGACTCCTGACGCTCACCGGAGTCGCGACCGCGGCCGTCGTCCACGACGCCGACGTCACGACCGCCTCCGCCGGCGCCGACGTCTCGCAGGACCAGGACATCATCACCGAGGCGCTCGAGGAGGAGCCGACCGTCAGCCGTGGCGTCGAGCGTGAGCCCGTCCCCGAGGTCGAGCCGTCCAAGGTCAAGGTCACGGGGCGCCTGGTGGCGCTCCACGACGGCGTCACGATCCACGCCGACGCCTCCCGCACCTCGCCGGTCCTGGCGCGACTCGGGCAGGGCGACGAGGTCGCCGTGACCGGCAAGAGGTCCAAGGGCTGGACGCAGGTCGTCCTGAAGGAGCTGCCCCGGTGGGTGCGCACCAAGGACGTCGCCAAGGAGCTGCCGCTCGGCACCGAGCCGTGCCCTGGCGGCTCCGGGGTGGAGAGCGGGCTGCAGCCCGACACGATCAAGGTCCACCGAGCCGTGTGCGCCCGGTTCCCCCAGATCAGCAGCTACGGAGGCACGGCCGGACGCGGCGAGCACGCCACCGGTCACTCGCTCGACATCATGATCTCGAGCGACCTCGGCAACGAGATCGCCGCGTTCCTGCAGGAGCACCGCGCCGAGCTGGGCATCGAGTACCTGATCTGGCGTCAGCGCATCTGGCGCCCGGCCACGTCGAACAGCTGGCGGCCCATGAGCGACCGCGGCAGCCCGACGGCCAATCACATGGACCACGTGCACGTCACCGTCGTCGGCTCCTCGGCCTCCTACGGCGGATGACCCGGGTCGGCCTGACCGGGGGGATCGGCTCTGGCAAGAGCAGCGTCAGCGCGCGCCTGCGCGACCGCGGTGCCGTCGTCATCGACTACGACGTGCTCGCGCGCGAGGTCGTCGAGCCGGGCGCGCCGGCGCTCGAGCGCCTCGTGGAGCGGTTCGGGCCCGAGATCCTCACGCCCGACGGTGGGCTCGACCGGCCCGGTCTCGGTGCGGTCGTCTTCGGTGACGAGGCGGCACGACGCGACCTCGAGGCGATCCTGCACCCCGCGGTGCGGGCGCTGGCCGCCGAGCGCGAGGCCGCGGCCGGCCCGGACGCCCTCGTGGTCCACGACGTCCCGCTCCTCGTCGAGACGTCGCCGCCCGGGACGTTCGACCGGGTGGTCGTGGTCGACGTGCCCGAGGAGGTCCAGCTCGACCGGCTCGTGCGGCTGCGCGGGATGTCCGAGGACGAGGCCCGCGCACGGATCGCCAGTCAGGCCACGCGGGAGCAGCGCCTGGCGGCGGCCGACGACGTCGTCGACAACACCGGGACGCTCGAGGACCTCGACCGTGCGGTCGAGGTCCTCTGGGCGGAGCTGGGCTGAACGGCGTACGTCAGGCCGCCAGCTCCGGGTCGGCGATCTTGCGCAGCGACACGAGCGCCTGGCGCTCGAGCTGGCGCACGCGCTCGGCGCTGATGCCGTGGCGCTTGCCGATGTCGGCGAGCTTCTGCTGGCGCCCGTCCAGGAGGCCGTAGCGGGCCCGGACGATGTCGGCCTCGCGAGGCTCCAGGTTGTCGATGAGCGTGTCGATCAGGTGACGCGTCTCGTCGTCCAGCACGGCCAGGTCGGGACCCGGCTGCGTCTCGCGGGCGATCAGGTCGCCGAGCGAGGTGTCGCCGTCCTCGTCGACCGGGGTGTCGAGGCTCACGTGGTCACGTCCCCAGGACAGCAGGTCGATCACGCGGTCGACGTCCATGCCGAGCTCCTCGGCGACCTCCTGGGGCTCGGGGTCGCGGCCCAGCTCCCGCTCGAGGTTGCGGCGCGCGGCCGTCACCTGGTTCAGCTCCTCCACGACGTGCACCGGGAGTCGGACGACACGGGCCTGCTGCGCGATGCCGCGCGTGATGGCCTGACGCACCCACCACGTGGCATACGTGGAGAACTTGAAGCCCTTGGCGTAGTCGAACTTCTCGACGGCACGGATCAGGCCGGTGTTGCCCTCCTGCACCAGGTCGAGCATCGGCATCGCCGAACGGCCGTACTTGCGTGCGATCGAGACGACCAGGCGCAGGTTCGCCTGGATGAACTCCTGCTGCGCGCGCTCGCCCTCCGCGGCGATGAACTCGAGCTCCTCGCGCGTCGCGCGCTTGGGCGCTCCGCCCTTGGCGCGACCGATCCGGCCGGTGTCGAGCAGGTGCTGCGCGAACAGGCCCGCCTCGATCGTCTTGCTCAGCTCCACCTCGCGGGCGGCGTCCAGCAGGGGGGTGCGGGCGATCTCGGCGAGGTACATGCCCACGCTGTCCTTGCCCTCGATGCTCTCGACGTGCTCTGCGGTCTTCACACTCATCACGGCCTCCCTACGGTCTCTGTACTGGTGCAACGCCGCAGGTGAGCGCAGGATTCCGCTCTCAGGATCTTCTTGGCCCGTGTGCTATGGGTCGCACGGGAGGACGACGGGTTCAGAACTCCTGGTGCGTCCGTGGGTCGCCGCCGATGCGGGTGTCGGTGCGCAAGGACTCGAACGCCGTCAGGTCGTCGGTGTCGAGCGCGAAGCCGAACACGTCGAGGTTCCGGCGGAACCGCTCGGGGGTGGCCGACTTGGGGATGGGGGCGGCTCCGACGTCGACGTGCCAGCGCAGGACGGCCTGGGCGGGCGTCACGCCGTGCTTCTCGGCAACCTGGACGACGACCGGCTCGGCCAGGAGGTCGGTGCCTCGTCCGAGGGGTGTCCAGCTCTGCGTCACGATGTCGCGCTCGGCGTCGGCCCCGCGCTGAGCCACCTGCGGCAGGTAGGGATGGAGCTCGACCTGGTTGACCGCCGGTGCGACGCCGGTGGCCTCGACGATGCGGTCGAGGTGCTCGGGCAGGAAGTTGGAGACGCCGATCGACCGGGCCAGCCCCGCGTCGCGCAGCTCCACGAGCGCGGCCCACGTCTCGACGTACTTGTCCTCGAGCGGGTTGGGCCAGTGGATCAGGTACAGGTCGACGTGGTCGAGGCCGAGCCTCGACAGCGAGCTCTCGAGCGCGGCACGAGGCTCGCTGGAGCCGTGCGCCGAGCCCGGGAGCTTGGTCGTGACGAACAGGTCGTCGCGGGGCACTCCGCTGCGCGCGACGGCCGCCCCGACCTCGTCCTCGTTCTCGTAGCGCGTCGCGGTGTCGAGCAGCCGGTATCCCGCCCCGATCGCCTGCAGGACCAGCTCGACGGCCTCCGGTCCGCGCAGGGAGTACGTGCCGAACCCGAGGGTCGGCATGCGGTGTCCGTCGTTCAGGTCGATCAGCGGGGCAGTCATGGCCCCAACGTACGACGCCCCGCCGGCTCAGCCCACCTGGCGGGAGGCCGCCCGTCCGGCGGCGCGGCCGGAGAAGAGGCAACCACCGAGGAACGTGCCCTCGAGCGAGTTGTAGCCGTGGACACCGCCCCCGCCGAATCCCGCCACCTCGCCGGCCGCGTACAGCCCGGGCAGCGGTGCACCGTCGGTGCCGAGGACCCGTGCCTCCAGGTCGGTCTCGAGCCCGCCCAGGGACTTGCGGGTGAGCACGTGCAGCCGGACCGCGATGAGCGGGCCCTTGCTCGGGTCGAGGATCTTGTGCGGCGACGCCACGCGGATGAGCTTGTCACCCCGGTAGGAACGGGCCTGGCGCATCGCGGCGACCTGCAGGTCCTTGGTGAAGTCGTTGTCCATCTCGCGGTCGCGCTCCTCGACCTGGCGACGGATCTCGGCGGCGTCGACGGGGGAGTCGGGCGTGAGCCGGTTCATGCCGGCCACGAGCTCCTCGATCGTGTCGGCGACGACGAAGTCAGAGCCCCGGGACTTGAACGCCTCGACCGGGCCGGTGGCGCCCTTCGCGAGTCGCTGCTTGAGGAGCTCGGGGATGCTGCGGTTCGTCAGGTCGGGGTTCTGCTCCTGGCCGGAGAGCGCGAACTCCTTCTCGATGATCGCCTGCGTCAGCACGAACCAGCTGTGGTCGTGACCGCTCTCGCGCAGCAGCCTGAGGGTGCCGAGGGTGTCGAAGCCGGGCAGCCCCGGCACGGGCAGGCGGCGACCGGCGCCGTCGAACCACAGCGACGACGGTCCGGGCAGGATGCGGATGCCGTGCAGGGGCCAGATCGGGTCCCAGTTCTCGATGCCCTCGACGTAGTGCCACATACGGTCGCGGTTGACGTGGCTGGCGCCGGCCTTCTCGGCGATCTGCAGCATGCGGCCGTCGACGTGGGCGGGGACGCCCGAGATCATGTGTCGCGGTGGCGTGCCGAGACGCTCCGGCCACGCGGCGCGCACGAGGTCGTGGTTGCCGCCGATGCCGCCGCTCGTGACGACGACGGCCTGCGCGGACAGCTCGAAGTCCCTGACGACGGTGCGCGACGTGGGCGCGGCGCGCGGTGCGTCGGTCGGCTCCAGCACCGCGCCGCGCACGCCCGTGACCGTGCCGTCGGTCACGACGAGCTCGTCGACCCGATGACGGAACGCGAACCGCACGAGGCCGCGCTCGACCCCCTGGCGCACGACCTTCTCGAACGGTTCGACGATGCCGGGGCCCGTGCCCCACGTGATGTGGAACCGGGGCACGGAGTTGCCGTGACCTCCCGCGAGGCCGCCGCCGCGCTCGGCCCAGCCGACGACCGGGAACACCTGGTGCCCGCGCGCCGCGAGGTAGGCCTGCTTCTCGCCGGCGGCGAAGTGGACGTACGCCTCGGCCCACTGCCGCGGCCAGTGGTCGCTCTCGCGGTCGAACTGGGCGCTGCCCTGCCAGTCCTGCCAGGCGAGCTCGACCGAGTCCTTGATCCCCATGCGCCGCTGCTGCTTGGAGTCGACGAGGAACAGCCCGCCGAAGGACCAGAACGCCTGCCCGCCGATGCCCTGCTCGCCCTCCTGGTCGACGAGCACGACCGAGCGACCGGCCTCGACGAGCTCGGCGGTGGCGACGAGACCGGCCAGGCCGGCCCCCACGACGACGACATCAGCATCCATGAGCGGCATCCTGCCTCATGGCGGCGTCAGGACTGCTCCAAGGCCGAGATCTGGCGGTACAGGTGACAGGTGAAGAGCTGACCGAACGGCGCCGACGCGATCATCCCGATGTAGCAGACGTACGCTCCGGTGCTGGCGACCAGGCCGCCGAGCAGGATCGTGACGAGCGCCCAGCCCAGGTTGCGGCGGACGAAGGCGACGCTGGCCTTGAGTGCCTCCAACGGTCCGAGGTCGCGATCGTGCAGGAGCTGGTAGGTGAATCCGGCCGCCCACGAGAACACGATGCCGGGGAGGACGCACAGCAGGAACCCGACGAGCGTCCCGAGGCCGATCAGGATCTCCGCGCCGATCGTGCCGCCGAGGCGCGTGAAGCGCAGGATCGCGAACGTCCCCGGTTCCTGCCCGTCGAGGATCGACAGGCAGATGCGCGTCAGGTTGGACTGGAAGATCGGCACGACGAGCGCCATGACCGGCAGCGCCAGGAGCGCCAGCACGACCTGGGTGGCACCGATGTCGGGCGTCTCGGTGCCCTCGGTCGTGACCACCTCCCACCACAGCGGGATCAGGAGCGCCAGCGGCAGGAACGTCACGACGAACAGCACGCCGCCGGCGACGAGCAGGGTCGCGAGGTGGTCGCGGAACGCCTGCCACGAGCCCTTGAAGGCCAGGCCGAGGTCGGGCGAGGTCGGCGGAGCGGGCTGCCACCCCGGCGGCGGCTGCTGCCATCCCGGAGGCGGCCCGGCGTGCTCCGTCACGGGGCGATCGCCCCTCCGGTGATGCGGCGAAACTGGTGCGCCGTGAACAGCTGGGCGATCGGTGCCGACACGAGCAGCCCGACGCAGCAGACGACAATGCCCGCGGCGCCGACGATGCCGGCCAGGAGGACGATCACGATCGCCGTGCCGAAGTTCCTGCCGAACAACCCGAAGCTCGCCGTGATCGACTCGACGGGGGACAGGCCTCGGTCGTGGAAGAAGTAGAACGTGAACGCCGCGCCGAACCCGAAGACGATGCCGGGCAGGAAGCACAGCACGTAGCCCAGGGCCGAGCCGACGGACAGCAGGAGCGCGGTGAGCAGGGTCGGGCCGACGCCCCGCGTGAAGCGGAAGAGGTCGCCGACCGAGACGGTGCCGCCGTCGCAGATCGTGAGGACCATGCGGACGAGGTTCGACGCCAGGGCCTGCGCAGGGACGCCGGCCACGAGGATCGCCAGGCCGGTGACGAGCTGGCGGGTGACGAAGCTCGGGCCCGAGTCGTACTGGCCGGTCTCGACGTCGAAGCTGGGGCCGCTCGTCAGGACGAAGGGGAGGTAGACGACGAAGTAGAGCGCAGCGCCGATCAGTCCGACGACGAGGGTGCTCACGACGAGCGCGGCCGCGTTCTGCTGGAACTTCTGCCAGGCCCAGGAGAAACCGGCACCGACGTCGAAGCCACCGCTCGGCGGTGGAGCCCCGTAGCCACCCGGAGGGGGCGGAGGAGGCGTGCTGCCCGGTGGCGGGCCGGCGGGAGGCTCGTTCCCCGGTGGCGGGGGAGGCAGGTCGCTCATGGCAGTCCTCAGGTCTCTCTCAGGATGGTGGCACGCGACAGCGTAGGGCCAAATCGGTGCGTACGCACCGTCCCGACCGGGCCTCGTGCGATCAGTCCGAGAAGGGGGGACGCTCGTCCAGCGCGACGGAGCGACGGCCGGCCCAGCGCCAGACGCGGGCCGTGAGGTCCCGGTCGGCGTCCGTGACGAGGTTGCCCATGACGCGCAGCGCGATCGTCATGAGGGCGTGCGACCGCATGCCGATCGGGCCGAAGGTCGGCAGGAGTCCGGGCACCGTGAGCAGACCGGCGAGCCGCCGGGCGATCGAGAACGCCTCGCCGTAGTGCTCGGTCAGCAGGGCCGGCCAGGCCGTTCCCAGGTCGTCGGAGGTGTCGAGGAGCTCCGCCGCGACACGACCGGTCTCCAGGCCGTAGTCGATCCCCTCGCCGTTGAGCGGGTTGACGCAGCCGGCCGCGTCACCGACCAGCACCCAGTTGGGGCCCGCGACGCCCGAGACGGCGCCGCCCATGGGCAGCAGCGCGCTGGTGGGCATCCTCAGGTCGGGTCCGAGCTCCCACTCCTCGCGCCGCAGCGTGGCGTAGTACTCCATGAGCGGACGGATCTGCAGGCTTGCGGGTCGCTTCGACGTCGCCAGGGCGCCGACGCCGAGGTTGACCTCGCCGCCCTCGCCCGCCGTGCCGAGGGGGAAGATCCAGCCGTAGCCCGGCAGGAGCTCACCGTCCTCACCGCGCAGCTCCAGGTGCGAGGAGATCCACGGGTCGTCGGCGCGACCGGACTTGACGTAGGAGCGGCCGGCGACGCCGTAGGCCGTCTCGCGGTGCCACTCGCGGCCGAGCATGCGGCCGACGGGGGAGCGGACGCCGTCGGCGACGACGAGACGCTCGCAGCGGATCTCGAGCGGGCCGTCACCTCGGCCGCGGTCGAGCCGGACCCCGAGCACGCGACCCGAGCCGTCCTGCTCGACGGACACGGCGCGAGCACCGTCGATCGTGAGCGCGCCCGCCTCGGACGCGGCGTCTCGCAGCCTGGCGTCGAAGGTCGTGCGCGGGACGGCCGATCCGTGGTCAGGCAGCGAGCCGCCGGGCCAGGGGAGCAACAGCTCCTGGCCGAAGCCGGCCGCTCGCAGGCCGCGGTTCGTGCCGAAGGACCGCACCCAGTCGCCGAGGCCCAGCCGGTCGAGCTCTGCGATCGCGCGCGGTGTCAGACCGTCGCCGCACGTCTTGTCGCGGGGGAACGTGGCGGCGTCGACGAGCACGACGTCGCGTCCTCGTCTCGCCGCCCAGGCGGCGGCCGCCGACCCGGCGGGACCGGCGCCCACCACGAGCACGTCGGTGCGCAGCGAGTCGACGGGTCCGGGATCCATGGGACCAGTCTCCCAGACGGTGGTGGTGCCCGGTGGTCGTGGGATCATGGGCCGCATGACCTCCCAGGCGGCTTCGCCGAGACCCGACGTGCGCTTCGCCTCGACCGGCTCGTCGTCCTACGGCGTGGTCCTCGCACTGTTCTGCACCGTCATCGTGGTGTCGAACATCGTCGCGGCGAAGCCGATCGAGATCGGGTCGGGCTCCCTCGCCCTCGGCCCCGTGCAGCTGTGGCCCCTCGTGATCGACGGAGGTGCGGTGCTCTTCCCGCTCGCCTACGTGCTCGGTGACGTGGTGTCCGAGGTGTACGGCTTCCGAGCCGCCCGCCGCGCCGTCCTGACCGGGTTCGCGGCGGCGCTCCTCGCCGTCGTGACGTTCGCCGTCGTGCAGCGTGTCCCGGGCGCGTCGTTCTACGAGAACCAGGCCGCGTACGAGGCGGTGCTGGGTCCCGTCGGCCAGATCGTCCTCGCGAGCGTCGTCGGCTACGTCACGGGCCAGCTCACCAACGCCTGGGTCCTGACGCGCATGAAGGCCCGCGCCAAGGAGCGTCACCTCGTCGCGCGGCTCCTGTCCTCGACCGGTGCGGGAGAGCTGGTCGACACGTTCCTGTTCTGCGCGATCGCGGCCACGGCGGTCGGCATCACGTCGGTCGGCACGTTCCTGAACTACTTCGTGGTCGGCGTGGTCTTCAAGTGCCTCGTTGAGCTCGCGGTGCTGCCGCTCACGGTCGCGGTCATCGGCCGGCTCAAGGCCGCCGAGCCGACCTACTGATCCGACCCGCTGGCGCAGCTCAGGGCCGCGAGGCCTCGATGCGCCCCATCGTCTCGGCGCGGAGCTCCTCGAACGTCCCGTCCTCGATGGCGTCGCGCATCGCGTCGACCAGCCTCACCACGTAGCGCTCGTTGTGGATCGTGGTCAGCGTTGCGGCGAGGTACTCCTTGGTCTTGAACAGGTGGTGCAGGTAGGCGCGCGTGTAGTGCGTGCACGTGTAGCAGTCGCACGCGTCGTCGATCGGTTCGAAGCGACGTCGCGACGCCGCGACGAGCAGGTTCTCGCGTCCGTCGGGCGTGTAGACGCGCGACGAGCGCGCCACGCGTGACGGGCCGACGCAGTCGAACGTGTCGGCGCCGGCCTCGACGGCCGCGAACAGGTCGTCCGGCTCGCCGATGCCGAGCAGGTGGCGGGGCTTGTCCTCGGGCAGCTCGTCGGTGACCCAGCCGACGATGCGACCGAGATTCTCCTTCTCGATCGCGCCGCCGATGCCGAACCCGTCGAACGTCGTGCCGTCGACCTCGAGGTCGGCCAGGCCGCGAGAGGCGAGTCGACGCAGGTCCTCGTACTGCGCGCCCTGCACGACGCCGAACAGGGCCTGGCGCGGCCGATCGGGATGCTCGTCGCGCAGGCGGGCGACCTCGGCCAGGCAGCGGCGTGCCCATGCGTGGGTGCGTTCGAGCGACTCCTCCTGGTACGAGCGCGTGTTCATCAAGGTCGTGAGCTCGTCGAACGCGAACGTGACGTCGGCCCCCAGGGCGTGCTGGATGCGCATCGAGATCTCGGGGGTGAACCGGTGCTCCGAGCCGTCCAGGTGGCTCCGGAACGTGACGCCCTCGTCGTCGACGTGGGCAAGTCGCTCCTTGCCGGGCGCGATGACGTCGTCCGACGTGACGCCGGCGGCGTCCATCGCGAGGGTCTTGCGGAAGCCGGCACCGAGACTCATGACCTGGAACCCGCCGGAGTCGGTGAACGTCGGGGCCGGCCAGTTCATGAAGCGGCCGAGTCCGCCGGCCTCCTCGACGACGTCGTGGCCGGGCTGGAGGTAGAGGTGGTACGCGTTCGCGAGCAGTGCCTGCGCCCCCAGCTCGGCCATGGTCTCGGGGAGCACGGCCTTGACCGTGGCGCGCGTGCCGACCGGGACGAACGCGGGCGTCCGGATCGTGCCGTGGGGCGTGGTGATGACGCCCGACCTTCCGGCGGCGCGCGGGAGCCGGGACCCGATCTCGAACACGGTGATCATCCAACCATCCGCGCGAGCAGGCGCGCGGAGGGATGGAGCGCGGCCAGGGCGACCAGCACGAACAACGCGTTCCACAGCGGTGCGGGCACACGCGTCAACCGAGCGAGCACGTCGGCGTCGCTCGTCCGCGAGCGCGAGCGGCGCCGCGTCGACCACAGCTCCACCGTCGTGCGCAGTCCGCCGACGAGCAGGAGCCACGTGAACACCAGGGCCGCGGCCTCCTGCACCTCGGCGTCGGAGCGCCAGACGAGCAGGGCGACCCCCGCCGTAGAGGCCAGCACCACGAGGAGGCCGAACCAGTTGCGGATGAACACGAGCATCACGGCCAGCACGCCGAGCCCGGCGTACAGCGCGGCGGGGACGCGGTCCGTGGCCACGAGCCACGCGAGTCCCAGACCGAGCGCGGACGGTGCGACGTACCCGGCCAGCGCGGTGGCGACCATGCCGGGACCACGCGGTCGACCGACCGACGTGGTCAGGCCCGAGGTGTCGCGGTGCAGCCGGATGCCGCTGAGGCGACGTCCGGTCAGCACCGCGACGACCGCGTGCCCGGCCTCGTGCACGAGCGTCACGACGTGACGCGTCGCCGTCCACGTCCACGGGAGCAGCGCCAGCAAGGCGCCGACGCCGGCCGCGACGTAGGCGTGGACGGTCAGGGGACGATCCCCTCGACGCCCGGTGAGCGCTCGACCAGGTCGACCCGCGTCTCGTCGCGGGCGGACTCGCCCATGGCGCTCGCGAGCCGGTGCATGACGGCGCCCTCGCGGTGGCGGCTCTGACGGTCGAGGGTCAGGCCCAGGGCGGTGTGCGCCCAGCCGCTCGTGGGCTCGAGCTCGACGAGCCGCCGGAACGCGTCCTCGGCGGGCGCGAGCTGGGCCGCGGCGAAGTGTGCCCGACCGAGCAGCTCCCAGCCGGAGGCGTTGCGCGGCTCGTCGTCGACGACCTTGCGCAGGACCCGCGCGGCGTGCCGCGGGTAGCGGGACTCGAAGAGCTCCTCGCCGTAGCGGAAGGCGTCGAAGGTCTCCATCGCGGCGATCTGCTCGTCGGTGATCGTGGGGGTCATGTAGATGGTCATCGGGTCCTCCTCCCGGGGGTTCGTGCGCGGGTCAACCACGGGTGAGGTCGGTGCATTCCCGTCACCGGGTGCCGCCGCCCTGGCCGGCTGACGACGTGGGCCTGGGGGTCACGCTCGTGGCGGACGGCGTCGGGACCGAGGCCGTGGGCCGGGTCGTCTCGGTCGCCGACGGCGTCGGCTCGGTCGGCTCCTCCTCGTCCTGCGGAGCCTGCTGGTCCTCGGGGTCGGAGGTGTCCTGCGGCTCGGTGCCGCCGGAGCCGGAGGAGTGGTTCCCGCCACCGAACGGGTTGCCGAGCTTGGCGTTCCCGGAGTCGGAGCCGTAGGGCTTGTCGGTGACGATCTCGTACGCGCCCATGGCGGCGCCGGAGAGGGCGAGGATCACGACGGTCGTGAGTGCCACGACCTTCCACCGGATGCGACGCCCCGCCTCGGCGAGGCCACCGGGGGCGTCGTCGGCCGGCTCGTCGCCGGAGTCTCGCTCGATCCGGGTGCCGGAGTCGGTCTGCACGATCAGGGTGCGACCGCGGTCCAGCGTGGAGGCGTAGAAGGACGACGAGATCGCGACCACGAGGCTGCCGAGCGCCGCGCCGATGATCGTGCCGCCCACCCCGAGAGCGGAGGCGAGCCAGGCCGACGTCATCGCCGCGAGCGCTCCAGCGGCGACCTGGAACCACGACAGGTCGGACAGGAATGAACGGCGTGTCGACATGCCTCCCAGGCTAGGAGCCGGGTGTGAGACGCACCTGAGACGCACACGACGGCCCCCGCTCGGCACGTCGTCGCCGATCTGTCGGTGCGCGTTGCGAGACTGCAGACATGGAGATCGTGCTGCTGCTGGTCGGAGTCGTCCTGGGTGCCGTCGTGGGCTGGCTGGTGGGCCGCCAGGGCACCGCCGCCGAGCCCGAGACGGTCCGGGACCTCGTCGATCCCGAGGTGCTGCAGGCCCGTCACGACCGCGTCGTGGTCGAGGTCCGGGCCCAGGAGGCCGCGGCCCGGGCCGCGGTCGAGACGGAGCTCGCCGCGGCCACCGCCTCGCTCGAGGGGTTGCACCGCGAGCTCGAGGGCGCGCGTGAGCAGTATCGCGAGCTCGTCGAGACCCAGCGTCGCGAGGCGCGCGAGCGCGAGGCGGCCTCGGCCGTCGAGAGCAAGATCCTGCAGCAGCTCGCACCGGTGGCCAAGCAGCTCGGCGACATGCGGCTCAAGGTCGACGAGATCGAGCAGCAGCGCTCGCAGCAGCACGGCCAGCTCGCCGAGCAGCTGCGCGTCACCCACCAGACCGCGGCCCAGTCCAAGCAGGCTGCGGAGGCGCTCGCCTCGGCCCTCAGCAACAACGCGGTGCGCGGCCAGTACGGCGAGACCCAGCTGCGCACGCTCGTGGAGTCCGCCGGGCTGCTGCACCGCATCGACTACTCGGTCCAGGCCTCGATCGAGGCCGACTCGGGCGCGCGGCGCCCCGACATGGTCATCAACCTGCCGGGCGGCAAGCGCCTCGCCGTCGACGCCAAGGTGCCCTACCGCGCCTTCATCGAGGCGTACCAGGGTGAGATCGACGACGACCGCCGCAAGCAGCTGCGCGCCCAGCACGCCAAGGCGGTGCGCTCCCACGTCGACCAGCTCTCGTCCAAGCAGTACTGGACGGGCCTGGAGACGAGCCCGGAGTTCACGATCGCCTTCATCCCGAACGAGGCGATCCTGAACGATGCGCTCGAGGCCGACCCCGGTCTCATGGAGCACGCGTACGCCAAGGGCATCGCGCTCGCCACGCCGGTCAACCTGTGGGCCGTGCTCAAGACCGTCGCCCTCACCTGGAAGCAGGAGCAGATGGCCGAGAACGCGCGCGACCTGGTCGCTCTCGGGCGCGAGCTCTACAAGCGGCTCGGCACGCTCTCGGACCACGTCTCGAAGCTGGGACGCTCGATCGAGCGCACGGTCGGCGACTACAACAAGTTCGTCGGCTCCCTCGAGCGTCAGGTGCTCTCGACGGCCCGCAAGCTCGACGCCGTGGACGAGGCGGCGCAGCTGGGGTCCGTCGCCGAGATCGAGGAGGCGGACACCCGCAACCTCACGGCGGCCGAGTTCGCGGCCTTCGACGACCTCGAGCGGCCCGAGCTCGACCTGGGCCTCGTCGACCCGGCACCGCGACGTGACGTGCGCGACGTGGGCGACGTCGGCTGACCGATTTCGGCGCAGCACTGGACGTGAACTGCTGATCCCGGGTTTGATGGTGGCCTGACGCGACGGAAAGCGTGGTCCCCATGGCTGAGGATGCTGAGCTCAAGGCAGGTGCGATCGGGTTCGTCGACGCGCTCGTCATCGGTCTGAACTCGACGTCGCCGGCGTACTCGCTCGCGGCCGTCATCGGCCCGATCGCGGCGCTCGTGGGCGTGCACGCCCCCGGGGTGCTGCTGGCCTCGTTCGTGCCGATGCTGCTCATCGCCTCGGCGTTCTTCTACCTCAACAAGGTCGACCAGGACTGCGGCACGACGTTCTCGTGGGTCACCCGTGCCATGGGACCGTGGTGGGGGTGGGTCGGTGGCTGGGCGATCGCCATGACGGGCGTGCTCGTGGTCGGGTCCCTCGCCGACGTGGGCGTCCGGTTCTCGCTGCTGGCCGTGGGGCTCGACTCGTGGGCCGACAGCACCCCGATCCGCATGACGCTCTCCGTGCTGCTGATCCTCGTCATGACGGCGGTCTGCGTCATCGGCACCGAGGCGTCGGCCAAGCTCCAGAACGCCCTCATCATCGCCCAGGTGCTGTTCCTCCTCGTGTTCGCGATCGTCGCGCTCGTGCGGGTCTACGGCGACGACAGCTCGCTCGAGGCGGTGCGACCCTCGTGGACGTGGCTGAACCCGTTCAGCGACGGGGGAGCGGCGCTCACGGCGGGCCTGCTGCTCGGTGTCTTCAGCTACTGGGGCTGGGAGTCGGCGGTCAACCTCACCGAGGAGACCCAGGACTCGGCCTCCGCACCGGGTCGCGCCGGCCTGTGGTCGACCGTGATCCTGCTCGTCACCTACCTCGCGGTCGGCTTCGCGGTCGTCGCCTACGCGGGTCCGACGTTCCTGGCCGACAACGCCGACGAGGAGGAGCAGATCTTCGCCCTCCTCTCGAGCGAGGTGCTGGGGTCCTGGGACTGGATCGTCTTCTTCGCCGTCGCGACCGCGGCGATCGCCTCGACGCAGACCACGATCATCCCGGCCTCGCGAACGGCGCTCTCGATGGCGCGGCGGCACGCGCTGCCGCGCACGTTCGCGCACGTCAGCCCACGCTTCCGCACGCCTGACGTGAGCACGTGGTGGGTCGCCGGCATCGCGATCGTCTGGTACGTCGTGGTCAACCTGGTGAGCGAGAACGCGCTGTTCGACTCGCTCACGGCGCTGTCGCTGCTCATCGCGTTCTACTACGGCCTCACCGGCGTGGCCTGCGCCATCTACTACCGGCGCCACCTGCTCGAGAGCGCCCGGAATCTGTTCCTGATCGGGGTCGGTCCGGTGCTCGGGGCCCTCATGCTGCTGTGGCTGCTCGTCGCCTCGGTCCGCGACATGGCCGATCCGGAGAACTCCTACAGCGGTGTCTCGTGGTTCGGGCTCGGCCCGCCGCTCGTGATCGGCATCGGTGTCGCCCTCACCGGCATCGTCATCATGGTGGTGTGGAGGCTGCAGGCGGCACTGTTCTGGCAGGAGCGGCGTGGGGTCGCGGATCCTGCGCTCGTGCACGGCGAGGAGGTCTGACATGACGGTCGTGCTGGGTTATGAGAGCTCACCCGGCGCCGAGCGTGCGCTGGCTGCGGCGATCGAGGTCGCCGCGGGCTTCGGGGACGCGCTCGTCGTGGTGTTCGCGAGCGGCGTTCCCGGCGGACTCGGTGAGGAGGCCGGTGCGGTGCGCACCGCCATCGAGGAACGCGGACGGGCGGCGCTCGAGCACGCGATCACGCAGGCCGACGCCGCGGGCGTGCCGTCCACGGTCGAGGTCGTCGACGCCCGGCCGGCCGAGGCACTGCTCGAGGTCGCCGACCGTCACGATGCGCGCGTCATCGTGGTCGGCACGTGGGGCGAGAGTCCGCTCCGCGGCGCCATGCTGGGCTCGACGCCGCACAAGCTGCTGCACCTGTCGCGACGACCGGTGCTGTGCGTGCCGGCGTCGGACTAGGAGAGGGCCTCGGTCACGTCGGCGAGCAGGTCGCCGACGTCCTCGATCCCGACGCTGAGGCGCACGAGGTCGTCCGGCACCTCGAGCATCGAGCCTGCCGTGGAGGCGTGCGTCATGGCCGCGGGGTGCTCGATGAGCGACTCGATGCCCCCGAGCGACTCGGCCAGCGTGAAGATCTGGGTGCGGGCGCAGAAGCGGCGGGCCGCGTCGGCACCGTCGCGCAGCCGCACCGAGATCATGCCGCCGAAGCGCCGCATCTGGCGGGCGGCCACGGCATGGTTCGGGTGGTCCTCGAGGCCGGGGTAGAGGACGGTCGAGATCGCGGGATGACGGGTCAGCACGTCCACCAGGGCCTCGGCGTTGCGTGAGTGCTGCTCCATCCGCACGGCGAGCGTCTTGGTGCCGCGCAGCGTCAGGAAGGCGTCGAACGGACCGGGCACCGCGCCGGCGCCGTTCTGCAGGAAGGCGAACGCGGCGTCGAGCTCGTCGTCGTCCGTGACGAGCGCGCCCCCCACGACGTCGGAGTGTCCGCCCAGGTACTTGGTGGTCGAGTGCAGCACGACGTCGGCGCCCCACGCGAGCGGCTGCTGCAGGTAGGGCGAGGCGAACGTGTTGTCGACGACGAACCGCGTCCCGGACTCGTGGGCGACGGCGGCGATCGCCTCGATGTCGCCGACGTTGAGCAGGGGGTTCGTGGGCGTCTCGATCCAGACGACCTTGGTCTCCGGCCGGATGGCGGCCCGGATCGCGTCGACGTCGCTGACGGCGGCGGGCGTGTAGGTGATGCCCCACTGCGTGAGCACCTTGTCGATGAGACGGAACGTGCCGCCGTAGGCGTCGTCGGGGATGACGACGTGGTCACCCGGACGCAGGAGCGCCCGCAGCGCAGTGTCGGTCGCAGCCATGCCGGAGCCGAACGCCCGACCGAACGAGCCGCCCTCGAGCGAGGCGAGGTTGGCCTCGAGGGCCGTGCGGGTCGGGTTGCCGGTGCGGGCATACTCGTAGCCGCCGCGCATGCCGCCGACGCCGTCCTGCGCGAACGTGGACGAGGCGTAGATCGGCACGTTGACGGCGCCGGTCAGTGGATCGGGCTCGTGGCCGGCGTGGATCGCGCGCGTGGCGAACCCCCGGTCCTTGTCGGCAGGGGTGCCGGGCCCTGGGCGGCGATCGGCGCTGTCGCTCATACGTGGACTCCCAGCAGGTCGTGGCGGGTCAGGACGCCGAGCGGCTTGCCCTCCTCGATCACCATGACGGCGTCGCTCGTGCTGAGGGCCTTGAGCGCGGCATCCAGATCCTCTCCCGAGCCGAGCAGCGGGAGCGGATCCTCCATGTGTCGAGACACGGGGTCGGTCAGCGTGGCCCGGCCCTCGAAGACCGCGCTGAGGAGCTCGCGCTCGCTGACGCTTCCCGAGACCTCGCCGATCACCACGGGCGGCTCCGGACCCACGACGGGCATCTGGGAGACGCCGTACTCGCGCAGGATCTCGATCGCGTCGCGGATCGTCTCCGACGGATGGGTGTGGACGAGGGCGGGCATGTCGCCGGACTTGCGGCGCAGGATGTCACCGACGCTGGGTCGGTCGGTGTGGCCGTCGAGCGGCTCGCGCAGGAAGCCGTAGGAGCTCATCCACTCGTCGTTGAAGATCTTCGACAGGTAGCCGCGACCACCGTCGGGCAGCAGCACCACCACGACCGCGTCGGGGCCCTCGCGCTCCGCGACCCGCGCGGCGGCCACGACCGCCATGCCGCACGAGCCGCCGACCAGCAGGCCCTCCTCGCGCGCGAGGCGTCGCGTCATGTCGAAGGAGTCGGCGTCCGAGACGGCGATGATCTCGTCGGCGATGTCCGGGTCGTACGCGCTGGGCCAGAAGTCCTCGCCCACGCCCTCGACGAGGTAGGGGCGACCGGTGCCGCCGGAGTAGACCGACCCTTCGGGGTCGGCGCCGATGACCTTGACCCGGCCACCGGAGACCTCCTTGAGGTAGCGACCCGCACCCGTGATCGTGCCGCCGGTCCCGACCCCGGCGACGAAGTGCGTGATGCGTCCCTCGGTCTGCTCCCAGATCTCGGGGCCGGTGGTCTCGTAGTGCGAGCGGGGGTTGTTGCTGTTGGCGTACTGGTTGGGCTTCCACCCGCCGGGCGTCTCGCGGGCGAGCCGGTCGGACACCGAGTAGTACGAGCGCGGGTCGGCGGGGTCGACGGCGGTCGGGCAGACGACGACCTCGGCGCCGAACGCGCGCAGCGTGTCGATCTTGTCGCCGCTCACCTTGTCCGGGCAGATGAAGATGCACTTGTACCCGCGCTGCTGCGCGACGATGGCCAGCCCGATACCGGTGTTGCCCGACGTCGGCTCGACGATCGTCCCGCCCGGCTTCAACTCGCCGGACTGCTCGGCGGCGTCGATCATCCGGACGGCGATGCGGTCCTTCACCGAACCGCCGGGATTGAGGTACTCGACCTTGGCGAGGACGAGCGGCTGGTCGGCCTTGTCACCGACGACGGACCGGAGCTTGACCAGCGGGGTGTTGCCGATCAACTCCACGAGGGAATCGCTGTAGCGCATGGGCCCACGCTATCGGCCCGCGCCGCGACCCGTCCCACTAATCTCGACGCCGTGACTAGGGCACGGCGGGCACGGCGGATCGCTCTCTGGGGCGGGGGCACCATCGGTGCTCTCGCCGCCACGGGCTCCGGCGCGCTGGCCGGCGTC
>JALRCA010000110.1 GCA_023257515.1 Aeromicrobium sp.
CTAAAAATTATGCGTATCCCAAATGTATACGTCTATCGTGCACGATGTAGCGAAATTAGGTTTTGAAAAACTTTTGAAAAACTTCAATGCTGAAGCATGGGTGTCAACGCGTGCTAATCAGGGCTCTACTTCTGCGCAAGAGTGATAATGAACCTACTATAATTGAATAGTTTGATTTTAGAAAGACAATTAACGGCTGGGAACAAGTTGCAAAAAGCTCCCTTGGTCTTGCAAAAGCAAAAAAGCAAAAACACTTTGCGCGCTCCAGATTCGTTTGCGGCTGAGTGCCAGCTCAGACGAAGCCTATTTACACAATTTCGAAATAAAAGCAATAAGATTCATGCATGTGCGTGCCATTTCGTTGGGGAGGACCCTCTTGAGTTTGCTTTGGGCGTCTCACCCCCTCCAGACGTCCCTGCCGCCGCTCCCGCTCCCGCGACGACGACATGGACGAGTTCGTCCGCCGGTTGCAGTCCAAGGGCATCAGCACGACGATCCGCGACACCCGCGGCGACGAGATCGACGCCGCCTGCGGCCAGCTGGCGGCCGCGGAGTAGACCCGACCGGGCGCACTACGCTGTCCCGATGGACCGCAGGTCGCGTGCTGCGCACACGCAGTACTACGACGCGGAGGCATCGCGCTACGACGAGTCACGCGGAGGAGCGGATCGTGCGCGGGCCACGGCGGAGGCGATCCTCCGGCTGGCCCCTCCTGCGGGCACCGACACGCTGCACCTCGACGTCGCCGGCGGCACGGGCAGCATCAGCGCGATCATGGGGGAGTCGGGGTTCCGGAGCCACGTCGTCGACGGGTCGACCGGCATGCTTGTCCTCGCCCGCGCTCGCGGACTCCCGTCGGTCTGCGGCGACGCGACCGCGCTGCCCTTCCCGGACGCGGCCTTCGAGCTGGTGACCGAGGTGTGGCTCCTGCACCTCCTCACGTCGACCGCCGCCGCAGCGGCCGTCGACGAGATCGCGAGGGTCCTCGCGCCGGAGGGCACCGCGGTCGTCTCCGTCGACAAGCAGGTCTCCCACGGAGGGTCCGTGCTCGAGCAGGACCACCAGCCGGTGGTCACCGAGCGACTCGCCCGTCACGGTCTGGCGACCGCAGGTACCGCGACGTTCGAGGCGCGCAGCCCCTGGGGCGCGGCCGACGGCCGTGTGCAGCCGATGTTCCGCCTCGCCGCGTTCCGGCGGCCCTGAACGCCTGCCTTCCCCTGCTCGACGAGCTGAACCGCCGCCGAGCCGTCGCAGCAGGCCCGGTACCGTGGCGCCGTCCCGGTCGTTGCCTCGGAGGTCCCATGCTCGACGTCGTCGCCGACGGTCCCGTCACCCTGCTGACCCTCCAGCGCGAGGAGCGTCGCAACGCCCTGAACCTGGAGCTGTGCCAGGAGATCCATCGGGCCGCCGACGCGGCCGTGGCCGACGGAGCCCGTGTCCTCGTGGTGACCGGCTCCGGCACCGCGTTCTGCTCGGGCGCCGACCTCGGCGGTGTCTACGGTCTCGAGTTCCTCGAGGCGCTGTACGGCATGCTGCACCACCTGACCGAGCTCCCGGTGCCGATCGTCGCAGCCGTCAACGGACCGGCGATCGGAGCCGGCACCCAGCTGGCGATCGCGTGCGACCTACGGGTGGCGGACGGGACTGCGACGTTCGCCGTGCCCACGGCCCGCAACGGCATGGCGGTCGACGCCTGGACGATCCGCACCCTGGCGCAGCTCGCGGGCACCGGGCCGGCGCGGCGGCTGATGCTGGCCGCCGAGTCGCTGGATCGTCGCGAGGCGCTGGCCCGCGGACTGGTCGACCGCCCCGGCACGCTCGATGAGGCCATGAGGTGGGCGCACGAGATCGCCGCGCTCGCGCCGCTGACGCTCGCGCACAACAAGCTCGTGCTGAACGGCACGACCGCCGACGACGAGGCGATCGAGCAGAGCTTCCGGGCCGTGTGGGCCAGCGAGGACGTCCGCGAGGCCGCGACGGCGCGCACCGAGAAGCGCGCCCCCGTGTTCCGGGGGCGTTGATGGTCGACAGCCTCGCGTTCCGCCTGCTCGACACGCACGTCGTGGCCGGACGCGCCGACGAGCCCGCGTGGCTCGGGGACGGTGGCTCGCTGACGTTCGCGCAGCTCCTGCACGAGTCCGCGTCCTTCGCCGGGGGCCTCAAGCACCTGGGCGTGCGCACGGGAGACGTCGTGACGCTCGACCTGGCCGGACGCGACCGGGCGGTCGCCGTCCTGGCCCTCGTGCGCCTGGCCGCCGTGCCCGGCCCCGGTGGGTCCGTCACGATCCTGGGAACGGACGGTGCGCCGCCCGTCGTCCACCTTTCCGAGGACGAGGTCGCGTGGGACGTCGTCCGCGACCTCGGTCGCGGCGACCCCGCACCCGCCCTGCGCACCGATCCCGACGGCTACGAGGACCGCCTCGGTCCCGAGCATGCGGACGTCATCGACCCGCTGCTGCGCGGCGAGCCGCTGCGCTGACTGAACGGGTTCTCTGACCGGGCTGACCGACTGTCCTACTTCACGCCCCAGGCGTAGGTCTGCTTCTGCAGGCGCAGGTACACGAAGGTCTCGGTCGTCGCGACGCCCTCGACGGCTGCGATCCGCTCCGACACGACGTCGAGCAGCTCGTCGTCGGACGCGGCGACCACCTCGGCGAGGATGTCGAAGCGGCCCGTCGTGATGACGATGTAGTCCAGGGCCGGGATCTGCTCCAGCGCGGCAGCGACGTCACGCACCCGACCCGTCACGGTGATGCCGATCATCGCCTGGCGCGCGAACCCCATCTGGAGGGGGTCGGTGACCGCGACGATCTGCATGACGCCGGCTTCGACGAGTCGCTGCACCCGATGTCGTACCGCAGCCTCCGACAGGCCGACCTGCTTGGCGATCGCCGCGTACGGCATGCGGCCGTCCGTCTGGAGGAGCTCGATGATCTGCTTGGCGATGTCGTCGAGCGCGGGGGGAGTCGGTCGGGGGGTACCGGTGGTCATGGCGACATCATCCCAGCCGCCTTGTCAGAGCCGGCTCTGCGCCTCGGTGAGGACGGATCGCAGGATCTGCTCGATCTCGTCGAAGACCGGCTGGTCCGCCACGAGCGGGGGCGAGAGCTGGATCACCGGGTCGCCGCGATCGTCGGCGCGGCAGTAGAGGCCGGCCTCCCACAGGGCACCGGACAGGAATCCTCGCAGCAGCCGCTCGGACTCGGCGTCGTCGAACGACTCCTTGGTCGCCGAGTCCTTGACGAGCTCGATGCCGTAGAAGTAGCCGTCGCCCCGGACGTCGCCCACGATCGGCAGGTCGAGCAGCTTCTCGAGCGTCCCGCGGAACGCGCCCTCGGTCTCACGGACGTGCTCGTTGAGCTTCTCGCGCTCGAAGATGTCGAGATTCGCCATCGCGACTGCCGCGGAGACGGGGTGGCCGCCGAACGTGTAGCCGTGGGTGAAGCTCGTCGTGCCCTCGAGGAACGGCGCCATGACCTTGTTGGAGGCGATCATCGCGCCGAGGGGCGAGTAGCCCGAGGTCAGGCCCTTGGCGCACGTGATCATGTCCGGCTGGTAGCCGTACCGCGTGGCTCCGAACATCTCACCGAGCCGCCCGAACGCACAGATGACCTCGTCCGACACGAGCAGCACGTCGTGACGGTCGCAGATCTCGCGCACGCGCTGGAAGTAGCCGGGCGGCGGCGGGAAGCAGCCGCCGGCATTCTGCACGGGCTCCAGGAACACGGCCGCCACGGTGTCCGGGCCCTCCGCGAGGATCGCCTCCTCGATGCGGTCGGCGGCCCAGCGGCCGAACGCCTCGGGATCCTCCGACAGGGGGCGGCCGTCCGGCGTGGTCAGGTCGGGCGCGCGGTAGATGTTGGTGTTGGGGACGTGGACCGTCGTCGGGACGAGCGGCTCGAAGACCTGCTTGAGCGCGGGGATGCCCGTGATCGACAGCGCTCCGTGCGTGGTGCCGTGGTACGCGACCTGACGGCTGATGACCTTGGTCTTGAGCGGTTTGCCCTGCAGCTTGAAGTACTGCTTGGCCGCCTTCCACGCGGTCTCGACCGCCTCGCCGCCACCGCTCGTGAAGAACACCCGGTCCAGGTCACCGGGCGCCAGGTCAGCGATGCGCTCGGCCAGCTCGGCCGCAGCGGGGTGCGCGAACGTCCACAGTGGGAAGAACGCGAGCTCCTTGGCCTGCTTGGCCGCTGCCTCGGCCAGCTCCTCGCGACCGTGTCCGGCCTGCACGACGAACAGGCCGGCCAGTCCGTCGATGTACCGCCTGCCTCGGGAGTCCTCGATGTGCACGCCGTCACCGCGCACGATCGTCGGCACGTCGTGGTCGGCATAGGCCCCGTGGCGGGAGAAGTGCAGCCAGAGATGGTCCTTGGCGGCGCGCTGGAGCGCATCGTGGTCGTAGTCGCTCATGTGGCCATTAGACCAGCGAGGATCACTCGTAACAAGAGATTCCGTGATCGATCATCGATCTGATGACTGGATCCGTTGTCACGGAGCGGGACCGTGGGGTTGGATGGTCGTCATGACGGCATCCATCACGAACGTCGTCGGCGGGCAGCAGGTCGAGGCAGCCGACGGTCGCACCTACGACGTCATCGACCCCACCACCGGCCAGGTGTACGCGCAGGCGCCGCTCTCCGGCGTCGAGGACGTGCAGCGCGCGACCGCCGCAGCGGCGACGGCGTTCGAGTCCTGGCGCGAGACGACACCGTACGAGCGGTCGCGAGCGCTCATGAGCATCGCCGCGGCGGTCGAGGAGCGTGCCGCCGAGATCGTCGAGGTCGAGTCGCGCGACACCGGCAAGCCGAAGGCGCTCACGATGAGCGAGGAGATGTACCAGGCCGTCGAGGTGCTCACCTTCTTCGCCGGCGCCGCCCGGGTGCTCGAGGGCAAGTCCGCCGGTGAGTACATGGCCGGTCACACGTCGATGGTGCGACGCGAGCCGATCGGCGTGTGCGCCCAGGTCACCCCCTGGAACTACCCGCTCATGATGGCCATCTGGAAGATCGGCCCGGCGATCGCGGCGGGCAACACCGTGGTGCTCAAGCCGAGCGACACGACACCGGCGTCCACGAGCCTCCTGGCCGAGATCGCCCAGGAGTTCCTGCCGCCCGGTGTGCTCAACGTCGTGTGCGGCGACCGCGACACGGGCCGCGCCCTCGTGTCGGACCCCGTGCCCCAGATGGTCTCGATCACCGGGTCGGTGCGGGCCGGCATGGAGGTCGCGCAGGCCGCGTCGGCCGACCTCAAGAAGCCGCACCTCGAGCTCGGCGGCAAGGCGCCGGTCGTCGTGTTCGACGACGCGGACCTGTCGGCAGCCGCCGCCGGCATCGCCGAGGCGGGGTACTTCAACGCCGGGCAGGACTGCACCGCCGCGACCCGCGTGCTGGTGCACCCGCGGGTCGCGGCCGACTTCACCGCGGCCCTCACGGAGCAGGCGCGTGGCACCAAGGTGGGGCTGCCCGACGACGAGGACACCTACTTCGGGCCCGTCAACAACGCCGACCAGCTGGGCAAGGTGCTCGGGTTCGTCGACGACCTGCCCGACCACGCGGTGCTCGAGACCGGTGGCCACCGCGTCGACGCGCTCGGCAGCGGGTACTTCGTGGAGCCCACCGTGCTCTCGGGACTGCGGCAGGACGACCGCGCGAGCCAGCAGGAGATCTTCGGGCCCGTCATCACCGTGCAGCAGTTCTCCGACGAGGACGAGGCCGTGCGCTGGGCCAACGGCGTCCAGTACGGCCTGTCGTCGTCGGTGTGGACCAAGGACCACGGCCGCGCGATGCGCATGGCCAAGCGGCTGGACTTCGGCTGCGTGTGGATCAACACCCACATCCCGATCATCGCCGAGATGCCGCACGGCGGGTTCAAGCACTCCGGCTACGGCAAGGACCTGTCGATGTACAGCCTCGAGGACTACACCCGCATCAAGCACGTCATGACGAACCTGGAGGCGTGATGAGGATCCTGCTGGTGGGCGCCGGGGGAGTGGGCTCGGCCTTATGCTCGATCGCGACGCGCCGCGACTTCTTCGAGACGTGCGTCGTGGCCGACTACTCGCTCGAGAGTGCCGCGAGGGCGGTCGAGTCCGTCGGTGACGAGCGGTTCAGCGCGGCGAGCGTCGATGCCTCGGACGCCGAGTCCGTGGCCGCGCTCGCCCGTTCGACCGGCGCGACCCACGTGATGAACGCGGTCGACCCGCGCTTCGTCATGCCGATCTTCGAGGGTGCCCTCGCAGCCGGTGCGGACTACCTCGACATGGCGATGAGCCTGTCACGCCCGCACCCCGACGAGCCGTATCGTCTGCCGGGGGTCAAGCTCGGCGACGAGCAGTTCGCGGCCGAGGAACGGTGGCGCGACGCGGGTCGCCTGGCGCTCGTGGGGATCGGGGTGGAGCCCGGGCTGTCCGACGTGTTCGCCCGCTACGCCGCCGACCACCTGTTCTCGTCCATCGACGAGCTCGGCACGCGTGACGGCGCGAACCTGCAGGTCGCGGGCTACGACTTCGCGCCGTCGTTCTCGATCTGGACGACGATCGAGGAGTGCCTCAACCCGCCGGTGGTGTGGGAGGACGGGCAGTGGCACACGACGGAGCCGTTCAGCGAGCCCGAGGTGTTCGACTTCCCCGAGGGCATCGGGCCGGTCGAGTGCGTGAACGTCGAGCACGAGGTGGTGCTCCTCATGCCGCGCTGGGTCGAAACGCGGCGCGCGACGTTCAAGTACGGGCTCGGCAACGAGTTCATCGAGG
>JALRCA010000198.1 GCA_023257515.1 Aeromicrobium sp.
CTGGATCCTGCGCGGGGCGCTCGTGCTGCCCCTGCTGCCGCTGGCGGCGAACTCCTTCGGGTGGATCTTCACGGAGATGGGTCGCCAGCCGTGGGTCGTGTTCGGCCTGCTGCGGACCGAGGCCGGTGTGTCCCCGGGCACGACCCTCGCCGAGGTCCTCGCGAGCCTCATCGGCTTCACGATCCTGTACGGCGTCCTGGCGGTCATCGAGGTCCGGCTGCTCCTGACGTACGTCCGCAAGGGCCTGCCCGAGGCCGACCCGCCCGATGAGGACGTCAGCGACCCCGACGCCCCGCTCGCCTTCGCGTACTGAGGAGACCGCTATGGAGCTCACCACCGTCTGGTTCGTCGTCATCGCCTTCCTCTGGGTCGGCTACCTCGTGCTCGAGGGCTTCGACTTCGGCGTCGGGATGCTGACCGCCGTCCTCGCGCGGGACGAGAAGGAGCGACGTGTCCTGCTCAACACGATCGGCCCGGTCTGGGACGGCAACGAGGTGTGGCTCATCGTGGCCGGCGGCGCGACCTTCGCGGCGTTCCCCGAGTGGTACGCGACGCTGTTCAGCGGGTTCTACCTGCCGCTCTTCCTGATCCTCGTCGCGCTGATCGTGCGCGCCGTCGGGTTCGAGTACCGCGGCAAGCGCCCGGACATGACGTGGAAACGCCGGTGGGACGGGGCGATCCTGTTCGGCTCGGTCGTGCCGGCACTGCTGTGGGGCGTCGCGCTCGCCAACATCGTCCACGGGGTCCCGATCGACGGCGACAAGGAGTTCGTGGGCTCGCTGCTCGACCTGGTCGGTCCCTATGCGCTGCTCGGCGGACTCGTGACGACCTCGGTCTTCCTCGTGCACGGTGCGGTGTTCGTCGCGCTCAAGACTGTCGGCGACATCCGCGAGCGCGCGCAGCGGCTCGCCCTGAGGGCGGGCCTGGTCGCCGCCGTCCTGACCGTGGTCTTCGTGGTGTGGACCGGGCTCGACGTCGGCAAGGACGCCGTCTGGGTGCTCGGCGCGACGTGCGTCGTCGCGTTCGCAGCCGGTCTGGTCGCGACGCGCCGAAGTCTCGACGGCTGGGCGTTCACCGGCACGGCGCTCGCCGTCGCGGCGCTGGTGGTCATGCTGTTCGTCGCGCTGTTCCCGTCCGTGATGGTCTCCTCGATCGACCCGGCGTGGGACCTGACCACGACGAACGCCGCCTCGACGCCGTACACGCTGAGGATCATGACGTGGTCGGCGGCGATCTTCACGCCCCTCGTGATCGGCTACCAGGCCTGGTCGTACTGGGTGTTCCGCCGTCGCATCGGGGTGCACCACATCCCCGACGACGTCCTGGTCGGGAAGGACTGACCGTGTCCGCACCCGTCGACCCCCGCCTCCTGCGCCGCTCCCGCGCCGCCCGCCGGTTCCTGGTCGGCACCGTCGTGCTCGGCACGGTCACGGTCGTGCTGCTCCTGGCGCAGGCCTGGGCCGTGGCCCGGGCGGTCACGGCGGCGTTCTCCGCCCAGCCCGTGACGGCGGTGGCGGTGGCGATCGGCGCGTGCCTGGTGGGACGCGCGGTGATCGGGTGGGTCCACGCGAGCGTGAGCGCCCGTGCGGCCGTGCTCGTCAAGACCGACCTGCGGCGCGAGCTCGTCGACGCCCTGCTGGACCCCCGACGCGTCGGAGCGGTGCCGCAGAGCGCCCGGTTCGCCACGCTCCTCGATCGTGGTCTGGACCGGCTCGACGGCTACGTCGCGCGGTTCGTGCCGCAGGTCGCGGTGGCGGCGATCGCCCCGGTGCTCGTGATCGGCGCGATGGCCGTGGTCGACCCGCTGTCGGCGCTCGTCGTGGTGCTGACGCTGCCTGTCGTGGTGATGTTCCTGGTCCTCGTCGGTCTCATGACGAAGGACCGGCTCGATCGTCGGTGGGCGGAGCTGGCCCGCCTGGGACGGCACTTCGCGCAGGTGCTCGACGGGCTGACGGTGCTGTCGGTGTTCGGGCGTGACCAGCGCGAGGGCCTGCACCGCGTGGGGGAGAGGCACCGACGGGCGACGATGCGCTCGCTGCGCACGGCGTTCCTGTCCTCGCTCGTGCTCGAGCTGTTCTCGACGCTGTCCGTCGCGATCGTCGCCGTGACGGTGGGCCTCCGGGTCGTCGAGGGACATCTCGCGCTCGAGCCGGCGCTGTTCGTGCTGCTCGCGGCACCGGAGGCGTACCTGCCGCTGCGCCGTCTCGGCGCCCAGTTCCACGACAGCGTCGATGGGGCCGACGCGGCTCGCGAGGCGCTCGACCTGCTGGACTCCGGTCGGCGCGCCGGCGACGTCGTCCCCGCGCGCCGTGCACCGATCGTCCTGCGCGACGTCGAGGTGCGCGCCGATGGTCGACGGCACCCGGTGCTGCGGGTCGTGCACGAGGTGGTGGAGCCGGGGGAGATGGTGGCGGTGACCGGCGTGTCGGGATCGGGCAAGTCGACGCTCCTGGCCGTGCTGCTGGGCTTCACGCTCCCGACCTCGGGCTCGGTGACAGTAGGAGGGACGGACCTCGCCGACCTGGACGTCGAGGAGTGGCGGCGCCGGATCGCCTGGGTGTCACAGTTCCCGGCCGTCGTCTCGGGCACCATCGCCGACAACGTGCGGCTCGGAGACCCTGGCGCCGACGACGCACAGGTCGCGCGCGCCCTGCGCGACGCGGGCGCGACAGATCTGCTCCCGTCCCGCCGCGTCAGGGAGCACGGGGCGGACCTGTCGGCCGGTGAGCGCAGGCGCGTCGGCATCGCCCGGGCGCTGCTGCGGGTCCGGACGGGCGAGGTCGACCTGATGCTGCTCGACGAGCCGACCGCGGGTCTGGACGCCGATCGCGAGAGCGCGGTGCTCGGGGTCCTGTGCGACCTGGACGTCACCGTCTTGGTGGTGGCGCACCGTCTGGAGACGATCGCCGCCGCCTCGCGCGAGCTGCGGCTGCACGTCCCCGCACCCGCGGAGGCCTCACGATGACGGAGTCGCAAGAGATGCTCGAACGGCGCGCGGAGCGCCGTGCCGCCGTCATCGGGACGGCCCTCGCGGCCGGCGCCCAGCTCGCCGCCGTCGGCCTGCTGCTCACCTCGGCGTGGCTCATCGTCCGCGCCGCGGAGCAGCCGCCCGTCATGTACTTGATGGTCGCGATCGTCGGGGTGAGGTTCTTCGGCATCGGGCGCGCCGCCCTGCGCTACGCGGAGCGGCTGCGCACCCACGACGCCGCGCTGCGTGGTGCGATCAGGCGACGAGTCGCCGCCTACGCCCCGCTGCAGGCAGCGGCTCCGCGGACGCTCGAGGATCGCCGCCGCGGCGAGGTCGTGCGTCAGGTCGTCGCCGACGTCGAGACCGTCCAGGACGGCTTCCTGCGGGTGCGCGTGCCGTGGGTCGCCGCGCTCGTCGCCTCGACCGTGGTGGCGCTCGTCATCACCCTCGTGCACCCCGTCGCCGGCGCGGTCGTGGCGGTCCAGGCCGTCGCGACGGCGGTCCTGCTCAGACTCGTGGTGCCGCGTCCGGGCCGCTCGGTCGGCGCGGAGGCCTCGGCCGCCAGGGACTCGCTCGCGTCCGACGTGACGGAGCTCGTGCACGCGACGCCGGACCTGCTCGCGCTGGGGGCGGCGCCGCAGCACCGACGAACCGTCGTCCGTGCCGTGGAGTCGCTCGGGGTCGTCGACCGACGTAACGCGTGGGCCGAGGGCCTGGGCAGTGCCGTCGTCCTCGTGCTCGGCGCGGTCGCCGCGACGGTCGCGACCGTCCTGGCAGCCGGAGCGGCGCGCCCGGAGCTGGTCGCCGTCGTGGCTCTCGCCCCGATCGCCCTCCTGGAGCCCTGGACCACGGTCGCCGAGGCGGAGCGGCTCCGTCCCGACGTCGAGGCCGCCAACCGGCGACTCGACGCCCTCGACCGGCTCCCTGCCTCGATGCCGGACCCGGTCGTGCCGTGCGTGCCCGCGGACTCGCACCTGCGCGTCGAGGGCCTGGCCGTCGGCTGGGACCGGTCCGTGCCGGTCGCCACCGGTATCGACCTCGACGTGGCACCGGGCGGCCTGGCGGCCGTCACCGCGCCGAGCGGCGGGGGCAAGAGCACCCTCGCGCTGACGCTCGCGCGACTGCTCGAGCCCGCTGCCGGCCGGATCACCCTCGGCGGGGTCGACCTGGCCGAGCTGTCCGGCGACCAGGTCCGCTCGCTCGTCGGTGTCCTGGGGCAGGACGAGGTGGTCTTCGACACGACGCTGCGTGAGAACCTGCGCATCGCGGCGCCCGACGCCAGCGACGCTCGCCTGCTCGACGCGGTGCGTGATGCCGGGCTGGGAGACCTCGTCAGGTCGTCCGACGCGGGTCTCGACCTCGAGGTGGGCGAGGGTGGCAACCGACTCTCCGGCGGAGAGCGTCAGCGCCTCGGCCTCGCGCGACTCCTGCTCGCGGGCCATCGCGTGCTCGTGCTGGACGAGCCGACCGAGCACCTCGACGCCCCGACCGCCCAGGCGCTCCTTGACGACGTGCTGGCGCTGCGCCCCGAGCGCAGCATCGTGCTGCTGAGCCACGCGCCGTGGGTGCTGGACCGGGCCGAGGAGGCCGTCGCCCTCGCCCGGTGACGCGGATCTCCGAGGCGGGGCGTCCGGCCTCTAGGGTGGGTCCGTGACCACCGAGATCCTCATCGCCATCATCGTCGCTGCGGTCGTCGTCCTCGGCGGCGGTGCCGCGCTGCTCGTCCGTCGCTCCGGTCGTGAGCTGCCGCCGCCGGCAGACCTCGAGGAGATCACCGAGGAGCAGATCAAGCACCCGGAGCACCCGGAGCCGCACCTCGAGGGTGACGACGAGGAGGCGCCGTTCGAGGAGACGCCCGCCGACGAGCGCGAGATCGCCGGGCCCGTCACGACGCTGGAGCGTCCGGAGGAGCCGCGCGGACGACTCGTCCGCCTCCGGGCCCGGCTCGCCCGTTCGCAGTCGTCGCTGGGCAAGGGGCTCCTCGCGGTGCTCGGGCGCAGCACGCTCGACGACGCGGCGTGGGAGGAGCTCGAGGACACGTTGCTCGCCGCCGACGTCGGCGTGGGTCCGACGACCGAGCTCGTCGACCGGCTGCGCACACGGGTGCAGGTGGAGGGGACGAAGGACCCCGAGGTCGCGAAGGCCGCGCTGCGCGAGGAGCTCGTCACGCTGGTCGGCCCCGATCTCGACCGTTCGCTGCGCAGTGCGGGAGCCGACGGCAGGCCCGGCGTCGTCCTCGTGGTGGGCGTCAACGGCACGGGCAAGACCACGACCGTCGGTCGCCTGGCGCGTGTGCTCGTCGCCGACGACCGCTCGGTCGTGCTGGGGGCCGCCGACACCTTCCGCGCCGCTGCGGCCGATCAGCTGCAGACGTGGGGGGAGCGCGTCGGTGTCGAGACGGTGCGTGGACCCGAGGGTGGCGATCCCGCCAGCGTCGGGTTCGAGTCGGTCAAGAAGGGCATCGAGGACGGTGTCGACACGGTCCTCGTCGACACCGCCGGGCGTCTGCACACCAAGACCGGCCTCATGGACGAGCTCGGCAAGGTCAAGCGGGTCATCGAGAAGCAGGCGCCGGTCACCGAGGTCCTGCTCGTCATCGATGCCACCACGGGCCAGAACGGCATGACTCAGGCCCGGGTGTTCAGCGAGGTGGTCGACGTGACGGGCGTCGTCCTGACCAAGCTCGACGGCACGGCCAAGGGTGGCATCGTCGTCGCCGTCCAGCGCGAGCTCGGCGTCCCGGTCAAGTTCGTCGGTCTCGGCGAGGGAGCCGACGACCTCGCGCCCTTCGACGCCGAGGAGTTCGTCGACGCCCTGCTGGCGTGAGGAC
>JALRCA010000231.1 GCA_023257515.1 Aeromicrobium sp.
CCGCGCATCCAGAACACCATCCCGCACCCGGTCCAGGGTGAGGCCGCGGCCGGCGTCGTGCTCCTGCGCCCGGCGTCGCCCGGTACCGGTGTCATCGCCGGTGGTCCGGTGCGTGCGGTGCTCGAGTGCGCCGGCATCCACGACGTCCTGAGCAAGTCGCTCGGGTCGGACAACGCGATCAACATCGTCCACGCGACGGTCGCGGCCCTCACGGGTCTCGAGCGTCCGGAGGCCGTGGCCGCCCGCCGCGGTCTGCCGCTGGACGAGGTCGCCCCGGCCGCGATGCTGCGCGCCCAGGCCGCCGGTGTGGTCTTCCTGCGTCCCGCCTCGCCCGGTACCGGCGTCATCGCCGGTGGCCCGGTGCGTGCGGTGCTCGAGGCCGCCGGCATCCACGACGTCCTGAGCAAGTCGCTCGGCTCGTCGAACGCCATCAACATCGTCCACGCGACGGTCGAGGCGCTCCGCAGCCTGGAGTCGCCCGAGAAGGTCGCGTCGCGTCGTGGCCTCGAGGTCGAGGACGTCGCTCCGGCGGCGCTGCTCAAGGCCGGCGCCGAGGGCGAGAAGGAGGCCAAGGCCCAGGCCGAGGCTCCCGTCGAGGCAGGTGTCTGATGGCCAAGCTCCACATCACCCAGGTTCGTTCGGCGATCGGTCGCCAGCAGAACCAGCGCCACACGCTGCGGTCGCTGGGTCTGAAGCGCATCGGCGACTCCGTCGTCAAGGAAGACCGTCCCGAGATCCGCGGCATGGCCGAGTCCATCCCGCACCTCGTGGACCTCAAGGAGGTTGACTGACATGGCGCTCAAGCTCCACCACCTGCGCCCGGCCCCCGGGGCCAAGACCGCCAAGACCCGCGTGGGTCGCGGTGAGGCGTCCAAGGGCAAGACCGCCGGTCGCGGCACCAAGGGCACCAAGGCCCGCTACCAGGTGTCCGCGGCGTTCGAGGGCGGCCAGACGCCGCTGCACATGCGCCTGCCGAAGCTGAAGGGGTTCAAGAACCCGTTCCGCGAGGAGTTCCAGGTCGTCAACGTCGAGCGTCTGGGCACCCTCTTCCCCGAGGGTGGCACCGTCGACGTCGACGCGCTGGTCGCCAAGGGCGCCGTCCGCAAGGGCGAGCTCGTCAAGGTGCTCGGCACCGGCGACCTCGACGTGGCCGTCCAGGTCACGGCGCACAAGTTCTCCGGCTCCGCCCGGAGCAAGATCGAGGCTGCCGGCGGCAGCGTCACCGAGCTCTGACCGAGGTCACCGAGTGAGGTACTGATCGATCGGCGACGAGGCTCTCCCCGCGAGGGCCTCGTCGCCGTTTGGTCCTCGGGGGGCCGCCTGGCGTCCCGGGATGCGGGAACATCTGCAAGTCAACCGACTGTTACAGTCGCCGGGGCACTCGCCCCGATGCCTGATCGAGGAGGAACGGACGTGCTCAGCGCCTTCGTCAACGCTTTCCGGACGCCGGACCTGCGCCGCAAGCTGCTGTTCGTGCTCGGGGTCATCATCCTGTTCCGCTTCGGTTCGACGCTGCCCGCACCGGGCATCAACGTCGAGAACGTCCGCAACAGCGTCGACGCGGCGTCCCAGGGCGAGAACGGCAGCCTGTTCGCGCTGATCAACGTCTTCTCCGGCGGCGCTCTCCTGCAGCTCACCGTCTTCGCGCTCGGCATCATGCCGTACATCACCGCGAGCATCATCCTGCAGCTGCTCGTCGTCGTGATCCCGCGACTGGAGGCCCTCAAGAAGGAGGGCCAGGCCGGCCAGACGAAGATCACCCAGTACACGCGCTACCTGACGCTGGGTCTCGCGGTCCTGCAGGCCTCGGGCATCGTCGCGCTCGCACGCTCGGGCCAGCTGTTCGGCGGACAGGCCACGGGAGACCTGCTCTACAACAAGGACTCCATCTGGTCGTTCCTGCTGATCGTCCTCACGATGGTCGCGGGCACCGCCGTCATCATGTGGCTCGGTGAGCTCATCACCGACCGCGGCATCGGCAACGGCATGTCGATCCTGATCTTCACGCAGGTCGTCGCGACGTTCCCCGGCGCGATGTGGCTCATCAAGCAGCAGAAGGGCTGGACGACGTTCCTCATCGTCGTCGCGATCGGACTCGTCGTCGTGGC
>JALRCA010000015.1 GCA_023257515.1 Aeromicrobium sp.
GTCTTGGTCGCCACCTCCTTGGCGAGCTGGGCACCGAGGTTCTCGTACGGGTCGTCGAGCTCGACCTCGCGGGCGATGGTCACGCCGTCGTTGGTGATCGTGGGGGCGCCCCACTTCTTGTCGAGGACGACGTAGCGGCCCTTGGGGCCGAGGGTGACCTTGACGGTGTCGGCGAGCTTGTCGACGCCGCGCTCGAGCGCGCGGCGTGCGTCCTCGTCGAACTCCAGGATCTTGGGCATCGGGGTTCCTCCTGCGGAGCGTGTGGTGTGGGGGACGGAGGCGCCCCGGGTCACCGTGGACGGCGACCCGGGGCGTCAGGCGTCAGGAGACGACGGCGAGGACGTCGCGCGCGGACAGGATGAGGAGCTCCTGACCACCGTGCTTGACCTCGGTCCCGCCGTACTTGCTGAAGAGCACGCGGTCGCCGACGGAGACGTCGAGCGGGACGCGGTTGCCGCTGTCGTCGATGCGACCGGGGCCCACGGCCACGACCTCACCCTCCTGCGGCTTCTCCTTGGCGGTGTCCGGGATGACGAGACCGGACGCGGTGGTCTGCTCGGCCTCGACCGCCTTGATGACGATGCGGTCCTCGAGCGGCTTGATCGTCGACACTTGTCGACCTCCCATGGGTATCTCACGGATGAACAAGGGGTGCGGGCACGCCGTCGCGGGGGTCGTACTCGCTGGCACTCGGGTGGGCCGAGTGCCAATGTCGAAACTAGCACACGGCTGGCACTCGCCGGAACCGAGTGCTAAGTGCCTTCCCACCGTCGCCGGGTGCGAGGATGACGACCGTGGACCTGGCGACGTTCGAGCACCTGCGCAGCGCCGCGGGGCAGGAGCTGCTGGCCGAGATCCACCGATGTGCGGGGCGCGAGTCCGACCTGGCCCTCGGCACCCGGTTGCGCCGCGACCACCCGGTCGAGCTCGTCGCAGCGGCCGTCACGCAGAACCACCTGAGGGGGCTCGCCCGCACCAAGCTGGGCGACGACGCGCAGCATCTCTACCTCACGCACGACGGTCTCGAGCAGGCGACGCGGGCGAGCGTCGCGCAGCACCGCGCGGCACGGCTCGTGGCGTCCGGCGTCGAGCGCGTCGTCGACCTGGGCTGCGGGATCGGGGCCGACCTGGTGACCTTCGCGCGGGCGGGGCTCGCGGTGCGCGGGGTCGAGATCGACCCGGTCCGCGCCGCGATCGCGCAGGCCAACCTCGAGGTGCTCGGCCTGCCCGGACGCGTCGACTGCGCGGACGCGACCACGGTGCCGCTCGAGCCGGACGAGGTGCCGTTCCTCGACCCGGCCCGCCGCGACGGTCGGGGACGCGTGTTCGACCCCGAGCGCATGAGTCCGCCGTGGTCGCACGTGACGGCTCGACTCGACGGACGTGCGGTGGTCAAGACCATGCCGGGCCTGCCCCACGAGCTGGTGCCCGAGGGCGTCGAGGCGGAGTGGGTCAGCGACGCCGGGGACCTGGTCGAGGCGTGCCTGTGGGGCGGCGACCTGGCCGGCGTGCCGCGCCGTGCGACCGCGCTGCCGGGAGCTGCGACGTTGACGGGCACCGGCGAGCCGGGCGAGGTGGGCCCCGTCGGCCGCTGGCTGCACGAGCCCGACGACGCGGTGATCCGCGCGGGCCTCGTCGGGGAGCTGGCCGCCCTGGTCGGGGGTCGGCTCGTCGACCCCCGGATCGCCTACGTCACGACCGATGCGTCCGCCGCCCATCCACTGATGCGCTCGTTCGAGGTGCTCGAGGAGCTGCCCTTCCGCGAGAAGCCGCTCAAGGCCGCCCTGGTCGCCCGTGACGTGGGGACGCTGACGATCAAGAAGCGCGGCGTCGACGTCGTGCCCGAGCAGCTCGGCCGACGCCTGCGCCTGCGCGGCTCGCAGCCCGCGACCCTCGTCATGACGCGCGCCGCCGACGCCGCCGTGTGCCTGCTCGTGCGTCCCCTCCCCCGCCCCTGACCCGCCGGCGGGCCCGCCCCGGGGCGCGGTTTACCCGGCCGGCCGGGTAAACCGTCACTGGGCGCGGGGAACTTCCCGCGCCAGGCGACAGCTTGCCCCGCCAAGCCGGACGCACCGAGCACCCGGCGACACACCAGCCTCACGAACCCCGCCCGCCCCAGGAGCCTGACGGTTTACCCGGCCGGCCAGGTAAACCGTCACTGGGCGCGGGAGACTTGCCGCGCCCAGTGACAGCTTGCCCCGCCAGGTGACCCGAACCGGCGTCGGCCGGGCGGGCGGACCGTCAGGCGGCGACGACCTGGGTCACCGGCATGCTGGAGTCGACCGGCAGGTCGAGGGACGACGGTGGCAGTCCCCGACGGACGACCTCGGCACCGAGCGCGGCCACCATGGCGCCGTTGTCGGTGCACAGCCCCGGGCGCGGCACGCGGACCTCGATGCCGGCGGCCGACGCGCGCTGCTCGACGAGCTCGCGCAGGCGACCGTTCGCCGCGACCCCGCCGCCGACCACGAGCGTGTCGACACCCTCGGCGCGACAGGCCTCGACGGTCTTGGCCGTGAGCACGTCGACGACCGCGTCCTGGAACGACGCGGCGACGTCGGGCACGACGAGGTCGCGACCCGCCAGCTGCTCGCGCTGGACGTGCCGGGCGACCGCGCTCTTGAGCCCCGAGAACGAGAAGTCGTAGCGGTGACGCTCCATGTCACGCCCTCGCGTCAGGCCGCGCGGGAACGCGATGGCGGTCCCGTCGCCCTCACGCGCCGCGCGATCGATGTGCGGGCCGCCCGGGTACGGCAGGCCGAGCAGCCGGGCGACCTTGTCGAACGCCTCACCGGCGGCGTCGTCGATCGTGGAGCCGAGCATCGTCACGTCGGTCGCGAGATCGTCGACGAGCAGGATCTCCGTGTGACCGCCGCTCACCAGCAGGGCGCCCACGCGCCGGTCGAACCGGCCGTGCTCGAGCTGGTCGACCGCGACGTGGGAGACCAGGTGGTTGAGCCCGTACAGCGGCTTGTCGTGCGCCAGGGCCAGTGCCTTCGCCGCAGCGACGCCGACGAGCAGCGCTCCCGTCAGCCCCGGACCGCACGTGACGGCGATGGCGTCGACGTCCTGCGGACCCACCCCCGCCTGCGCGTACGCCTGCTCGAGGGTGGGGACCATCGCCTCGAGGTGGGCACGACTGGCGACCTCGGGCACGACGCCGCCGAACCGGACGTGCTCCTCGACGCTCGAGGCGACGGCGTGGGCCAGCAGCTCCGTGCCGCGCACGATGCCGACACCGGTCTCGTCGCACGAGGACTCGATGCCGAGGACGAGGGGTTCGCTCACGTCCTCATTGTGGCAGTCGCGCCTCAGCCTGCCTCGCGCGCGGCGCGCCGAGCGGCCTTGGCCGCCTTCTCCTCGGCGTCGAGGCGTTCGGCCTCCTCGGGCGTCGGGGCGAGCCCGCCGTAGCGCGCGGGCGCCCACCACTGGCCCTCCGGACTCATCGGGTACTCCGTGATCGCCTTGTCGAGCAGCGCCGACATGGCCTCCCGGAGCTGCTCGGTCTCCGCGACCGGGTCCTCGCCGGTCACGGCGAGGGGCTCTCCGACGTGCAGCGCGATGGTGCGGCCACGACCCCAGATGTCGGACTCGTGATCCTTCGTCTTGAGCAGCTGGGTGCCCCACGTGACCATCGGTATGAGGGGCACGCCCGCCTCGGCCGCCATGCGGACGGCGCCGGTCTTGAGCGACTTGATCTCGAACGAACGACTGATGGTCGCCTCGGGGAAGACGCCCACGACCTCGCCGGACCGCGCGTACTCCACGGCCTTGCGGTACGACGCCTCGCCGGCGTCGCGATCGACCTCGATGTGGTGGAACGAGCGCATCAGGCGTCCCCCGACCGGGTGGTCGAAGGCCTCCTTCTTCGCCATGAAGCGGACGAGGCGCTTGCTCGGCTGCGCGGCGAGACCGTCGAAGACGAAGTCGACGTAGCCGATGTGGTTCGGGGCCAAGATGGCGCCGCCGGTGCGCGGGACGTGCTCGGTGCCCGACATCTGGAACCGCATGCCCAGAAGCTTGAACAGCGTCTTCGCCGTCACGATGACGGGCGGGTAGGTGATGTCGCGCATGCGGCCAGGGTAGTGCACACGTGTGCACCGAGCGGTCGGCGCGCGACGTCGGCTCAGGTGCGGTCGGTCACGGCAGGACGACCTGTCCGATCTCACCGGGGTTGAACGCGATCTCCCACGCGAACCCGTCGGGGTCGAGCACGTAGCCGGTGTAGCCGCCCCACTCACGAGCCTCGGGCTCGCGGTGCAGGGTGCCGCCGGCCGCCACGGCCTCGGCGACGACCGCGTCGACCTCGTCCGTGGTGCCCACGTTGTGGGCCAGGGTGATCGGCGCGAAGCCGCCGCCGGGAGCCAACGGACCGACCTCGGACTCGAAGCCCTCGCGCTGCCACAGCGACAGGACGACCTTGTCGGCGACCCTGATCATCAGGACCTCGCCCTCGACGTAGACGTCCTCGCTCCAGCCGAGCGCGTCGACGTAGAACGCCCGGCTCCGCGCGACGTCGGCCACCGCCAGGGTCACGAAGCTGACACGCTGGTCCACGGGTCAGTCCTCCTCGACCACGTGGACGGCGGCCTCCTCGGCGCCTGCCCCCGCGCCGTCGATACCGACGTCGTCGCCGACCAGGTCCTTCTCGACGTCCTCGCCGATGCCCGCGTCGGGATCGACGAGACGACCCGCACGCGCGCTGCCGACCTCGCCCCCGACCTCCTCACCCTCGTCGTCCTCGGCGTACGGGTCGGGCTCGGGGACCTCCTGCGCGACGCGCTGCTCGAGGTTCTCGCCCTCGGCGACCTCGGCCGCGGTCGAGCCGAAGCCCTCGCCGGGTCCCCACTTCTCGGCCGGCGAGTAGCCCTCGTCGAGGACGTCGTCGACGCCACGGTCGACGAGGCTGTCCTCGGGCTGGATCTGGTCGAGTTCCTCCGACTGCTCCCAGCCGGTCTCGTCGGGCTCCACAGGTCCTTCGCTCATGACTCCACCCTTTCACGCCGACGGCGACCCGCAACCACGGCGACCAGCACCACGACGACGACCGTCCCGACCAGGATCGCGACAGCCTCGCCGTGGTCGGCGCCGGCCCGGGTGGCGGCCGTGAACAGGCCGGCTCCGATCGTCGTCCAGACCGTCGCCCAGATCGCCGCGCCCGGCGCGAGTCCCATCAGGTAGCGCCCGAGGCTCATGCGCGCGAGGCCCGCCGCGAGGTTGACGGCGGTCTGCGCGCCGACCGTCAGGAAGCTCAGCGTGACGACGGGAGGCCCCCATCGCTCGACCCGTTCCGTGGCGTGTCGCAGACGCGGCCCGGGCTCTCGCGAGCGCAGTGCTCCCGCCGCGATGGCGCGCCCGATCCCGTACGTCGCACCGGCGCGCAGCACCACGATCGCGAGCAGCGTGAGCCACGCCCAGGTCCAGGGCCAGGATCGGATCTCCTCGACGAGGTCACCCATCACGACTCCTGCGCGAGCGGCCGCTCGAGGACGAGGGCGTCGGCGCCGTCGCGGTAGTAGCGCCGACGCCGCGACACCGGGACGAACCCGAGTCGGTCGTAGAACGCGATCGCACCGGGATTCGCGTCGGAGACCTCGAGCAGCATGCGGGTGGCACCGAGCGCCACCGAGCGCGCGACAGCGGCCTCGAGCAGCGCCGTGGCCGTTCCGGAACGTCGCGACGACGGGCTGACGACGATCCGCAGCAGGTCGGCGACGTCGGCGGCGACGGACACGTCGACGTAGCCCGTGACGGGCGACTCGTCGGCGACCAGCACGATGCGGTCGGCGGCGAGCTCGTCGCGCACGGCCTGCGCGCCCCAGGCGTCGGCGCCGAGGCCGTCCGCCTCGAGCGCGACCAAGGCCTCGACGTCCGCGGCCACGGCGGGCCGGATCATGCGCGCTTGGGCAGTCCGGGGACGACGGCGTCCGGGCGACGCAGGTAGAGCGGCTCGAGCGGAACCTCCGTGGCCACGCCCGCGACGACCGCCCATGCCAGGTCGGCGGCCTGGGCGTCCGCAGGTCCCTCGGCCGCGGGCAGGAGGTCCGGGTACAGAGAAGCGCCGCGCCCCACCGCCGGCAGGTTCGGGTGCCGCGCGGCCAGGTCGGCCGGACGGTCGACCTCGGGACCGACGACCCGTTCGCCGTCGACGTAGCGGGCCCAGTAGACCTCCTTGCGCCGGGCGTCCGTCGCGACGAGGACGTCGCTGTAGACCCCGCGCACCGCGTGGGCGACCACGTCGAGCGAGCACACGCCGTGGGCGGCCAGGCCGAGCGTCGCGGCGAGCGTCCGGGCGGTCACGACGCCGACCCGCAGGCCGGTGAACGGTCCTGGACCGACACCGACCGCGACGTCGGTCAGGTCGGCCGGCGTCACCCCGCCCTGCGACAGCACGTCGCGGATCCCGGGCGCGAGCAGCTCGCCGTGGGCCATGGCTCCCTGGCCGGTCGCGGTCGCCACGACGCGGGTGCCGTCGTGCAGCGCGACCGAGACGGTCGGACCGGACGTGTCGAGGGCGAGCAGCAGCACGGCCTCAGCCTAACGATCAGGCCAGGAGCGTCGAGCGCAGCGGCACGTGCACCCAGCGCGGACCGTGCGGCTTGATCGTCACGACCCGGGGCTCCGCGTCCTCGGCGACCTCGTCGTCGACCGGCGTCCCGAGCGGATCGACCGGTCGTGCGCCCCGCACCTCGATCGTGACCGAGAGCCAGCTGTCGCTGAGCTGCTCGGCCATGCCGGCGCCCCACTCGACGACCGTGACGGCCTCGTCGGTCGTCGCGTCGAGGTCGATGTCGTCGAGCTCCTCGGGACCCCCGAGCCGATAGGCGTCGACGTGGACGAGGGGCGGTCCGCCCGAGAGCGACGGGTGGGTGCGCGCCAGGACGAAGGTCGGTGACGTGACCGGGCCACGGACGTCGAGCGCTGCGCCGAGTCCCTGCGTGAAGGTGGTCTTGCCGGCCCCCAGGTCCCCGGAGAGCACCAGCAGGTCGCCGCCGCGCACGAGCGTCGCCACGCGTCCCGCGAGGTCGTGCATGTCCTCGGGCGTCGGGACCTCGCGCGCGAGCCAGAGGGTCTTGCCGAACTCGATGAGGGGTCCGTCCTGGCTGACCGGGTAGTACTTGCGGCGGGCCCAGAACTGGATCGTGTCGGGCAGCTCCTCGCGCACGTGCAGCCAGATGCCGTCCTTGCCGCGTTCCTCAGCGGTGTCCTCGGCGACACCGACCATGGCCGAGGCGACCCCTCGAGCCTGCAGGTCGGGGTCGACCGACACGCGTCGCAGGCCGAGCTTGTCGGGGCGCGACTCGTCGAACAGCAGGGCACCCATCGGCTCGCCCCGGCGCTCGACGAGCAGACCTCCCGCCGTCTCGAGCACCGCGGCGACCGACTCGGGCGTCTCGTCCATCGCCGACGAGGGAGGATCGAGCGCCTGCCGGGCCCCGAACGAGCGCCTGATGATGTCGACGATCGCCTCGGCGTGCTCCGGCCCGGCGTCGATGACGTCGAGCGCGCGACTGCGCAGTCCGACCATCAGATCCGCTCCAGCAGGCCCTCGAGCGCCTGGGTGACACGCTCGTGCGCCTCGAACATGACCATGTGTCCGGCGCCCTCGACCGCCACGAGCGTCGCTCCGGGGATGTCCTCGGCGAGCCGGCGTGCGTGCTTGAACGGCGTCAGCATGTCCTTCGTGCCGCCCACGACGACGGTCGGTACCCGGCCCAGGTCCTTCAGGCCCGCCGTGGTGTCGAGCGTGACGAAGTTGGGGTAGAAGTCGAGCAGCACGTGGGTGCGGGCCTCGCGGATCATCTGGTCCGACATGTCGACGTAGACGTCGGCCGCATCGGGTCCGACGGCCCAGCGGCGCATGAGCGAGCGACTGTTGAAGCCGCGCCCCCAGTCGAGCGCGGGGGACGCCACGCGCAGCAGCGGCGCCAGCTTGACGAACCCGGGTGCCCTGCCGATGAGCTTGCCGGAGCTCGTGCCGATGAGCATCGCGGCCACGACCTTGTCGCCGAACAGGTCGGGGTCCAGCCCGGCGAGCTCCATGATCGTCATGCCACCCATCGAGTGACCCACGAGGACGACCGGGCCGTCGGCCGCGCACTCCTCGATCACGCGGCGCAGGTCGTCGGCCAGGTCGGCGAGCGAGGAGTTGTCGGCGCGCGAGCGCCCGGAGCCGCCGTGGGAGCGATGGTCCATGAACACCATGCGGTAGCGGCCTCGGAGCGCGAGTCGCTGGAAGTGCCACGAGTCGAGCGTGCAGACCCAGCCGTGGACGAACACGATCGTCGGCTGGGTGCCGCGCCGACGACGGCCCTCGGCCTCGTCGATCTCGACGTTGATCGCCGTGCCGTCGGTCGCGACGACGGTGCGTGACGGCGAGTGTACGGTGCCGAACCTGACGGTCGACTCGAGCTCGCGTCGCACGGTCTCGTGACGGCGCCCGTCGAGCACCTTGGCGGCGACTCCCGCCGCCACGAAGGCTCCCGCGGTCGCGCCGAGGGCGGTCAGACGCTTCATCGTTCTCCTCGGTAGGTGCGGACGACACGGCCGCCGAGCCGGGTCACGACCTCGTAGCCGATCGTACCGGCGGCCGATCCCCACTCGTCGGCCGTCGGCTCGCCGTGGTCCCCCGGTCCGAAGAGCCTGACGACGTCGCCCCTCTCGGCCGGCAGGTCACCGACGTCGACGACCAGCTGGTCCATGCAGATGCGTCCCGCGACCGGCACGCGTCGACCGGCGAACCCGGCCTCGGCGCGACCGGACGCCGTCCGCAGGACGCCCTCGCCGTAGCCGAGCGGCACGTCGACGAGCGTGGTCTCGCGCTCGGTGACGTAGGTGTGACCGTACGAGACGCCCGACCCGGCGGGCACGCGCTTGACCGCTGCCGCGCGCGCCTGGAGCGTCATGGCCGGACGCAGGCCGCGCAGGTCGACCGCGGGCCCCGGGGTGAGCCCGTAGGAGGCGATGCCGACGCGCACCAGGTCGTAGTGCGCCTGCGGGCGCAGGAGCGTCGCGGCGGAGTTGGCGAGATGGCGAAGACCCGGCTCGACACCCACGGCGCGCAGCTGCGCGATCGCCGCCTCGAACACCCGCTGCTGCGCGTCGTTGGCCGGGTGGTCCGGCTCGTCGGCGCACGCGAGGTGCGACCAGGTACCGCCGACCTCGAGCCGGCCGGATGCCTGTTCCCTGGCCGCAGCATCGACGAGCGCGTCCCACTGAGGACCACGGGCCCCGTTGCGGGACAGCCCGGTGTCGACCTTGAGCTGCACGCGGACCCGCAGGTCGGCCGCGGCCAGGATCTCGTCGAGCTGCTCGGCGCTCGAGGCCGTCAGCTCGACCCCGGCCGCGTGCGCAGCGCGGTAGTCGGCGCCGGGCGCGTTGAGCCAGCACAGGACCGGCCCCGTGTCGCCTCCGGCTCGCAGCGCGAGGGCCTCGTCGAGGGTCGCGACGCCGAGCCACTCGGCGCCGGCCTCCCGTGCCGCACGGGCCACGGGGACCAGCCCATGGCCGTAGGCGTCCGCCTTGACGACGGCCATCTGGCGGGCGGTCGGGGCGGCCTCGCGCAGGATCGCGAGGTTCGCCCGGTACACGTCGAGGTCGACGACGGCCTCCGCCTGGGGTGCGCTCACTCCCCCATCCTCGCGCACGGCGCTGCCCCGGACCGTCGCTCCCCCGGCCCGCGGTGCGACGGCCCCCTGCTACGGCGCGTTCAGGCGCTGCGCAGGAAGTCGGCCAGCACCACCGGCAGCACCCCGGCCACGTCGGTCGCCGTGAACGGCCCTCCGGGGTTGACGCGCTGCCCAGCGAGACCGTGGAGGTACGCGGCGACGGAGCCGGCGTCGTGCGCGTCGAGCCCGGCCGCGAGGAGCGAGCCCGCGAGCCCCGCGAGCACGTCGCCCGAGCCGGCCGTTCCGAGCCAGGGCGTCCCCGTCAGGTTGACGCGAGTGGGGCGGCCCGGCGTCGCGACGAGCGTCCGCTCGCCCTTGAGCAGCACCGTGCACCCCCACCGGTCGGCGGCGCGGCGTGCGTGCGCCAGGGGTCGGGCCTCGACCTCCTCGCGGTCCACGTCGAGCATGCGCGCCAGCTCGCCGGCGTGGGGCGTGAGCAGCGCGGGAACCGGCATGCGTCGCGGCAGGACGGCCAGGGCGTCGGCGTCGACGACGACGGGCACGCCCTGCTCGAGAACGACGTCGAGCCTCGCGCGGGCGTCGTCGCCCGTGCCGGGCCCCACGACCCACGCCTGGCACCGACCCGGCTCGGTCGCCGCGACGACCTCGGGCGCCCGGTCGACGACTCGACGGTTGATCTCGTCGTCGCCCAGGTAGCGCACCATCCCGGCGGGGCCGGCCTGCGCCCCGGCCACGCACAGGTGGGCGGCACCGGCGTACTGCGCCGAGCCCGCGGCGACGCCCACGACGCCGCGGGTGTACTTGTGGCTCACCTCGCCCGTGAACAGGTGCCGGGACACGAGGGACCCGTCGTGCGCCTCGACGGCCTCGAGGGACGCCTCGGGCAGGTCGGCCCCGAGCCCGATGTCGACCAGCAGCGGCAGTCCACCGCCGACCGACGCGGCCGGGTCGACCAGGCCCGACGCCTTGTACGTGCCGAACGTGACCGTGCGGTCGGCCACCACGTGCGGGCCGTGCACCTCGCCCGAGTCGACGTCCAGCCCCGAGGGCACGTCGACCGCCGTGACATCGGCTCCCTCGACGGCGCCGGCGAGCTCGGCGGCACGACCGGAGAGCCCGGCCCGCGCCCCGATGCCGAGCAGGCCGTCCAGCACGAAGCGCTGGCCGGCAGGGTGGTCGACGATCCGCGCCCCGGCGTCCAGGGCGGCCGCCAGCCCGGCCTCGTGGACCCGGCCGGTGTCGAGCAGGCACAGGTCGACGCGGACGCCACGGTCGAGCAGGTGAGCCGCCGCGAGCAGCGCGTCGCCCCCGTTGTCGCCGGGTCCGACGAGCACGAGCAGGACCTCGCCGGCCGGCACGTGGTCGAGGGCGTCGGCCAGGCCTCGGGCCGCCCGGCGCATGAGCTCGCCGTCCGGCAGCCGGGCCATCAGGGCGGACTCCGCCGCCCTCACGTCGTCGACGTCGTGGGCCCGGAGCACTCAGGCCTCCGCGACCACGAAGCCCGTCGCGACGCTCGTGTCGTGCGCGAGCGACACGTGGACGGAGCGGATGCCGAGCTCGGCGACACGATCGGCCGCGGCGCCACTCAGCTGGACCGAGGGTGCGCCCGCGCCGTCGGTGACGACCTCGACGTCCTGCCAGGACATGCCGGCCGGGGAGCGCAGGGCCTTGGCGAAGGCCTCCTTGACGGCGAAGCGTCCCGCGAGGGACTCGGTGCTGTGACCCGCGTCGAGCTCGCTGGCCGTGAACAGTCGGCTGCGCAGCTCGGGCGTGCGCTCCAGCGACGCCGAGAACCGGGCCAGGTCGACGACGTCGACCCCGACGCCCCAGATGGCCACTACTCCACCGTCACGGACTTGGCGAGGTTGCGGGGCTGGTCGACGTCGTGGCCGAGCAGCGTGGCGAGCTCGCACGCGAACACCTGCAGCGGCACCGTCGCGACGAGCGGCTGCAGCAACGTCGGGACCTTGGGCAGTCGGATGACCTCGTCGGCCGCGCTCAGCACGTCGTCGTCGCCGTCCTCGACCAGCACGATCGTGCGCGCGCCGCGCGAGCGGACCTCCTGGATGTTGGAGACGACCTTGTCCTGCAGCTGGTCCCGAGCCTTGGGCGGCACCACGACGAAGACCGGGACGCCCTCCTCGATGAGCGCGATCGGTCCGTGCTTGAGCTCGCCCGCGGCGAAGCCCTCGGCGTGCAGGTACGCGAGCTCCTTGAGCTTGAGCGCACCCTCCAGCGCGACCGGGTACCCCGTGTGGCGGCCCAGGAACAGGACCGACCGGGCGTCCACGAGGTCGGCCGCGAGCTTGCGGACGCGAGGCGCGTCGTCGAGCATCCGCTGGATGCCGGCCGGGATCTTCTCGAGCTCGCCGATGATGGCGGCGATCTCGTCGCCGTACTTGGTGCCCTTGACCTGGGCGAGGTAGAGCCCGAGCAGGTAGCAGGCCACGATCTGGGCCAGGAAGCCCTTCGTCGAGGCGACCGCGATCTCCGGCCCCGCGTGCGTGTAGATGACCGCGTCGGACTCGCGCGGGATGGTCGAGCCGTTCGTGTTGCAGATCGACAGCACCCGCGCCCGCTGCTGCCGCGCGTAGCGCAGCGCCATGAGGGTGTCCATCGTCTCGCCGGACTGGCTGATGGCGACGACGAGCGTGCGCGGGTCGATGATGGGGTCGCGGTAGCGGAACTCGCTCGCGAGCTCGACCTCGCACGGCACGCGCGTCCAGTGCTCGATCGCGTACTTGGCGACGAGCCCCGCGTACGACGCCGTGCCGCACGCGATGATGATGATCTTGTCGATCTCGCGGAGCTCGTCGTCGGACAGGCGCATCTCGTCGAGCTGGAGACGTCCGTCGGGCGTGTGGCGCCCGAGCAGGGTGTCGGCCACGGCCTGCGGCTGCTCGTCGATCTCCTTGAGCATGTACCAGTCGTAGCCCCCCTTCTCGGCGGCGGAGACGTCCCAGTCGACGTGGTAGGGCGTCACCTCGGCGGGCGAGCCGTCGAATCCCGTCACCTCGACGTCGTCGGCCGTGATGACGACGACCTGGTCCTGACCGAGCTCGATCGCGTCGCGGGTGTACTCGATGAACGCCGCCACGTCGGAGCCGAGGAAGTTCTCGCCGTCACCTCGCCCGACCACGAGCGGGGAGTTGCGTCGTGCGCCGACCACGACGTCGGGCTGCGCGGCGTCGGCGATGACGAGCGTGAACGCACCTTCCAGACGACGACACACGAGGCGGACGGCCTCGCCCAGGTCCGGCGTGCGCTCGAGCTCGTCGTGCAGCAGGTGCGCGACGACCTCCGTGTCGGTCTCGGACACCAGCTCGTGCCCCTCGGCCTCGAGCTCGGCCCGCAGGACGGCGAAGTTCTCGATGATGCCGTTGTGCACGACGGCGATGCGTCCGTCCGCGTCGAGGTGCGGGTGGGCGTTGACGTCGTTCGGCGCGCCGTGGGTGGCCCAGCGGGTGTGACCGATGCCGGTGCTCGACGGCGGCAGCGGCTGCTCGTCGAGCACGCCCTGCAGGTTGGCCAGCTTGCCGGCCTTCTTGGCCCACGCGATCGTCGGCGTCGTCGCGGCGGTGTCGACGATCGCCACGCCGCCGGAGTCGTAGCCGCGGTACTCGAGTCGCCTCAGCCCGCCCATGACGACGTCGAACGCCTGCCGGTGCCCGACGGGCCGCCACCGATAGCGATGGCGCACAAGGACAGGAGTTGGAATCGCGAGACGGTGGAGAACACGATTCGAACGTGGTTTGGGTTCATGCATGTGACCCAGCGCTCTCTCGCCAAAATCCAGACCGAATGGGAGATTCGCTTTGCAAGCCTGCCGCCAAATGGCGACACCTCGATGCTGCCTGAAGAGTACAAGCTCCAGTGGATTGTCCTCCCGCGCCGTGATCCAACCGCAGTTGCACATGGTGCA
>JALRCA010000087.1 GCA_023257515.1 Aeromicrobium sp.
CACCGGGCATCGGCAAGCGCACCCTGCTCGAGCAGACCCTCGCGCGCCATGCGCGCGCGCAGGGCGAGCCCGCCGACTGGTGCTACGTCAACAATTTCGAGAACCCGGTGCGCCCACGCGCGCTGCGCCATAGCGCGCAGACCAATGCCGTCTCGCAGGTAGTCCATCTCGTACAGGTGCTCACGCCACTTGCGATCCAGCACCGACAGGACGACGCGCCGCTCGAGCTCGCGCGTGATCTCCTCGCCGAGCTCCTCCTCGCGCTTGTCGTAGGCGGCGAGCGCGTCCTCGGCGACGAGCTCCTGCAGGAGCTCACGGCTCAGGCCCTCACGGCCGTCCGCCTCCTCCTCGACGCCCTCGACCGTCAGGGAGACGGGGTAGAGCGTGCCGAGCGCGGTCCAGAGCTGGTCGAGGTCCCACTCCTCCGGGAACCCGTCCGTCGCGCCGGCGACGTAGGCCGAGGTGACGTCCTGGATCATCGTGCGGACCCACTCCTGCAGGTTCTCGCCCTCGAGCACGCGCCGGCGCTCGGTGTAGATGACCTCGCGCTGGCGGCTCATGACGTCGTCGTACTTGAGGATGTTCTTGCGGGTGTCGAAGTTCTGCGCCTCGACCTGCGACTGGGCCGACGCGATCGCACCGGTGACGCGCTTGTTCTCGATGGGCACGTCGTCGGGGATCTTCATGGACTGCAGGATCCAGTTGACCCAGTCGGCCTTGAACAGGCGCATCAGGTCGTCCTCGAGCGAGAGGTAGAAGCGCGTCTCGCCCGGGTCGCCCTGACGGCCGGAACGACCGCGCAGCTGGTTGTCGATGCGGCGCGACTCGTGGCGCTCGGTGCCGATCACGGCGAGTCCGCCGGCGGCGGCGACCTCTTCCTTCTCGTGCTCGACCTGCTTCTCGATCTTCTCGAGGGTGGCCGGCCAGGCGGCGCTGTACTCCTCGGCGTTCTCGAGCGGGTCGAGACCCTGCTTGCGGAGCTCGGCGTCGGCGAGGAACTCGACGCTGCCGCCGAGCATGATGTCGGTGCCTCGACCGGCCATGTTCGTGGCCACGGTGACCGCGCCCTTGTGACCGGCCATCGCGACGATCGCGGCCTCGCGCTCGTGCTGCTTGGCGTTGAGGACCTCGTGCGGGATCCGGCGCTTCTTGAGCAGCTTGGACAGCCGCTCGGACTTCTCGACGCTCGTCGTGCCGACCAGGACCGGCTGGCCGGCCTCGTGGCGCTCGGCGATGTCGTCGGCGACGGCGTCGAACTTGGCGTCCTCAGTGCGGTAGACCAGGTCGGGCTGGTCGACGCGGGCCACCGGACGGTTCGTCGGGATCGGGACCACGCCGAGCTTGTAGATCTTGTCGAACTCACTCGCCTCGGTCATGGCCGTACCGGTCATGCCGGAGAGCGTGTCGTAGAGGCGGAAGTAGTTCTGCAGCGTGATCGTGGCGAGCGTCTGGTACTCCTCGCGGATCTGGACGCCCTCCTTGGCCTCGATCGCCTGGTGCAGCCCCTCGTTGTAGCGCCGGCCGTCGAGGATGCGACCCGTGTGCTCGTCGACGATGAGGACGTTGCCGTCCATGACGACGTAGTCCTTGTCGCGCTTGAACAGCTCCTTGGCCTTGATGGCGTTGTTGAGGAAGCTGATCAGCGGGGTGTTCACCGCGTCGTAGAGGTTGTCGATGCCGAGCTGGTCCTCGACCTTGTCGATGCCCTCCTCGGTGACGGAGACGGTGCGCTTCTTCTCGTCGACCTCGTAGTGGGTGTCGATCGTCATGGCGCCGACGATGCGCGCGAACTCGCCGTACCACTTGACCTCCTCCTCGGTGGGTCCGGAGATGATGAGGGGCGTGCGGGCCTCGTCGATGAGGATCGAGTCGACCTCGTCGACGATGGCGAAGTTGTGGCCACGCTGGACGCAGGACTCGATGTCCTCGGCCATGTTGTCGCGCAGGTAGTCGAAGCCGAACTCGTTGTTCGTGCCGTAGGTGATGTCGCACGCGTACGCGTCGCGGCGCTCGGCCGGGGTCATGGTCGGCAGGATCATGCCGACGCTCAGGCCGAGGAACGTGTAGACGCGTCCCATCCACTCCGCGTGGTACTTGGCGAGGTAGTCGTTGACCGTGACGACGTGGACGCCCTTGCCGGAGACGCCGTTGAGGTAGCTGGGCAACGTGGCGACCAGCGTCTTGCCCTCACCGGTCTTCATCTCGGCGATGTTGCCCAGGTGCAGCGCGGCGCCGCCCATGATCTGGACGTCGAAGTGACGCTGTCCCAGCACCCGGCTCGCGGCCTCGCGGACCGTGGCGAACGCCTCCGGCATGATGTCGTTGAGCGTCTCACCGCCCTCGAGCCGCTCCTTGAACTCGTCGGTCATGGCGCGCAGGTCGTCGTCGCTCATGTCCTTGAACTCGTCCTCGAGCGCGTTGACCTGCTTCGCGATCGCCTCGAGCTGGCGAAGGATCTTGCCTTCGCCCATGCGGAGGATCTTGTCGATGACCTTGGGCACGGGTACGCACTCCTACGGGTGGGACGGACGTTCGCAGTCTAGGCGCCCCACCCTGATCCGTCCGAGTCCGGGACCTCGGTTCGGGACGTCGCGCCGGCGAGCGGCACGGCGAGGTCGCCCCGATCACCGACGCGGATCTCGCGGAGACCCAGCCACCCTGCCACGAGCGCCAGCTCCGAGGCGAGCTCCGTGGCCGTCTCCTGCGGGGCGCCGGGCTCGGACCACGCGCCGTGGACCCGCAGCACCCCGGCCGCCCGGTCGGCCTTGAGGTCGACCCGCGCGACCAGGGCGTCGCCGAGGAGGAAGGGCAGCACGTAGTAGCCGAACTCGCGCTTGGCCTCCGGCACGTAGATCTCGATGCGGTAGCGGAAGCCGAAGAGCTGTTCCGTGCGTGTGCGCTCGAAGACCAGCGGGTCGAACGGACTGAGCAGGGCCCGGGCGCGCACCCGGCGCGGCGTGACGGCGTCGCGGTGGCGGTAGGCCGGTCGGTGCCAGCCGGCTATGCCCACGGGCTCGAGCACCTCGTCGGCCACGAGCTGCTCGACCGCACGGGCGGTCGCGGCGGGCGCGAGCCGGAAGTAGTCGCGCAGGCACTGGACGGTGCCGACGCCCAGCGCCCGGGCGGCGTGCTCGACGAGCACGACGTGGGCGGTCTCCTCGTCGAGGTCCGGCTGGGCCAGCACCGCCGCCGGCAGCACGCGCTCGGGGACGTCGTACTCGCGCTCGAACTGGCTGTTGCGCCGCGCCGCCGTGACCTG
>JALRCA010000142.1 GCA_023257515.1 Aeromicrobium sp.
GCCGTGCAGCAGCTCGGTGAGCGATTCGTAGCCCCAGGCGATGAGGTCGTAGTGCGCGCTCACGCGCCAGCGCCCGGCAGCGGCAGGGTGCCGAGGTCGCCCTCGATGACCGCCCGGTCATCGTCGTCCTCCAGCGCCACCGCGAGCGCGTAGGCGATGTTCCGCTCGGCCAGGGCGCCGTCGATGTCCCCCAGGACGGCGAGCGCGCGCGCCATCGCGGAGACGGGAGCCGGGCAGCACGGCGTCGCCTCGGCCACCGCGTGCGCCTACCTCGACCTGGAGTGCACCGTCTACATGGGCGAGGTCGACACCGAGCGCCAGGCGCTCAACGTCGCGCGCATGCGCATGCTCGGCGCCGAGGTCGTGTCCGTCACGAGCGGCAGCCGCACGCTGAAGGATGCGATCAACGAGGCTCTGCGCGACTGGGTGGCGAGCGTCGACCACACGTCGTACCTCTTCGGCACCGCCGCCGGCCCGCACCCGTTCCCGTCGATGGTGCGCGACCTGACGCGGGGCATCGGTGACGAGGCCCGGGCCCAGTGCCTCGAGCTGACCGGTTCCCTGCCGGACGCCGCGGTCGCGTGCGTCGGAGGCGGCTCCAACGCGATCGGGCTGTTCACGGCCTTCGTCGAGGACGCCGACGTGCGCCTGCTGGGCGTCGAGGCCGGCGGCAACGGGGTCGAGACCGGCCGTCACGCCGCCCCGATCACCCAGGGCGACGTCGGCGTGCTGCACGGCGCCCGCTCGTACCTGCTGCAGGACGAGGACGGCCAGACCCAGGAGTCGCACTCGATCTCCGCGGGCCTGGACTACCCGGGCGTGGGTCCGGAGCACTCCTACCTGGCCGAGACGGGCCGCGCCCAGTACGTGCCGGCCACCGACGCCGAGGCCATGAGCGCGTTCGACCTGCTCTGCAAGACCGAGGGGATCATCCCGGCGATCGAGTCGGCGCACGCCCTGGCCGGCGCGGTCGGCCTCGCGAAGGAGCTCGGCCCGGACGCCACGATCCTGGTCAACCTGTCCGGGCGGGGCGACAAGGACGTCCACACGGCGGCCGAGTACTTCGGGCTGCTCGACGGTCCCGTGGTTCTCGAGGGCGGCGGGGATGCCGGGCCGCGGCCGGCCGACGTGCAGAGGGCGGTCGAGGAGTGAGTGCGATCGACGAGCTCTTCGCTCGCACACGGGCCGAGGGGCGTGCTGCGCTCGTCGGCTACCTGCCGGCCGGGTTCCCGGACCAGGAGACCTCGATCGCCGCGCTCACCGCGATGGTCGAGGCGGGCGTCGACCTGCTCGAGATCGGGCTGCCCTACAGCGACCCGGTGATGGACGGCCCCGCCATCCAGGCCGCCGCCGACCAGGCGCTGGCGGGCGGCACGCGCACCAAGGACGTCATCGAGGTGGTCCGAGCCGTCGCGTCGACCGGCGCGCCGACCGTCATCATGACCTACTGGAACCCCGTGGAGCGGTACGGCGTCGACCGGTTCGCCGCCGACCTGGCAGAGGCCGGGGGAGCGGGACTGATCACGCCCGACCTGATCCCCGACGAGGCCGCCGAGTGGGACGCCGCGTCGCGCGCGCACGAGCTCGACCGGGTCTTCCTGGTCTCGCCGTCCTCGACCGATGCGCGCCTCGACATGACGGCCAAGGCCTCGAGCGGCTTCATCTACGCCACGGCGGTCATGGGGGTCACCGGCACCCGCGAGCAGACGAGCAGCCTCGCGCCCGAGCTGGTCGCGCGCCTGCGTGCCGTGACCGACAAGCCGATCGGCGTCGGCCTCGGCGTCAGCAACGGCGAGCAGGCACGCGAGATCGCGGAGTTCGCCGACGCCGTCATCGTCGGCTCGGCGTTCGTGCGCCGGATGCTCGAGTCCGAGACCGCGGCAGCCGGTGTCGAGTCGGTCCGTGAGCTGGCGCAGGAGCTGCGCCGAGGGGTGGAGCGCTCGTGAGCACCGTCGCCACGTTCATCCCCAGCCCGTCGACGGGTGTGTGGGACATCGGCCCGTTCCCGCTGCGGGCCTACGCCCTCGGGATCATCGTCGGCGCGCTCCTCGCGATCTGGATCGGCGAGAAGCGACTCCAGGCCAGGGGCGGCCGTCCCGGCCTCGTCAGCGACGTCGCGTTGTGGGCGATCCCGTTCGGCATCGTCGGGGCGCGCGTCTACCACGTCGCGACCGACCCCGAGCTCTACTTCGGGCAGGGTCGTGACGCGTGGCGGGCCTTCCTGATCTGGGAGGGCGGCCTCGGCATCTGGGGGGCGATCGCCGGCGGCGCGCTCGGCGCATGGATCGCCGTGCGCCGCGAGGACATCAGGTTCTCCCAGCTCGCCGACGCCCTCGCTCCCGGCCTGCTGGTCGCGCAGGCCGTCGGCCGGCTCGGCAACTGGTTCAACCAGGAGCTCTTCGGCAAGCCCACCACGCTCCCGTGGGGTCTCGAGATCGACGACCTGCACCGGCCCGTGGGCTACGAGGCGTTCGCCACCTTCCACCCCACCTTCCTGTACGAGCTGCTGTGGAACCTCGCGGCGGCCCTCGTGATCGTGCTGATCGACCGACGCCACCGGCTCACGGGCGGCCGGGCGTTCGCGCTCTACGTCATGCTCTACACGGCCGGCCGGTTCTGGATCGAGCAGCTGCGCATCGACACCGCCAACCACATCGGGCCGTTCCGCCTCAACGTGTGGACCTCGATCATCGTGTTCCTGCTCGCGCTGGGCTACTTCGTGTGGTCGCGGCGGCGCGACGCGGCCCGGCCGGAGAGGGACGCCGAGGACGAGACCGCTCGCGAGGTGAGCGAGGAGGACGCCTCGTGACCGAGCCGCTGCCCGACGCCGAGTCGGTCATGCACGAGCACCCCGACGTCCAGGGCGGCTGGCTGCGACCCGCGGTGTTCGGCGCGATGGACGGACTCGTGTCGAACTTCGCCCTCATCATGGGTGTGACGGGTGGCAGCAGCGACCCGAAGCCCGTCGTCGTGGCCGGTCTCGCGGGTCTCGTCGCCGGCGCGTGCTCGATGGCGGCGGGCGAGTACACCTCGGTCGCGAGCCAGCGCGAGCTCGCCGTGGCACAGGTCGCGATCGAGCGCGCCGAGATCCTCGGCAACGAGTCGGCCGAGGAGGCCGAGCTCGCCGCGATGTTCGTCGACAAGGGCGTCGACGAGGAGGTCGCGCGAGAGGTCGCCTCGCAGATCCATCGCGACGTCGACAACGCGGTGGCCGTCCACGCCCAGGAGGAGATGGGCATCGACGTCGACGACCTGCCGTCGCCCTGGGTGGCCGCGAGCTCGTCGTTCGTCTCGTTCGCCGTCGGCGCCCTCATCCCGCTCCTGCCGCTCATGCTCGGGGTCACGTCGTCGCTCCCGACGATCGTGCTCTCGCTCCTGGCGCTGTTCGCGTGCGGCGCGATCGTCACGCGCGTCACGAGCCGTTCCTGGTGGTACGGCGGCGTGCGTCAGCTCGTCCTCGGTGGCGCGGCCGCCGGCATCACCTACCTGATCGGCGAGGCCATCGGGACGCAGGTCGGCTAGCCGGGCTCGCGTCTCCTGGCCCCGCCTCGCCCGGTCCCTCGTCACCTCACTGCTGTTGCACCCCGGGCTTCGTGACGATTCCCGTGGTCGGTGCGCTGGTTCCCCGGCGAGCCTGGGAATCAGCGCCCCGGCACCCCGCCGGGCGGTGAGGGTGGCCTTGGTCGCCGGAGGTGGGGCCGGGAGGTAGGCTGTCGCTGCTTGGGCCAACGTCGTCCCGGGTTCGACTGCTTGTCCCCGTTCGACGACGAGGTGGTTCCCCGTGACACGCTTCTCCGCCCAGCCCCCCGCGCAGGGCCTCTACGACCCGAGCCACGAGCACGACGCGTGCGGCGTGGCCTTCGTGGCCCACCTGTCCGGCGTGCCGACGCACGAGATCGTGCAGCAGGGCCTCACGGCGCTGCGCAACCTCGACCACCGCGGCGCGGTCGGCGCCGAGGAGAACACCGGCGACGGTGCCGGCATGCTCATGCAGATCCCCGACCGGTTCCTGCGTGGTGTCGCGCAGGAGGCTGCCGGCGTCGAGCTGCCGGCTGCCGGCAGCTATGCGGCCGGCCTGGCGTTCCTGCCGATCGAGGAGGACCTCGCCGCCGAGGCGCGCGAGCGCATCGAGGCGATCGCGGTCGAGGAGGGCCTGGAGGTCCTCGGCTGGCGCGACGTCCCCGTGCAGCCCGACATCCTGGGCTCGATGGCGCGCGGCGCGATGCCGTCCTTCGCCCTCGTGTTCGTCGCGACGCCCGAGCGCGACCGCAGCGGGATCGAGCTCGACCGCTGGGCCTACTGCCTGCGCAAGCGGGCCGAGCACGAGGTCGGCGTGTACTTCCCGTCGCTCTCGGCCCGCACCCTGATCTACAAGGGCATGCTCACGACCGAGCAGCTCGACGAGTTCTTCCCCGACCTCAACGACGAGCGCATGGAGTCCGCGCTCGCCATCGTGCACAGCCGCTTCTCGACCAACACGTTCCCGAGCTGGCCGCTGGCGCACCCGTTCCGGTTCGTCGCGCACAACGGCGAGATCAACACCGCACGCGGCAACCGCAACTGGATGCGTGCCCGCGAGGCGACGCTCGAGAGCGACCTGATCCCGGGCGACCTCAGCCGCCTGTTCCCCATCTGCGACCCCGAGGGCAGCGACACCGCGTCGCTCGACGAGGTGCTCGAGCTGCTGCACCTCTCGGGGCGCGCGCTGCCGCACGCCGTGCTGATGATGATCCCCGAAGCGTGGGAGAACCACGCCACGATGAGCGCGGAGAAGCGCGCGTTCTACCGCTACCACTCGTCGCTGATGGAGCCGTGGGACGGCCCGGCGAGCGTCGCGTTCACCGACGGCACCGTGATCGGCGCGGTGCTCGACCGC
>JALRCA010000233.1 GCA_023257515.1 Aeromicrobium sp.
GAGGGTGCGAGTCCGTCCCACGCCCGCGGATTCAACGCGTCGAGGGCGGCTTCGAGCGCGTCCAGGCACGCCACCACGGGGTGGGTGTCCTGGAGGAGGAGCGTCATCGGAGAACCTGTCTTTCGTCGACACGTTCTATTATCACCGATGCTGGTGGTCTGGGTCGAGAGGTCGAAAGTCCTGTCTTTTCCCGGACAACCCCGCCGACCCTTCGACGAGCTCAGGGTCCGAGGGTCGGGCGAGCTCTCCACCCTCACTCCCGCGACCCTTCGACGAACAGGAACCTCGGCTCGGTCGGAGGGGCGATCCCCGGTGCGGGGTCGGTCGATCAGCCGTACCAGTAGATGTCGTCCTTGCCGTCGTCGTCGAAGTCGCCGACGAGGGCGGCGTACACGCGGGACGCATCGGGAGCGAGGCCGGTGGCCGTCGTGGTCGACGGACGGGACGACGACGGGCTCAGGCCGGACCAGAGCGTGTTCGAGCGGCCCCGGGCGCCGTACCAGAGGATCTCTGCCTTGCCCTCGGGGTCGCCGTCGAAGTTGCCCACGACAGGGCGGCGGCCGTAGGTCTGCGTCTCGGTGCCGACGTTGACGCTCGTCTTCGCCTCAGGTCGTCCGTCCCACCAGATCGTCGCGTTCGCGGACCCGGGGGTGTACCAGAGGATGTCGTCGCGGCCGTTGCCGTCGAGATCGCCGACGCGCGGAGCCGACGTCCCGGAGCCGGCGAGCGAGACGTTCTCGCGCTCGAAGTGCCCTGCCGAGTCGCTCCACGTCCACTTCTCGTCCGTCGCCGACCCCGGCTGGACCCACCAGAGCTCGTCGCCCCTCTCGCCGTCGAAGTTGCCGACGACCGGGATCGCCGCACTGTCCTGGGCGAACCGCTCGTCGGTCAGCTTCTGCCAGCCCCCACCTTCCTTCGCGAGCCACAGCTGGTCGTTCGTGGTCTTGAGCGCAGCCTGGAACTTCGGGTTCGGGCCGGGCTGGTACCAGTAGACGTCGGTGCGGCCGTCGCCGTTGAAGTCGCCGGAGATCGGCAGCAACGTGCCCTTCTGGCCGACGGCGTCCTTGCCGCCGAGGGACGGGAGGGCGCGGTCGCGCTTGGACAGCAGCGCCTCGTCGGTCTTGTCCCACGGGCCGTACAGGCCGACGTCGTCGGTGGAGTCGTCGTCGATGTTCGCCACGAAGGGGGTGTAGAAGCCGTTGGTGATCGACTTCTTGACGCTCGTGAACGCTCCGTCCTCGCCCCCGTAGGAGATGCCGTCGGAGGTGCCGGGCGAGGGCTTCGCGTTGCGCTGCGTGATGACGACCTTGCCGCTGCGCACCTGGAACTCCGCGACGCGCTGGGTGCGTCCGCCCACGCCGCGAGACCCGTTGATCCGCGGGTACGCGTGGTGGACCAGCAGGTAGCGACCGCGGTCGTCGATGACGGCGTCGGCGCCGCCCGGACCGTATGCACCCTTCGTGGAGGTCAGGATGCGGCCCTTCTTGGTGCAGCCGCCGGTGGGACTGGAGCACACCGCGTACGCGGTCGTGTAGCGGCGCGTCGGGTAGTCGTTCGCGGAGTAGAACAGCAGGTACTTGCCGTCGACCTTGATCATCGAGGGGTTCTCGATGACGCGGCCCTCCCACCCGCGCGGCGTGACGGTCAGCAGCGCGCGGGCCTTCGAGCCGCTCGCGAACGACGTGCCCGAGGCGCTCAGCTGCCGCGACCAGAGCTTGGGGTAGCGGCCCTTCTTGTTGCCCTCGGTCTTCCAGAGCAGGTAGCTCTTGCCCGTGGACGGGTTCGTGAACAGCTCCGGGTCGAGCACGCCGGCCGGATCGAGTCGCGTGGGGCTGGTCACCATCGCCGTCCTGCGCACGGGAGTGAACATGCCGAGCGGGCTCGGGGACTTGGTGCCGTAGATGGCGAAGCGGCCGTACGAGCTGTAGCCGTTGGAGACCTTGACCGCGTGGTAGGCGAGCCACTGGTCGCGGACGAACCCGACGCCGGGCGCCCACAAGGACTTCGGGTCGCACGTGCGCCTGTTCGAGCTGGTCTCTCGACAGCTGTTCACGCCCCATGGCTGGTTGGGGGTGATCGTGTCGTTGAAGAACCCGCCCTCGTCGCCGTCGAGGTAGGCGGTCTTGCCGCTCCACTGCGTGCGCGCCGTCCAGGTGATGCCGTCCCCGGACCACGACATCGGCAGGTCGCTGCCGCCGTGCTTGGTGGCGTAGGAGTACATCAGGGGACCGAGGGTGACGACGCTCGGGTCGGGGTGCTGCTGTCCCGCGAACGGGACGCCGGGCTTGTGCCAGTCGCCGGGACCGACCGCGTCGGCCGGCATGACGCCGAGTGCGAGGGCCAGGGCGGCGACCGATGCGGACGCCGCGGCCAGGGGCGCACGACGGCGCAAGGGGAACATGCGGCCGATGCTAGGTCGGAAGTCCGGGACGTGCCTCCGGATTCCCGAACTTCGTAGGGTCCTTGTGCCTGGCAACGGGGGCCGGACCGTCCCGGATTGGCGGGGATCGCCTCAGGGTGTGGTGCAGCGTCGCGCCATCCTCACGGTGACGGTGCCTCACCCGGGGGCCGGGGGACCGCGGCGACCGAGGCCGGGGTGGGCAGGGCCTCGCGGGCCTCGACGAGCGACGGGCCGTACCAGGTGAGGAGCCGTCCGGACACGAGCGCGGTGGGGGCGGTGTCGAAGGCCTCGGGCCCGTCGTCCGGATCGAACACGTACGGCTCGTCGGGCAGGAGCACCAGGTCGGTGCCGGGCCGGTCGATCATCGACAGGTCGACGTGCGGGTACCGGTCCGCACCGTCGTCGAACACGTTCGTCCACCCCAGGCGGCGGAGCAGGTCGGTCGTGAACGTCCGCGGTCCGACGACCATCCAGGGGTCCCGCCAGATCGGCACGGCGACGCGGCCCGTCGTCCCCGCCGCCGGTGCACGCCACGCCTGCTCGGCCTCGTCGAGCCAGGCGGGCGCCGGCCAGCCGAGTGCGGTCGTGAACAGCCGCCGCATCGAGGTGAAGGCGTCGTCGAGCGTCTCGATCCGGGTGACCCAGACCGCGATGCCGTCGGAGCGCAGCCGCTCGACGTCGAGCTCACGGTTCTCCTCCTGGTTCGCGACCACGAGGTCCGGTCCGAGCGCCCGGATCGCGGCTCGGTCGGGGTTCTTGGTGCCACGCACGCGTGCGACGTCGAGGTCCGCCGGGTGGGTGCACCAGTCGGTCGCCCCGACGAGCGCGGAACGGTGGGTCGCGGCGATCGCCTCGGTGAGGCTCGGCACGAGCGAGACGACGCGCTGCGCCTCCCGCGGCACCGCGACCGGGGCTCCCAGGTCGTCGCGCGCCGCCTGCGGGTGCGAGGTGGTGGCCATGACGACCACCCTCCCTCAGCCTGCGTCGCTCGGCGAGCGGACGGCGACGGCGCCGCTGATCGGCAGCGGCCAGGGCGTGCGGTCGGCGGCGACGGCCGCATCGATCGCGGCCGCCACGTCGTCGGGGAACGACGTCGGGCGACGCGTCGAGAAGTCGACGTGCACGAGCATCGACTCCAGCACGCACGCGAGCTGTCCACGCGTCCGATTCAGGATCAGCGCGGCCAGGTGCAGACTCTTGTCGCCGCGCGCGACGACCACGACGGGCACGGCGATCTCGTCACCGAGGGTCGACTCGCCCAGGTAGCGCAGGTGCTGCTCGGCGGTGAACGTGGTGCGGTCGCGGTCCTCGATGTAGGAGTCCGGCATCGCCAGGTCCTCGCGGCTGCGGTCCCAGAGTGCGCGGCCGCCGAAGGCGAAGTAGTGGGCGATGTTCATGTGGCCGTTGAGGTCGAGGTGCTCCTCGCCGACCGTCGTGCGAAAGGTCACCGGGAGGGCGTCGAGGTCCTCGAACGCAGGAAGGCTGCTCACCCGTCCGACGCTACCGAGGACCGTCGCGCAGCGTCCTGGCGGCCGTCGTCGCCAGCCGGTCCGCGATCTCGTTGTCACGGTCACCGGCGTGGCCCTTGACCCAGCGCCACTCGACGTCGTGCTCCTCGCACGCGGCGACGAGCTCACGCCACAGGTCCGCGTTCTTGACGGGCTGCTTGGCCTTGGTCACCCAGCCGTTGCGCTGCCAGCCCTTGACCCACTGCATGATGCCGTTGCGGACGTAGGTCGAGTCCGTCGTCAGGATGACGGTCGAGCGGCGGGTGACCGCCTGGAGCGCGCGGATGGCCGCCGTCAGCTCCATGCGGTTGTTGGTCGTGTCGGGCTCGGCGCCGCTGATCTCGCGCTCGTGCTCGCCGTAGCGCAGGATCGCGCCCCACCCTCCGGGCCCCGGGTTGCCGAGGCACGCGCCGTCGGTCGAGATCAGGACGGGGAGGGCGTCGGGCACGACCCGCAGCCTACGAGACCTGCCACCTCAGCCGCGGTGGGCGGGGCCCGGCGGCGGCTCCGCGGGCGGCGGCGTCACCGACTCGCCCGGCGGGGGCGGCGGCGGGACGGTGGGATCGAGCGGCGGCTCGGCGTCGCCCGGGGGACCCGGATCGACCGGCGGGGGCGGCTGCACGGTCGGCGGGGCGTCCGCGGGTGCTCCCGCGGCGCCGCCGGCGTGCGGCGCCGCCGGGTCGACCGGCCCCGGCGTGAGGGGCCCGGACGTGGCGGGGTCAGGCTCGGTCGGGCGATCCGTCGAGGGGTCGTCCACGACCCGCTCCCGGTCCGGGGCCGACCCGTCATGGCGCGGGCTCGGCGTGTCCGGGTCGAGCACGTCGGCCTGGGCCAGCTGGTCGTCGGCCAGGCCCTGTGCCTCGGCGGCCTCGTTCTCCAGGTCGACGGCATGACGCTCCAGCCGGTCGGCCTCGAGCCGTGCCCCGTCGGCGTCGGCGCGGGCCACGGCCGCGGCCGCCTCGGTCTGCTGTGCGGTGACGGCCTTCTCGCGCGCCTCGTCGCGCAGGCGGGTGGCCTGAGCACGGTCGCGCTCCTGCTTCTCGAGCTCTCGGCGGCGCTTGGCCTGACGTCCCTTCGTGGCCGCCAGCACGAGCAGTGCCAGCAGGACGACCACGACGACGGCCACGACCACCCAGGTCCAGGTGCTCACGATGACTCACTCCCCTCCACGGCCGCGGCGAGCCCGCGACCATCCCCCCTTGCTACCGCCGAATCGAGGACCCCGCATCCGCGCGAGCCCAGATGTGCGCCCTCATGCACCGTCTTCCGCACAAGAACGGTGCATGGGCCCGCACATCTCGGGGCAGGGTTAGACGTTGCGGCGGTACTGGCCTCCGACCTCGAAGAACGCCTCGGTCACCTGCTGCAGGGTGCAGACGCGGGCGGCGTCCATGAGCACCGCGAACACGTTCTCGTCGGGAGTCGTGGCCGCGGCCTTGAGCCGGGCCAGGGCCTGCTCGGCCTCGCTCGCGTGCATCGCTCGGTAGGCGCGCACGCGCTCGACGGCACCGGACTTCTCGGCGTCGGTCGCCCGGGCGAGCTCCACGACCGGCGGCTCGGCGTCCTCGTGCGGGTTGCGGAACGTGTTGACGCCGACGATCGGCAGCGAGCCGTCGTGCTTGCGCTGCTCGTAGAGCATCGACTCGTCCTGGATGCGCCCGCGCTGGTAGCCGGTCTCCATCGCGCCGAGCACGCCGCCGCGCTC
>JALRCA010000276.1 GCA_023257515.1 Aeromicrobium sp.
TCTTGTCCTTCATCATGCGGAAATGGCGCTCGGTCACGATGTTCTTGTTGCCCGTGGCCGTGCAGACGATGTTAGCGCGCGGAACGGCGTTCTCCATCTTCTTAACCTCGTAGCCGTCCATGGCGGCCTGCAGGGCGCAGATCGGGTCGATCTCGGTGATGATGACACGGGCACCCTGGCCGCGCAGCGACTCCGCCGAGCCCTTGCCGACGTCGCCGTAGCCGCACACGACCGCGACCTTGCCACCGATCATGACGTCGGTGGCGCGGTTGATGCCGTCGACGAGCGAGTGGCGGCAGCCGTACTTGTTGTCGAACTTGCTCTTGGTGACCGAGTCGTTGACGTTGATCGCCGGGAAGAGCAGCGTGCCCTCCTTGAAGCGCTCGTACAGGCGCAGGACGCCCGTCGTGGTCTCCTCGGAGACGCCCTTGATGCCCTCGGCGTGCTTGGTCCAGCGCTGCGGGTCGTTCTCGAGCGAGCGGGCGAGGACGCGCAGCACCTCCTTGTACTCCTCGTTGTCGGTGGAGTCCTGGCTGGGGACGGCCCCGGCCTTCTCGAACTCGACGCCCTTGTGCAGCAGGAGCGTGATGTCACCACCGTCGTCGAGCAGGACGTTCGGGCCGGTGCCCTCGAACTCGAAGACCTTCTCGGCCTCGTCCCAGTACTCGGCGAGGGTCTCGCCCTTCCAGGCGAACACCGGGATGCCCTGGGGATCCTCGGGGGTGCCGTTCGGACCGACGACGACCGCGGCGGCGGCGTGGTCCTGGGTCGAGAAGATGTTGCAGGTGGCCCAGCGCACGTCCGCGCCGAGAGCCGCGAGGGTCTCGATCAGCACGGCGGTCTGGATGGTCATGTGCAGCGAGCCGGCGATGCGGGCACCGGCGAGCGGCTGGCTGTCGCCGAAGCGCTCACGCATGGCCACGAGGCCGGGCATCTCGTGCTCGGCGAGGGCGATCTCCTTGCGACCGAACTCGGCGAGCGAGAGGTCTGCGACGTTGTAATCCATGCGTCCCATCGTAACGGCACGAACCCTGCGGTACCGGGTGACTCCCGGACCTCGCACGTGATCCGGACGACCCTTGGTGCACGTGGGGGCCGTACGGGCGTACGCTGTCCGGCGGCGTGACTCAGGTCACGCAAAAGTCGCAAGGGGGAAGCATGAGTCAGCAGCACACGTCGGCCCGTCCCGGACCGGCCCGACTGGTGGTCGCGGGGGTGGCCCTGACGATCGCGATCGTGGTCCCGCTCCTGGTCTGGACCTACGCCAGGCAGGGACCGGAGCTCGCCGGCATCCCCTTCTTCTTCTGGTACCAGTTCGTGCTCGTCATCGTGTCCGTCGTGCTGACGTCGGTGGCCTACCGCCTCGTGATCTCCCACGAGCGGGACCGCCGGGCGTCCGAGGGCCTCGCCCCGCGCGGAGGGGAGCAGCACGGTGCATGACGTCGACCCCGTCGCCCTGACGATCTTCCTGTTCTTCTTCCTGCTCGTCACCGTGCTCGGCTTCCTGGCCTCGCGGTGGCGACGAGTCTCCGACCTCGACAACCTCGACGAGTGGGGCCTCGGCGGCCGCAGCTTCGGCACGTTCGTCGCGTGGTTCCTCATCGGCGGCGACATCTACACCGCCTACACGTTCATCGCCGTCCCGGCGACGTTGTACGCGGGCAGCGTCACCGGCTTCTTCGCCGTCCCGTACACGATCGTGCTGTACCCGATCATCTTCATGTTCCTGCCGCGGCTCTGGTCGGTCTCCCACCGGCGCCGCTACGTGACGCCGGCGGACTTCGTGCAGGGGCGGTTCGACTCCAAGGGACTCTCCCTCGCCATCGCGTTCACGGGGATCCTCGCGACGCTGCCCTACATCGCGCTGCAGCTCGTGGGCATCCAGGCGGTGCTCGACGTCATCGGTCTGACCAGCCCACCGGCAGAACCGCACGTTCTCGACACGGTCCACCCGGGCCATCACACCATAGTCCGTTGCCGAGCGCCGGAGCTCCTCGGTCAATGCGCTGACATCCGGCTCCGATCCGACCCGAGCCATCAGGTCGGTCGCCTTCTTGTAGGAATCTCCTTGCATACGCGTCTGGTTTAGTATCCGCCGCCGCCGCGGGAATCAAAGCCCCCACGGCCCACATAAGCAAGACCGGAGACCAACAGCATCCCGAGACAGTCGATCGGGTCCTTGGTCGCACCCTTCTGCCCATCCCGGCCCGTATGCTC
>JALRCA010000008.1 GCA_023257515.1 Aeromicrobium sp.
TCGACTCGTTCGACCAGTGGGGTGTCGAGTTGGGCAAGACGCAGGCCAAGGCGCTGCTTCCGGTGATCACCGAGGACGCCTCGCCGCCGGAGCAGTCCGACTCCTCGACCGACGCCCTGGTGCGCCGCTACCGCGCCGAACGAGGCCGCACGGCCTGACCGGGCTATTTGAGCAGCCGTGACATCCGGCGGTCCGCGAGTACCTTGCCGCCGGTCTGACACCCCGGGCAGTACTGAAACGACTTGTCGGCGAAGGACACCTCCCGGACGGTGTCGCCGCAGACCGGACACGGAAGGCCGGTGCGGCCGTGCACGCGCAGACCGGATCTCTTCTCCCCCTTCAGCATCGCCGCCTGCTGACCGACCGATCGCTGCACCGCATCGCTGAGCACACCGACCATGGCCGCGTGCAGAGCGGCGAGTTGGGCATCGGTGAGCTTGGACGCCGTCGCGAACGGGGAGATCCCGGCCGCATGCAGAATCTCGTCGCTGTAGGCGTTGCCGATGCCGGCGACGACCTTCTGGTCGCGCAGCAGTCGCTTCACCTGCATGCGCCGGCCCTCGAGCATCGGCGCGATCGTGAACCCCTCGGCGAGCGGGTCCGGGCCCAGGTCGGCGATGCCGGGCACGTCCTGCGGGTCCCGCACGACGTACATCGCCAGGCCCTTGCGGGTACCGGCCTCCGTGACGTCGAAGCCGACGTGCGGCCCGTCACCGGCGTCGAGACGCACGCGGGCCGCGATCGGCCCGTTGCCCATCTTGAGCCTGCGGTCCGAGAGCTTGTCGGACCAGCGCAGCCACCCGGCCTTGGCCAGGTGGATGATCAGGTGCAGGCCGTCGACGTCGATGTCGATGAACTTGCCGTGCCGTGCCACGCCGGTCACTGACAGCCCTGCGAGGGCGTGGGCGGGAGGATCGAACGTCTTGAGGACCGCGAACGACGCGAGCTCGAGGTCGGCGACGACCGTCCCCTCGGTCCGCTCGCGCAGGAACGCCACGAGCGCGTCGACCTCCGGCATCTCCGGCATGGCGCCAGCCTAGACGCCGGCACCGACGCGGGTGAGAACGATTGTCGACTTGCCCACGGGGGAACCTGACGCAGCATCGAGGAGAGGGGTGCCGGTCGACTCGGCCCGCCCCGATCCCTCTCCAGAAAGGTCCGCTCCACCGTGCCGACCACCGTCTCCGCCCTCTCCACCCCGAAGGCCGGCGCCGCCTTCGAGAACGCCCGGATCGAGCGCCGCGACCTGCGGCCCGACGACGTCCGCATCGACATCTCGTTCGCCGGCATCTGCCACTCCGACATCCACCAGGCCCGTGACGAGTGGGGAGGCGCGATCTTCCCGCTCACGCCGGGCCACGAGATCATCGGCACCGTCGTCGAGATCGGCGACGCAGTGACCGAGCACGCGGTCGGCGACGTCGTCGGCGTCGGCTGCTTCGTCGACTCCTGTCTCGCGTGCCCCGCCTGCCAGGACGGCGAGGAGCAGTTCTGCGAGAAGGGGGTCGTGCAGACCTACTCCGACACGGGCTTCGACGGCGAGGTGACCTACGGCGGCTACAGCGACCAGGTCGTCGTGCGCGACCACTTCGTGGTCAAGATCCCCGACGGCGTCGACCTCGCCGGCACCACTCCGCTGCTGTGCGCGGGCATCACGACGTACGCCCCGCTGAAGCGTCACGGCGTCGGCGAGGGCTCGCGCGTCGGCGTCATCGGCCTGGGCGGCCTCGGCCACGTCGCCGTCAAGATCGCCGCGGCCCTCGGCGCCGAGGTGACGGTGCTCAGCCGCACCGACGCGAAGAAGGACGACGGACTGGCGTTCGGCGCCACGCACTACGTCGCGACGGGCGAGGACGGAGCACTCGACGACCTCGCGGCCGGCTTCGACCTGCTCGTCAACACGGTCGGCGCCGCCGTGCCCATCGACGACTTCCTGGGTCTGCTGGACCGCGGTGGCGCGATGGTGAACCTGGGCGCTCCCAGCGAGTCGCTCGAGGTCGGAGCGTTCTCCCTGCTGACGTTCCGGCGCTCGCTCGAGGGATCGATGGTCGGTGGGCTGCCCGAGACCCAGGAGATGCTCGACTTCTGCGCCGAGCACGGCATCACCGCCACGGTCGAGGTCATCTCGGCCGACCAGGTCGACGAGTACTACGAGAAGGTCGTGGACGGAGACGTCCGCTACCGCGCCGTCATCGACACGAGCACGCTCGCCTGACCCGCACCCCACCCAGAGGATCCTGAGCCGGCTCAGTCGTGACGAGTCAGGAAGCGCTGGATGCCGGGCCAGGTGGTCAGGCGCGCGGCGCGCCCGGTGAGGACACCGAGGTGGCCGCCGGGGGCCTTGAGCAGCTCGGCCTCCGGCGCGCCGGTCACCAGGTCCAGCAGGTGCTCGACCGCCGCCTGCGGGGCCAACGTGTCGTTGAGTCCTGCGACGACGAGCACGGGGACGCGGACGTCCTCGAGCCGCACCGTGCGCCCGCCGAGCTCCATCGTCCCGCCCGCGAACTCGTTGGTCCGCATGATGACGTGGTACAGCTGCCCGAAGGTCCGACCCGGGTAGGCGTACATGCTGCCCATGAAGGCGTCGACGGCCTCGAGCTGTGCCAGGAACTCGCGGTCGTCGGCGTTCATGAGCATCGAGACCGGCTTGGTCAGGTACTTGTCGGCGGACGAGAGCTGGAACGCCAACCGCGTCAGGGGCGCGGGAACCCCACCGAGGGCGCGGTAGGCCGGCCCGACGACGAGGCTCGTCACGCGGTCGAACGGTCGCGCGATCGCCAGCAGCGGCACGGCGCGCAGGTCGAACGGGCTCGCGATCGCGGTCGCCGAGGCGAGGGGCAGGTCCGGGTGCGCCGCAGCGGTGAGCATCGTGAAGATGCCGCCCAGGCTCCAGCCGGCCAGGTGGACCTGGTCGGCACCGTGGTGCTCGACGACCGAGCCGACGGCGTGGGGCACCACGGTGTCGACCCAGTGCTCGATGCCCTGGTCCTTGTGCTTGAACTGCACCGGACCGTAGTCGATGAGGTAGACCGGCCGGCCCTGCTGGACGAAGTACTCGACGACGCTTCCGCCGCGACGAAGGTCGAACGCGAGGGCGGGCGCGGCCAGCGGGGGCACCAGCAGCACCGGCAGGCCGTTCTCCTCCACGCCCGGGTAGGCGTCGTAGCGGTAGAGCGTGCCGTGCTCGGTCTTCTCGACGCGCGTGCGCGGAGTCGGCCGCAGGTCGGCGATCGGACGACGGCGGATCTTGTCGCCGAGGTTGGCCCCGGCGGACCCGAGGTCGCGAGGGAAGCGGGGCATGAGGTCCACGGCCCGACATCCTGCCAGAGCCGTCGGCGTCGAGTCGTCAGAAGGCGAGGACGACGAGCCCGGCGTTGAAGGCGATCACGATCGCCGCGACCACGGTCGCCGCGATCGTCGTGGCACGACGATTGACGTGGTCGCCCATGATGCCGCGGCGCGTCGTCAGGACGACGAGGGGGACGAGCGCGAACGGGATGCCGACCGACAGGACCACCTGCGACACGATCAGCGCGCGACTCGGCTCGACGCCGAGCAGCAGCACGACGAGCGCCGGGACGACCGTGACGACGCGACGCACCACCAGCGGGACGCGCAGGCCGAGCAGGCCGTCCATGACCTCCGCGCCCGCGGCCGCGCCGACCGACGTGGAGGCCAGGCCGGACCCCAGCAGCGACACGGCGAACAGCAGCGCCACCCCGGCGCCCAGCTCCGAGGTCACGACGTCGTGCACGCCGGTCAGCGTGTCGGTGCCGGGCAGGCCCTGGAGCGACGCGGCCGCCACGACGAGCAGCGACAGGTTCAGGACACCGGCGACAGCGAGGGCGAGACCGACGTCGACCCGCGTCGCCCGCAGCAGCGCCGTGACACCCAGTCCCTCGCCCCGGTGGTCCAGGCGTGAGGTGGTGAGGCTCGAGTGCAGGTAGATGACGTGCGGCATGACGGTCGCCCCGATGATGCCCGAGGCCAGCAGCACGCTCTCCGACCCCGAGAACGACGGCACCAGCCCTCCGGCGAGCCCCCCGGCGTCGGGCGGGTTGACGACCAGACCCGCCAGAAAGCCCACCGCGATGAGGGCGAGGAACCCGATGATCGTGCGCTCCAGAACCCGCTGCCCGCGGGCGTCGCCGAGCAGCAGGATGACGAGCGAGACCGATGCCGTGATGAGCGCGCCGAGCACGAGCGGCAGGTCGAACAGCAGGTACAGCGCGATCGCGCCGCCGACGACCTCGGCCAGGTCGGTCGCGATCGCGATCGTCTCGGCCTGCAGCCAGTACGCGATGCGCGCCGGTCGCGGCAGCTCGCGTCCCAGGTGCCCTGCGAGCGACCGGCCGGTCACGAGCCCGAGCTTGGCCGACAGGTACTGCACGAGCACGGCCATGACGTTCGCGAGCACGACGACCCACACGAGCGTGTAGCCGAACTGCGAGCCGGCCGTCACGTTGGTCGCGACGTTGCCGGGGTCGACGTAGGCGACCGCCGCGATGAACGCCGGGCCCACGAGGGCCAGACGTTGGCGGAGCGGCGCCCTCAGCAGCATGCGCGCCAACCTAGTCCCACCGCGCAGCCCAGGCGACCACGGCCTGCACCGTGGGATCGGGGTCGTCCGCGAGTCGTTCCGACACTGTCGCCGGGGTCGAGGCGTTGGCCGCGACCCAGCCGCGGACCCCGGGATCGGCGTCGGCAGCCAGGACCGTCAGCACGGTGGCCGGCGTCCGCTCGTTCCTCGCCACGCAGCACCGCACCGAGCGCTCCTCGTCCGTGGCGAGCGCGGCCAGGACGGCGGCGTCCGCGAGGTTCGACAGCGCCGCACTCTCCCTGATCCGCGGATCGGTGGACCGGGCCATGGCGCGGACCCGTTCCGCCTTCGCCGCGGTCGGAGCCGGCGAGCGGAACGACGACACGGGTCTCGTGTCAGCGGCCGCGGCCCTCACGCGGGCGAGCTGGCGTGGGGTGAGGAAGCCGACGCACGACATCAGCGACGCTCCGTCGTGGCAGCATCGTCGCCATGCGGCTCATGGACCTGAAGGACTCGAGCGCGTGGACGGATCCGCAGCGTCGACGACTGCCGAGGGTCGAGCTCCCGCTCTGCACCGACGCACGCACCTCGCCCGGCTCCGGCCATGTCGACACCCTCGGCGTCGACCACGACGAGACGGCGCGACTGCACGCCACGAACCGCGGATTCACGCGCGCCTACACCGGTCCGGACCCGACCTTCGAGGAGCTCGCCCGCACGGTCCCGATGGGCTACACCAATCTCGACCACCTCGAGAAGGTCGCGGTCGTGCTCGACGGTGATCTGCTCAGGTTCTGGCCGGCGCGCTCGACGGTCCAGGCCTTCGACGTGGTCGTCCCTCCGGCCGGCGAGCAGGCGTTCATGCGTCTGGGCGTGTCCCACCCCGTGCGGTTCGCCGTCGACCAGGCCGTCAACCTGAGCGCTCGCCTGCCGGGCCTCCCCCTGCTCGTGGTCCGCCGGCTGTCGTCGGCCACCTGGCACTGAGCCGGGTCCCGGGCGGCGGGGAGCCCACGGGCGGCTAGGAGCCAGCACGCGCGTTCACCTCGTACGACGTGTTGATCGCCTCGAAGAAGTTGACGAGCTGCAGGGTGTCGTTCGCCGTCGCCATCCACTTGGCCGGGTTGCTCACGCCGTAGTGCGCACCGAACCCGAGCTCGTCGAGCCGCCGGTCGGCGAGGTAGCGCACGTACTGGTTGATGTAGTCGGCGTTGAGCCCGAGGATCCCGTTCGGCAGCAGGTCGCGGTTGTAGGCCTCCTCCATCGCGACGGCGTCGAGGATCATCTGCTTGATCTCGGCCGCGAACTCCTCGGTCGCGATCTCGGGGTTCTCGTCGAGGACCGTAAGCACGAGGTTGATGCCGAACTTCAGGTGCAGGCTCTCGTCGCGCACGATCCAGTCGATGAGCGAGCCGAAGTTGCGCAGCAGGTTCCGCTGTCGGAAGCTCAGCGCCACCATGAAGCCGGAGTAGAACCAGATGCCCTCGAGGATCACGTTGTAGGCGACGAGGTTGCGCACGAAGTCCTGCTTGCCCTCGACCGTCGTGATGTCGAGGGTCTGCTCGGTCATCCGCTTGATGAAGCGGACCTCGAACTCCTCCTTCGCGGCCATGGACGGCACGCTCACGTGCGACTCGTAGGCCGCGGCCCGGTCGATCGGGAACGTCTCGAGGACGTACTCGAAGCTCATGCAGTGGTTGGCCTCCTCCCACATCTGCTTGGCGAGGTAGAGGTGGCACTCGGCGGCGTTGACGTAGGGGTAGACGCCGAAGGCCAGGGCCTTGTTGACCAGCAGCTCGTTGGGGTTGAAGTAGCTCATGAGGAACGTGAGCGCGTGCCGCTCGTCCTCGCTCATGCGCTCGAAGTCGGCGAGGTCCTCGCCGAGCTGGATCTCGTTGGGGAACCACGTGTTGGCGACGGCCTGGTCGTACAGGTCCATCGCCCAGGGGTAGGTGACGGGCTTGAGGAGGAGTCCCTCCTCGATCCCGGTGCCGAGGATGCTCATGCTGATGCTCACTTCCCCGCTGGGAGTGACGTATCGACGCGAAACGCCAGCGTGTCGTGGTCAGAACGTCACTGCCAGCGGGAACGGGGGTGGGGTGGTTACTGGCAGGACTCGCACTGGAGGCGTTCCTGGGGATCGATCGGGCAGGCCTGCCCGTCGACCAGGTCGAGCTCCTGGAACCCTTCGGTGGGCTCAGGGGGCTTCACCGCGACAGCGGCGCCGAAGCCGCGACGACCACCGGATGCCGGTGCGATCGCCTCGGACTTGTTGACCTTGACGGTGCTCTGCTCGGCCGTGTGCCGCGGCATCATGTGCAGGTAGTAGGTCGTCTTCACGCCCATGCGCCACGCGGCGGAGTACAGGTCGACCATCTCGCCGACGTCGCGGCTCTGCAGGTAGATGTTGCGGCTGATCGCCTGGTCGATCCACTTCTGCGCCCGCGCCGCGACCTCGAGGAAGGCGTACGGCGACAGCTGGAAGCTCGTGCGGTAGATCTCGACCAGCTCGGCCGGCACCCCCTCGACCTTCGACAGGTCGCCCTGGTGCCGCAGCAGGTCCTCGCGCACCTGCTCCCACAGGCCGAGACGTCGCAGGTCCTCGACCAGGTTGCGGTTGACCTCGAGGAACTTGCCGGCGCTGGTCGCGCGGCTGAAGATCTGGCTGAACTGCGGGTCGAGACCGGGAGTCGTCCCGGCCACGAGACCGATCGATGCGGTCGGCGCGATCGCCATGAGCGTGGAGTTCCGGATGCCGCCCGCGACCTTCTCGCGCAGCGCGTCCCAGTCCAGGCGGGAGCGACGCGTGACGTCCACGGGGACCCCGCGATCGGCCTCGAGCAGGTCGAGCGAGTCGAACGGCACGAGACCCTGGCTCCAGCGCGAGCCGGTGAAGTTCGGGTAGGCGCCGCGCTCGCGGGCGAGGTCGGCCGAGGCGTCGATCGCGTGCCAGCTGACGAACTCCATGACCTCGTCCATCAGGTCGTAGGCGCGCTCGCTCTCGTACGACCAGCCGAACCGCTCCACGACGTCGGTGAAGCCCATGACGCCCAGCCCGAGGGCCCGGTTCTCGTCGTTGGAGCGCTCCGACTCCGGGACCGAGCTGATCGTGATGTCGATGAGGTTGTCGAGCTGGCGGACGGCGAGCCGGGTCGACTCGGCGAGCCGGTCCCAGTCGACGCGCGCATCGCCGCGGCGGCCGACCACGTGCCGGGAGAGGTTGACCGAGGCCAGGTTGCAGACGCTGATGTTCTCACGGTCCTGCGGCAGGCAGATCTCCGTGCAGAGGTTGGAGAGGTGGATCGTGCCGGTGTTCTGGTTGAGGGCACGCGTGTTGACGGTGTCCTTCCAGGTGAGCCACGGGTGCGACGTCGTCTGCAGTGTCGTGAGGATGGCGCGGAACTGCTCGCGCGCCTTGAGCTTCTTGTGCCGCAGCTCGCCCCGGTCAGCCATCGCGGCGTACTCGGCGTAGCGGGCGCTGAACTCCCGGCCGAACAGCTCGGGCAGGTCGGAGACCTCGAGCGGGTCGAACAGGTACCAGTCGGCGTCGGCCTGGACGCGCTTCATGAACTCGTCGCTGATCCACACCGCGGTGTTGGCGGTGCGGGTGCGGCGGTAGGGGTCGCCGGAGTTCTGACGCAGGTCGAGGAACTGGGGGAAGTCGAGGTGCCAGTTCTCCATGTAGAAGCACAGCGCGCCGAACTTCTTGCCGCCGCGGCTCACCGCACGCAGCGTCGAGTCGATCGTGTGCATGAACGGGATCGGTCCGGTGGAGGTCGTGTTGTTCGAGCGGATCGGGGAGCCCTCGGCGCGCAGCTGCGTGACGGACAGCCCGATGCCACCGGTGCCCTTCGTCAACCACATGACGTCGCGCACGCTCTTGGCGATGTGCTCGATGTCGTCCTCCATCTGCATGACGAAGCAGTTGGAGAGCTGGCTGTACGACGTGCCCGCGTTGACCAGCGTCGATCCCGCCGCCAGGTACTCCAGACGCGACATCTTGTCGTAGAACGACAGCGCGGAGGCGGTCGGATCGACCTCGTTCAAGGAGAGTCCCATGGCGACGCGCATCCAGAAGAACTGCGGCACCTCGAGCGGGGTACCGTCCGCCTCGCTGATCATGTAGCGGTTCCGCATGGTCTGGGCCCCGACGTAGCGCAGCAGGTCGTCGCGGTCCGGGTCGAGCGCGGAGCCGAGCCGCTCGAGGTCGAACGACTCCGCGAGCCGCTCGTCGAGCAGCCCGAGCTCGACACCGCGCAGCACGGACGCGACGAACGCCGGCCCGTGGAAGCTGTAGACCTCGTCGCGCGTGACGCCCTCGCCGAAGATCTTCTTGTAGAGCGTCTTGACCAGCAGCCGGGACGCGATGGTGTCGAACGCCGGGTCGTCCTTGACGTTCTGCAGCGCCACGCCGATGACGGCCTCGTCGAGCTCCTCGCTCGTGATGCCGTCGAACAGCGTGATCTCGAGCTCGGCGCGCAGCTGGGTGGCGCGCGAGACCTGGTCGGGCAGCCCCGTGGCTGCTTCCTCGATGGACTTCGCGATCTCGTAGCCGTCGTACTCGGCCCGGCTGCCGTCGCGCTTGATGACGGAGATGGTCATCGGTTCACCCCTCGTGAACTCGTCGTGACTGACGCAGTCCACGGCGACGCGGGGAGAGGAGGACGGATCGCGGAAGCCCACGACGTCGTCTGATCCTTGGACCTTCCCACGAGGTCGCGGACCTCCACCGATGGCGGCGGAGCACTGGCAGGTCTTCGGACTCGCGGGCCAGGCACGGATGCCGCCTACTGGGCGTCGCTTCCCAGGGCTGCATCTCTGCAGGGGCCCAGTGCTGATGACGCCGTTCGTTCCCACTCACCGCTGCGGGGCAGTCCCGGACTCACACCGGGTTCCCTCTTGCGACGCCCCGCCTGGATGACGGGACGAACCAGCTGCACTCGTCACCATATACGGCGAATCACATTGATGTAACCCCCACATCTGGTGTCCGGCGTCTGCATGACGGGACGGGGCTGCGCCAGCCGCGCGGACCACCTACGGTCAGGGGACCGCTCAAGACCGAAGGACCCGACGATGCCCCGCCCGATCCGCGCGCTGCTCGCGCTCGCCGCACTCCTCGGCTCCCTCGTCGCGGGCGGTGCGCTCACTGCGGGCCCCGCCGCGGCCGCCGACGACCGCCCGGTCGTCACGGTCGGCAGCGAGGGCACCTATCCCCCGTTCACGTTCCGCGACCCGGACACCGACGACCTGACCGGCTACGACATCGACGTCATCAAGGCGGTCGCCAAGAAGGCGGGATGGCGGCTGACGTTCGTCGACGCGCCGTTCGACTCGCTCTTCGCCGCGCTCGACTCCCGCCGGATCGACGTCATCGCCAACCAGATCTCGATCAATCCCGAGCGGCAGGCCAAGTACGGGCTGAGCGATCCGTACACCTACTCGCGCGGCGTGATCGTGACGCCCACGGACACCGACGACATCACGTCGCTCGGGGACCTAAAGGGCAGGACGTCGGCCCAGTCCACGACCAGCAACTGGGCCGAGGTCGCCGAGAAGGCGGGGGCGAGGATCGAGGCCGTCGACGGCTTCGCGCAGGCCGCCAAGCTGCTCGAGCAGGGCCGGGTCGACGCCGCCGTCAACGACAACATCGCCGTCCTCGACTACCTGGCCACGAGCGGGTCGAAGAAGATCAAGATCGCGGGCGAGGCCGGCGAGTCGACCCAGCAGGCACTGACCTTCCGCAAGGCCGACTCCGAGCGCCTGGCCGAGGCGAACAAGGCGCTCGAGGAGCTGCGCGACGACGGCACGCTCAAGCGCATCTCCGAGGGGTACTTCAAGGCCGACGTCTCGATCGAGGACGGTGGCGAGGCACAGGCCTCGGGCCGCGCGGGCCGCAACGGCCTCGACGTCGCGAAGGACCAGGCCGGGCCGATGCTCAAGGCGCTGGTCAAGGCCACGATCCCCCTGGCCGCCATCAGCTTCGTGCTCGGCCTCGTGCTGGCCCTGCTGGTCGCCCTGGCGCGCATCGCCCGCAGCCGCTGGCTCACCGTCCCGGCCGGCGTCTTCATCTCGATCATCCGCGGGACGCCGCTGCTCGTGCAGCTGTTCATCGTGTTCTTCGCCCTGCCGGCCATCGGCCTGACGCTCCCGCCGTTCGTCGCGGCGGTCATCGCCTTCACCCTGAACGTCGCGGGCTACGCCGCCGAGATCATCCGCTCCGCGATCCTGGCCGTGCCCCGCGGCCAGACCGAGGCGGCCCGCACGATCGGCCTGGACTACCGCCAGACGCTCCGCCGGGTCGTGCTGCCGCAGGCGCTGCGGACGGCCGTGCCGCCGCTGTCGAACACCTTGCTGTCGCTCGTGAAGGACACGTCGCTCGCCTCCACGATCTTCGTGACCGAGCTGTTCCGCGTGACCAAGACCGCCGCCGACGAGAGCACCGAGTACCTCACGCTCTACGTCGTGGCGGCGTTCTACTTCTGGGTGGTCTGCTGGCTGCTCTCCCTCGCGCAGAAGCGCCTCGAGACCCGACTGGACAGGTACGTGCGATGACCTCTCTGCTCACCGTCCGCGGACTCACCAAGTCCTTCGGCGACAACCACGTCCTGCGGGGCATCGACCTCGACGCCGAGGCCGGCACGTCGACCGTGCTGCTCGGACCGTCGGGCTCGGGCAAGACCACGCTGCTGCGCAGCCTCGACACCCTCGAGGTCCCCGAGGCCGGCACGGTGCGCATCGGTGACGTCGAGGTGGACTTCGGTGCGCTCCCGGCGAAGGGACGTGCCCGGGAGCAGCAGCTGCGGGCGCTGCGGGCCCAGTCCGGCATCGTGTTCCAGCAGCACCACCTGTTCCCGCACATGACGGCGCTCGAGAACGTCGTCGAGGGTCCGGTCACGGCGCAGGGCCGGCCGAAGGACGAGGCGCTCGCCGAGGGCCGGGCGCTCCTGGAGCAGGTCGGCCTGTCGGAGAAGGCCTCGCAGTACCCGTCCGAGCTGTCCGGCGGTCAGCAGCAGCGCGTCGGCATCGCCCGCGCGCTCGCGATCAAGCCGCGCGTCGTCCTGTTCGACGAGCCGACGTCCGCGCTCGACCCCGAGCTCGTCGGCGAGGTGCTCGCGGTGATCAAGGACCTCGCGGCCCAGGGCTGGACCACCGTCATCGTGACCCACGAGGTCCGCTTCGCCGAGCAGGTGGCCGACCAGGTGCTGTTCCTCGACGGTGGTGTCGTGGTCGAGCACGGTCCGCCGTCCCAGGTGATCGGCGACCCGCAGCAGGAGCGCACGCAGCGCTTCCTGCGACGGGTGCTGCACCCGGGCGGCGCCTGAGTCAGCGGCCGGCCGAGGAGCGACGGCGGTTGCCGCCGCCCTGACGCTGGCCGCCACCCTGGTGCTGGCCGCGCTGACCCTGGCCGCCACCCTGGCCCGAACCACGCTGGCCCTGGCCGCCGCGGCGGTTGCGGTTCCGGTTCCGGTTGCGGCCACCGCCGCCACCGTTGCCGGACGACGTCGAGCCTCCGGTGCCGCGGGCCGGAGCGGCCGGGGCCTCGGTGCCGGAGGTCGAGAGCGCCTCGACCGTCATCGGCTGCGGCGTCGTCGCGGCCTCGTGGTGACGCGCGGTCACGCCGGCCTTGCGCTGCAGGGCGACGACGTCACGCAGGGCCTCCGGGGTCGTCATCGTGACGACGGAGCCCGACTCGCCGGCGCGCGCCGTGCGGCCCGAGCGGTGCAGGTAGGCCTTGTGCTCGGCCGGTGCGTCGTAGTGGACGACGAGGCCGATGCCGTCGACGTGGATGCCGCGCGCCGCGACGTCGGTCGCAACGACCACGTCGGCCTGGCCCGCGCTGAACCGCGCCAGGTTGCGCTCGCGGTGCCGCTGCGACAGGTCGCCGTGCAGGTCGACCGCCGTGACGCCGTCGCGCGAGAGCTGACGCGCCAGGCGCATCGCGCCGCGCTTCGTGCGGGTGAAGACGATCGTGCGCGGGTTGGCCTTGACCAGGTCGAGCACGGTGCGCGACTTCTCGGTCGCGGCGCTCACCATGACGTGGTGCTCCATCGTGGCCGGCTGGCCCTCGACGTCGTCGACGTCGTGGCGGGCGTGGTGCGGCAGGTGGCGGCGGACGAGCTTGTCGACCTCGCCGTCGAGCGTCGCCGACAGCAGCAGGCGCTGGGCGTCCTGCGGCGTCTTGGCGAGGAGCGCGTCGACCGGCTTGTAGAAGCCGAGGTCGCACAGGTGGTCGGCCTCGTCGAGGACCGTGATCTCGACGTGGTCGAGCGACAGCACGCGGCGATCGATCAGGTCGGTCAGGCGGCCCGGCGTCGCGATGACGACGTCGACGCCGCGCTTGAGCGCGCTGATCTGCTTGTTGATGGGGACGCCGCCGTAGACGGTCGTGAGGCGCAGGCCGACGGTCGCGGCGAGCGGCTCCAGCGCGGTCTGGACCTGGCCCGCGAGCTCACGCGTCGGCAGCAGGATGAGGGCGCGCGGCGACTTCGGGCGGCTCGTGCCACCAGCGAGGCGGGCGAGGACCGGCAGACCGAACGACAGGGTCTTGCCGGAGCCGGTGCGGGCCCGGCCGAGGACGTCCATGCCGCCGAGGGCGTCGGGGACGACCGCTCGCTGCACGGGGCTCGGCTCGGTGATGCCCTGCTTCGCGAGGGCCGCGACGATCGGGGCCGGCAGGTCGAGGTCGGCGAAGGTGGACAGGCTGGACGTGGGCAGCGTGGCGCTGCCGGAAGGGGTGTTCACGAGGTCTCTCAGACGATCGGGGAAGGCGCCCGAGGTCCGTTCGGCGATGTCGCCACGAGTTTCAGGCCGGAACAGCGCGCGGATCGGCGCGTTCACGTGTCTTCACCCTACTGGAGCGCACCGGCTGCCGACGAATCCGCCGGACGTGACGCCCGACTCAGGCGACGAGGTCGCCGTACTCGCGGTTGCGCTCGACGAACCCGCGGACGTACGGACACTGCGGGTCGATCGTGCGTCCCTGGGCCCGGACGTCGTCGAGGGCCCGGCCGACCAGGACCTTGCCCAGCCCCTGCCCCTCGAACGCGTCGAGGATGATCGTGTGGGGGAAGACCAGCACGCCGTCCTCTCCCTCACGGGCCTCGGTGAAGCCGGCGAGCGTGCCGTCGACGTGGATCTCGTACCGGTGCTGCGCGCCGTTGAAGGCGACCTCGGTGCTCATGCCCGCGTCAACCGCGCGGACGCGGCACGCATTCCGGGTCCTACTACGGTGGCGCCATGCCTCTTGCCCTCGTCACCGGAGCAGCGCGAGCGAACAGCATCGCCGCCGCCGTCGTCACCCGTCTGCGCGCGGACGGCTGGGACGTCGCGACGTCGGACTTGCACGGCACCGACCACGACGTCGATCTCTCCACGCACGACGGCCCCACCGCCCTCGTCGACGAGGTGTCACGCGAGCGGGGCCCGATCGACGCGCTCGTCCTGAGCCACGCGCACGACGACGAGACCGGCATCCTCGACACGACGGCCGAGAGCTTCGACCGGCACGTGGCCGTCAACGCCCGCGCGAGCCTGCTGCTGATCGCCGCGTTCGCCCGTCAGGTCCCGTCGACGGGCGGCGCCATCGTCGCCATGACGAGTGACCACACGACGGGCAACCTGCCCTACGGGGCGTCCAAGGGAGCGCTCGACCGCATCGTCATCTCGGCGGCGCGCGAGCTCGGGCCGCGGGGCATCTCGGCCAACGCCCTGAACCCCGGTCCCGTCGACACCGGGTGGATGGACGACGAGACGCGCGAGGGTCTCGGGCCGTACCACCCGCTCGGCCGCCTGGGCGAGACTCGCGACATCGCGGGCGTCGTGGCCTTCCTGCTCTCCCCCGAGGGACGCTGGGTCTCCGGCCAGCTGCTGCAGACCGACGGCGGCTTCTCGGCCCGGTACTAGACGAGCGCGAGCACGCCGACGACGCCGGTGAGGATCGCGAGCACGAGCGAGACGCCGATCAGCACGGCATGGACCGTGAAGAACGTCGTGGGACGGCCGTCGGCGTCACGCGCACGCTCGTCCTTGGTCACGCGGCGCCAGAACTGCGGCCAGATGAACAGGTTCCACGCGGCCGTGACGATGAGGACGACGGACCAGCCGACGGGCAGAGTCATGCCTCGAGCGTAGTGGCGCCCGAGAGCCGGACGCGCTCGGCCTTCCAGGGCTTGTCCCAGCTCATCTCCTCGGCGCGCAACGGCTCGCCGCACGCGGAGCAGGTGTCGGCCGACGTGGTCTCGCGACCGCACGTCTCGTGGATGAGAGCCATGTGCGCGCCACCGTCGGGGAGCTCGGTGTGCTTCTCGGCCCAGATGGCGAGCGACTGGAGGATGGGCAGCAGGTCGGCGCCGGCGGCGGTGGGGACGTAGACGTGGCGGGCACGACCGTCGCCCTCGAACGGCTGCTGCTCCAGGAGCCCGGACGCGACCAGGCCCGTCAGTCGTCGGCTCAGCACGGCGTCGGAGATGCCGAGACTCTCCTTGAACTCCTCGAACCGACGACGACCGTGCAGGGCGTCGCGCATCAGCAGGACGACCCACGGGTCGCCGAGCACGTCGAGCGCGCGTCCCACGGGGCACATGAGCTCGGACCAGTCCGACCGCAGCGGCACGGGACACCTCGCTTGCCTCAAGAAAGTGATCTGCGCTAGCGTCACCACGCTATCACTCTCGCGAAGGAAGTGACCCGTGCGAGCACGACTCCACCCGGCCTGGGCCGTCGCCACCGTCGCCTTCGTCGCGCTCGTCGCCGCTGCCGGGTTCCGCGCCGCCCCGGGTGCCCTCATGGTCCCGCTGAACGACGAGCTCGGCTGGTCGATATCGGCGATGTCGCTCGCAGTCAGCCTGAACCTCGTGCTCTACGGCCTGACGGCACCGTTCGCCGCGGCACTCATGGACCGCTTCGGTGTGCGTCGCGTCGTGCCGCTCGCGCTCACGCTCGTGGCCCTCGGCAGCGGGCTGACGATCTTCGCCCGGGAGTCGTGGCAGCTGCTGCTCACCTGGGGCCTGCTCATCGGCATCGGCACGGGCTCGATGGCGATGGCTTTCGCCGCGACGATCGCGCAGCGCTGGTTCATCCGGCAGCGCGGGCTGGTCATGGGCGTCCTCACCGCTGGGGGCGCGACCGGACAGCTCGTGTTCCTGCCGATCGTGGCGGCGGTGGCCGAGCAGGCCGGGTGGCGGACGGCGTCACTCGTCATCGCGGCCGCCGCCCTGGCGGTCGTGCCGCTCGCCGTGTGGCTGCTGGCCGACCATCCCGAGGACCGCGGCACGACGCCCTACGGGGCGCCGGACGACTACGTCCCACCAGCCCGCCACCAGGGCAACGCCGCCGCCCGGGCCCTCTCGACGCTGCGCCGGGCCGCGCGGGTGCCTGCCTTCTGGGCGCTCGTCGCAGCCTTCGCGATCTGCGGCGCCACGACCAACGGTCTCGTCGGCATCCACTTCATCCCCTCCGCGCACGACCACGGCATGGCCGAGACCACCGCCGCCGGGCTGCTCGCCGTCGTCGGCATCTTCGACATCGCCGGCACGATCGGGTCCGGGTGGCTGACCGACCGCATCGACCCGCGCTACCTGCTGCTCGGCTACTACGGGTTCCGCGGCGTCGGTCTGCTGCTCCTGCCGGCGCTGCTGTCGGAGAGCCTGCACCCCAGCATCGTGCTGTTCGTCGTCGTCTACGGACTCGACTGGGTCGCGACCGTCCCGCCGACGGTGCAGCTGTGCCGCGAGATCTTCGGCGACGACGGCACGATCGTCTTCGGCTGGGTGTTCGCGGCCCACCAGGTGGGTGCGGCAGCGGCGGCGTTCGGGGCCGGGCTCGTGCGCGACCACACCGGCAGCTACACGCTGGCCTGGATCGGCGGCGCCGTGCTGTGCGGGTTCGCCGCAGGCCTGTCGTGGACGGTCGACCGTCCGGTCAGACCAGCACGCTCCGCAGCGCGGACGTGAAGAAGCCGAGCCCGTCGGTGCCCGGACCGCACAGGTCCTCGACCGCGTGCTCGGGGTGCGGCATGAGGCCGACGACGTTGCCGCGCTCGTTGGTGATGCCCGCGATGTCGGCGATCGAGCCGTTGGGGTTCGTGCCGACGTAGCGGAACACCACGCGACCCTCGCCCTCGAGGCGTGCGATGGTCTTTGCGTCGGCCACGAAGCCGCCCTCGCCGTTCTTGAGCGGGATGGTCAGCTCCTGACCCTGCTCGTAGTCGACGGTCCAGGCGGTGGAGGCGTTCTCGACGCGGAGCACCTGGTCACGGCAGATGAACGTGCGGTGGTCGTTGCGGATCAGCGCGCCCGGCAGCAGGTGCGACTCGCACAGGATCTGGAAGCCGTTGCAGATGCCGAGGACCGGGAGCCCGCTGCTCGCGGCACTGACGACCTCGGTCATGACCGGCGCGAAGCGAGCGATGGCACCGCAGCGCAGGTAGTCGCCGTAGGAGAACCCGCCGGGGAGCACGACGGCGTCGACGCCCTGCAGGTCGTGGTCGCCGTGCCACAACGCGACGGGCTCGGCTCCGGCGAGGCGGACGGCGCGGCGGGCGTCGACGTCGTCGAGCGATCCCGGGAAGGTGACGACCCCGACGCGGGTCATGCCCAATCCTCGACGGTGCCGCCCTCGACGGCGCCGTCCTCGACGCGGACGGCGTAGTCCTCGATGACGGGGTTGGACAGCAGGGTCTCGGCGACCTGAGCGATCTCCGCGAGCGTCGCCTCGTCGGCCTGGTCGACCTCGAGCTCGAAGCGCTTGCCCTGACGGACGTCGGTGATGCCGGTGAATCCCAGACGGGGCAGGGCGCCGTGGACGGCCTTGCCCTGCGGGTCGAGGATCTCGGGCTTGGGCATGACGTCGACGATCACACGCGGCATGGCACCCATCCTATCGAGCCGCGCCGCCATCGCGTGCGCGCCCGTCCTGGTGACCCCGTCCTGGTGGCGACGGTACCGCTGATTCCCAGGCTCGCCGGGGAACCAGCGCACGGCGCACGGTTGTCGTCACGATGCCCGGGTCGCAACACCCGCCTCGTGCGGGATTCCCAGGCGAGGCGGGCGGCGCGACCCGAAGCGCCACGAGACACGGCTTCTCGTCGCGGACCCCGGGCCGCAACCCATGGATTATGACGAATCCCGGGCTGGGTCCGCTGGTTCCCCGGCGAGCCTGGGAATCAGCGCACCCGGCCCGGGTGCGCGCGTCAGGCCTGCTGGTGGGGTGGGGGTTCCTCGGACGGCTGCACGATGACGAAGCCCGGACCCTGGAAGGAGACTTGAAACGCCTCGCCCGAGCCGCGACCGATGAGCGAGCCCGCGGTG
>JALRCA010000232.1 GCA_023257515.1 Aeromicrobium sp.
TTCGTGCAGGGGCGGTTCGACTCCAAGGGACTCTCCCTCGCCATCGCGTTCACGGGGATCCTCGCGACGCTGCCCTACATCGCGCTGCAGCTCGTGGGCATCCAGGCGGTGCTCGACGTCATCGGTCTCGGCGGAGGTCCGGACGCCGGGTGGTTCCGCAAGGACCTGCCGCTCTTCGTCGCCTTCGCGCTGCTGGCGGCCTACACCTACTCCTCGGGCCTACGGGCGCCCGCGCTCATCGCGTTCGTCAAGGACACCTTGATCTACGTCGTGATCATCGTGGCCGTCATCTACCTGCCGACCCAGCTCGGCGGGTGGGGCGGCATCTTCGACAAGGCCCAGGCGTCGTTCGACCTCTTCAACCGCGACAACGCCGACGCCATCGCGAACGGCGAGGCCTCCGCCAAGGGCCTGTTCCCGGGCACCGGTGCGGCCCAGTGGGCGTACGCCTCGCTCTCGCTCGGCTCGGCGCTGGCGCTCTTCATGTACCCGCACTCGGTCACGGCGGTGCTGTCGACGAAGAATCGCAACATCATCCGCCGCAACGCCGCGCTCCTGCCCGCGTACTCGTTCCTGCTGGGCCTGCTCGGACTGCTGGGGCTCGCCGCGATCGCGGCCGGGGTCCGGGTCGACAACGCACAGCTCGCGATCCCCCAGCTGTTCGAGCAGGAGTTCAGTCCGTGGTTCGCGGGTCTCGCGTTCGCGGCCATCGCCGTCGGCGCGTTCGTGCCGGCCGCGATCATGTCGATCGCCGCCGCGAACCTCTGGACCCGCAACATCTACAAGGCGTTCCTCAACCCGAGCGCGAGCGAGGCCGACGAGGCCCGTCAGTCCAAGCTGGCGAGCCTGCTGGTCAAGTTCGGCGCGCTGTTCTTCGTGCTCGCGCTGCCGAAGGACTTCTCGATCAACCTGCAGCTCCTCGGCGGGATCTGGATCCTGCAGACGCTGCCCTCGATCGTCGTCGGGCTCTACACGCGCTGGCTGCACCGGTACGCCCTGCTCGGCGGCTGGGCGGTGGGCATGCTGTGGGGCACGGTCGCGGCGTACAACACGCCGGTCGTCGGCAAGCCGGACACCCACTTCGGGGGTGCCGTCGCGCCGCTGGAGGTCCTCGGCATCCAGATCAGCGACAACCTCGTGTACTTCGGCCTCACGGCGCTCGTGCTCAACCTCGTGGTCGCCGTGCTGCTGACGTTCCTGCTGAGGGCCCTGAACGTGTCACCGGGCGTCGACGACACGCGACCGGGCGACTACACCGGCGACGCGGGCGACCCGCACGTCGAGGACGACCTGGACCCGATCCGCACCCCGCCCGCCACCTGATCCCGTCCGAGCCCTCGCGACGGGTGGGGGCGGGTCAGACGGCGCGGGCCTCGTCGACGAGCATGACGGGGATGTCGTCGCGCACGGGGTAGGCCAGGGCGCACGCGCTGCACACGAGCTCGGACGCCTCGTCGTCGACCGCCAGGGTCGCCCGACACTGCGGGCAGACGAGGATGTCGAGGAGCGCGGGGTCGAGGTTCATGTGTCGAGCCTATCGGCCGTGCCGGTCCCGTCGTTCACCCGCGGACGAGCGCCAGGACCTCGTCGCGCACGCGCTGCATCGTGGCGTCGTCGACGCCCTCGACGTTGAGACGCAGCAGCGGCTCGGTGTTCGAGGCCCGGACGTTGAACCACCAGTCGTCGGCCGTGACGGTGAGGCCGTCCATGCGGTCCTGCTCCAGGTCGGCGTACCGCTCGGCGATGGCCTCGACGACGGACTGCTGGTCCTCGACGCGGCTGTTGATCTCGCCCGAGGCGGCGTAGCGACTGAACTCGGCCATGAGCTCGCTGACGGTGCCGTCGGACTGCGCGAGCGCCCCCAGCACGTGGAGCGCCGCGAGCATGCCGGAGTCGGCGAGGAAGAACTCGCGGAAGTAGAAGTGCCCCGAGTGCTCGCCGCCGAAGACCGCGCCGGTGCGAGCCATCTCGGCCTTGATGAGCGAGTGACCCACCGGCGTGCGCACCGGGGTGCCCCCGTGCTCGCGGATGATCTCGGGCACGGCGCGGGAGCAGATGACGTTGTGCAGGACCGTCGCCCCCGGCTCGAGTGCCAGGGCGCGAGTCGCGATGAGGGCCGTGATGGCCGACGGCGCGACGACGGCACCGGTCTCGTCGACGACGAAGCACCGGTCCGCGTCACCGTCGAACGCCAGGCCCACGTCGGCGCCGCTCTCGCGCACCAGGGCCTGCAGGTCGACCAGCGTCGAGGAGTCGAGAGGGTTGGCCTCGTGGTTCGGGAACGTGCCGTCGAGCTCGAGGTAGAGCGGCACGAGCTCGACGTCGAGCTGGCCGAAGACCGCCGGGACGGTGTGACCGGCCATGCCGTTGCCGGCGTCGACGACGACCTTGAGGCGACGACCCTCGACCGGTGCGAGCGACAGCAGCAGGTCGGCGTAGGGCTGCAGGAAGTCCCGGTGCTCGATCGACCCCGTGGGCTCGGGCAGCTCGGTGCGGTCGAGCAGGGGGCCGGCGGCCTCGGCCATGGAGCGCAGACCGGTGTCGATGCCGATGGGGCGGGCCCCGGCGCGACACGTCTTGAGCCCGTTGTCCTGGGGCGGGTTGTGGCTCGCCGTGACCATGACACCCGGCAGGTCGAGCTGGCCGGAGGCGCAGTAGAGGAGGTCGGTCGAGGCCAGGCCGATGTCGACGACGTCGGCACCGCGCGAGCGGATGCCGTCGGCGACGGCGCGTGCCACGTCGGGCGACGAGACCCGCATGTCGCGGCCGACCACGGCGGCACCCCGGCCCTCGCTGATCCCCGTCTCGTCGGCGAAGGCCTCGCCCATCGCCCGGGCGATCGTGGTGTCGAGCTGGTCAGGGACCGAGCCCCGGACGTCGTAGGCCTTGACGACGGCGGCGAGACGGGGATGCATCAGGACTGGTCTCCAGGAGTGTCGTGGACGAGCCGGAGTCGTGGGCCGTCCTGGTCGGGCGCGGGCGCCGGACGTCCGGCCTCGCGCACGGCGTCGGCGAGCGCCAGCAGGTCGTCGCGGCTCGGCTCGACCGTGTCGGGGTCGGGTGCGAGACGCAGCACGCTCCACCCGCGCGGGGCGGACAGTCGCGCGGAGTGCTCGGCGCACAGGTCGTAGGTGTGCGGCTCGGCGGACGTGGCCAGCGGGCCCAGGACGGCCGTCTGGTCGGCGTAGACGTAGGTCAACGTCGCGACGGCCGGTCTGGAGCACGCGGAGCGCGTGCAGCGTCGAGCAGGAGCCACGTGCCCGAGGGTAGTCCGCGACGACGACGCCGCGCGGCAGGACGCTCCGATCCGTCGGTGGGAATGATCCTCGTGAGGGGCCGGTTGGCGACGTCATGACCGCGTACTGGATCAACACGTTCACCTCGATCAGCGACGAGCAGAAGCTGCAGGCCTACGCGGCCCTGGCCGGCGACGTGATGCGTGCGCACGAGGGCCGGTTCCTCGCCCGCGGCAACCCGACCTACGCGTTCGAGGAGGCGACCCTGCTGCGCACCACGGTGATCGAGTTCCCGACGGTCGAGCACGCCAGGGCCGCCTACGAGTCTGACGCGTACCAGGAGGCCCTGCGGGCCCTGGGCGACGGCGCCACCCGCGAGATCCGCGTCATCGACGGGGTGTGACGCCCCGCTCACCGGTCGGTCGCGCGTCACCACGCCGTTCACGGGCCCATCGCTCCGGCAGGGCACGAGCTCGCCGAGCAGGGCCGTCCCTCGGCCTCGTCCGCCGAGCGCTTCGACCCGTCGCGACCGCGGACGTGCCCTAGGCTCGAGCCATGCCCGAGCGCGATCACCCACCGCCTCCCGGTCTGGTCGTGGGTCCTCGTCCGGGGCGCATGCGCGACCGGCGTGGACGCGGACCTCGTGG
>JALRCA010000063.1 GCA_023257515.1 Aeromicrobium sp.
CGGCGGTGCCCCCAGGGGCGTCGTGCGACCCTGGTCGTCGTGAACGACGAGCAGACGCCTCGGCCCGGGCTATCGCGCCGCCGGCTGCTCGGGGCGGCCGGCCTGGGCGCGGTCGTGGCGGGCGCCGCCGGAGCGGGCGCGGGCTACGCCGCCGGCAACCGACCCGATCCCGTCACGCCCGACGCCGACGCCCTGCCGGAGAGGTTCGAGGGCCGGCACCAGGCCGGGATCGTGACGCCGGCGCAGGACCGCCTCTACTTCGTCGTGCTCGACCTGACCTCCGACGACCGGACCGAGCTCGTCTCGCTCCTCAAGGACTGGACGGCGGCTGCCCGACAGCTGACGCAGGGCAACGACGTGGGCGAGTTCGGTGCCGTCGGTGGCGAACCGCTCGCTCCACCGGAGGACACCGGCGAGGCGCTCGGCCTGCCGCCGTCACGCCTGACGCTGACCGTCGGGTTCGGCCCCTCGCTGTTCGACAAGCTCGGGCTCGACGACCAGCGACCGAAGCAGCTCGTCGACCTGCCGGCGTTCTCCGGCGACCGGCTTCAGGAGGGGCTCACCGGGGGCGACCTCGCGATCCAGGCGTGCGCGAACGACCCCCAGGTCGCGGTCCACGCCGTGCGCAACCTGGTACGGATCGCCTTCGGTCGTGCGTCGGTGCGGTACTCCCAGATGGGCTTCGGGCGCACGTCGTCGACGTCGTCGGCGCAGGTCACGCAACGCAACCTGTTCGGGTTCAAGGACGGCACGGCCAACATCAAGGTCGAGGAGCGCGACGACGTCCGCGAGCACGTGTGGGTGCGCCGGGGCGACGGCCCGGACTGGATGGTCGACGGCAGCTACCTCGTGGCGCGCAAGATCGACATGCGCATCGAGACGTGGGACCGCGAGTCGCTGGAGGGCCAGGAGGCCATCATCGGCCGGTCCAAGGGTTCGGGCGGACCGCTCAGCGGCGGCGACGAGTTCGCGGCGATCGACCTGAAGGCCAAGGGCGAGGACGGCGAGCTCGCGATCGGCGCGAAGTCCCACGTCCGGCTCGCCCACCCCGACTCCAACGGCGGCGTCAAGCTGCTGCGCCGCGGCTACAACTTCGTGGACGGGTCGAACGGTCTCGGGCAGCTGTCGGCGGGCCTGTTCTTCATCAGCTACCAGCGCGACCCGGCGCAGTTCGTGCGGATCCAGCGCAACCTCGCCGGCCAGCTGAACGACGCGATGAACGAGTACATCGTCCACGTGGGCTCCGGGGTCTTCGCCTGCCCGCCCGGCGTCGGGGCGACGGGCTACTGGGGCGAGGGCCTGCTCGGCTGAGTCGACGGGTCGTCGGGCGCACGTCCGTGATCCTGCTCAAGGGGGCTGCGCAGGTCACATACCGGCGGTATGCTGACTCCTATGGCCACCTTCAGCTCTGTCGTCGCGCCCTCACGCATCCAGGCCCTGACCGGCCTGATCCGCACCACGACCGAGGAGTCGCGCACGACCGTCACGCCGTTCACCGGTGAGGCGCTCGCCGAGATCCCGGTCTCGAGCCTCGACGACGTCGATGCCGCGTTCGCCACGGCGCGCGAGGCGCAGGTGCGCTGGTCGCGCACCTCGCTGGCCCAGCGCTCGCAGGCGCTGCTGCGGCTGCACGACCTCGTGCTCGCACGCCAGGACGAGCTGCTCGACCTGATCCAGCTGGAGTCGGGCAAGAGCCGGCAGCACGCGTTCGACGAGATCGCGCACGTCGCGCTCACCGCGCGGTTCTACGGACGTCGGTTGCGCAAGCAGCTCAAGCCGCAGAGCGTGCCGGGCGTCTTCCCCCTGCTCACCGACGTCACGATCAACCGGGTGCCCAAGGGGGTCGTGGGCGTCATCAGCCCCTGGAACTACCCGCTCTCGATGGCCATCGCCGACGGTCTGGCCGCCGTCGCCGCCGGGAACGTCGTGGTCCAGAAGCCCGACAGCCAGAGCCCGCTGACCGCGCTCGCCGCGGTCGAGCTGCTGCGTGACGCGGGCTTCCCGCACGACGTGTGGCAGGTCGTCAGCGGTGCCGGATCCGTCGTCGGCACAGCGATCGTCGAGCAGGCCGACTACATCTGCTTCACCGGATCCACCGCGACCGGCACCGGCATCGCCAAGCTCGCCTCGGAGCGCCTCATCGGCTTCTCGCTCGAGCTCGGCGGCAAGAACCCCATGATCGTGCTGCCGGGTGCGGACGTCGAGAAGGCCGCGGCCGGCGCCGTCAGCGCGTGCTTCTCGTCGGCCGGCCAGCTGTGCGTCTCGATCGAGCGGCTCTACGTGCACGACTCGCTGTACGACGACTTCCGGGCCGCGTTCCTGCGTCGCGTCCAGTCGCTGAGCCTCGGGGCCTCGCTCGACTGGGACGTCGACATGGGCTCGCTCATCTCGGCCGGCCAGCTCGAGACCGTGACCAAGCACGTCGACGACGCCGTCGCGAACGGCGCGACCGTGCTGACCGGTGGCCGCGCCCGACCCGACATCGGTCCGAACTTCTACGAGCCCACCGTGCTCGAGGGCGTGACCCCGGCGGCGGAGTGCTTCGCCGAGGAGACGTTCGGCCCGCTCGTGTCGCTCTACTCCTACGGCAGCCTCGAGGAGGCGGTCGAGCTCGCCAACGCCGGCGAGTACGGGCTCAACGCGAGCCTGTGGGGCCCCGTCCGCCAGGCCAAGGCCCTCGCGCCGCGCATCAAGGCCGGCACGGTCAACATCAACGAGGGCTTCGGTGCCACGTTCGGCAGCCTCAACGCGCCGATGGGCGGCATGCGCACGTCGGGCACCGGCCGTCGCCAGGGCGACGAGGGCATCTGGCGCTACACCGAGACGCAGTCGGTCGCCGTGCAGCGTCTCGTCCCGGTCGCCGGCCCGGAGTTCATCAAGCCGCGGCTGTACGCACGCATCATGACGCTGGCGCTGCGGGTGCTCCGACGCACCCGCCGGGCCTGAGGAGGGGAAGCATCCAGTGAGTGAGTTCGACTACGACGTCATCGTCATCGGGTCCGGCTTCGGCGGCAGCGTGTCCGCCCTGCGCCTGACCGAGAAGGGCTACAAGGTCGCCGTCCTCGAGGCGGGCAGGCGCTTCCGCGACGAGGACTTCGCCAAGACCTCGTGGCGTCTGCGCAAGTTCCTGTGGCTGCCGCAGCTCGGCTGCTACGGCATCCAGCGCATCGACAAGCTCAAGGACGTCCTGATCCTCTCCGGCGCCGGCGTGGGCGGGGGCTCGCTCGTCTACGCCAACACGCTCTACGAGCCCCTCGACCCGTTCTACTCCGACCCGGCGTGGGGCCACATCGCGGACTGGAAGAGCGAGCTGGCGCCCTACTACGACCAGGCCAAGCGCATGCTCGGCGTGTCGATCTACCCCTACACGACCCCGGCCGACAAGGTCATGCGCGAGGTCGCCGAGGAGATGGGCGTGGGCGGTACGTTCCACCACACCCCGGTCGGCGTGGTGTTCGGCAAGGAGGGCGAGTCGG
>JALRCA010000082.1 GCA_023257515.1 Aeromicrobium sp.
GCAGAACCCGCTGTTCTTCCGCGAGAACAGCCAGATGCTCTTCGGCGACGCCAAGGAGCGCGTCGAGGACATCCTGCGCAACCTCTGAGGCCGCCCCACCGCCAGAATTGCGCCGTGATGCACCGTCTCTCTCGTCAGGAACGGTGCATCGCGGCGCAATTCTCGTTCGACGGGGGTCAGCGGGTGGTGCGCCACGAGACGACGGCGGCGGTGAGCGCGAGGCTCAGCACCGCCAGCGCCGTGGCGAGTGCCGTGCGGAAGCCGGCATCGCCGCCGTGCGACGCCGTCACGACCTGGTAGATCGTCATGAGCAGCGCTGCGCCGAGCGACGAGCCGATCCGCTGACCGGTCTGCAGGGCGCCTCCGGCGGCACCGCCCATGCGCGGCGGTACCTCCTGCAGGGTGAGCGTGATGTTGGGCGAGACGACCGCTCCGCCGCCGAGACCAGCCAGCAGCAGGAACGGGGCGAGACCCCACCACAGGTCGCTCGTCGTCTGCCCGGGGCCGACGACGGCGGCCAGCGCGACGGCCGCCATCATCGACGAGATCGCGACGACCGTGAGAGGCCGGCCGACCCGGCTCACGAGCCGTCCTGCCAGCGGCGACGACACGGCCGACCCGAGCGCGAACGGCGTCAGCAGCAGCCCGGCGTGCAACGCGCTCACCTCGCGCGAGTCCTGGAGCCAGACCGACGCCGTCAAGAACACGCCCGTGAACCCGGTGAAGTACAAGGTGCCGATCAGCAGTCCGCTGCCGTACCCGGGCAGGCGGCGCAGCAGGTCGAGATCGAGCAACGGTGCATGACCGCGCCGCCGCACGCGGTGCTCCCACCGGCCGAACGCCCAGGCGAACAGCGGAACGCCGACGAGCAGCACGAGTGGCTCACGCGCCCCCGACTCGACGCTCACGAGCGGGTACAGCAGGCACAGGACGCAGAGACCGAGCAGCGCCGCGCCGGGCAGGTCGATCCGCTCCGGCTGCGCGTCGGGGTCGCGGCCGGGGACGAGACGGGCGATCGCCACGAGCGCCACGAGCCCGATCGGCACGTTGACCAGGAAGAGCAGCCGCCAGCCGACGTCCTCGCCGGCCGCGCCGATGATCAGGCCGCCCAGCAGCGGGCCCGTCGCCGACGCGAGCGAGACGGTCAGGCCGAAGTAGCCGAACGCGCGTCCCCGCTCCGCTCCCGAGAACAGCTGCTGGATCAATCCCGTGCTCTGCGGGGTGAGCAGACCGGCCGACGCGCCCTGCAGGAGCCGCGCGACCACGACGAGCTCCGCGTTCGGCGCGAAGCCGACGGCCGCGCTGGAGGCGACGAACCCGAGCAGCCCGACCACCATGAGCCGACGCCGTCCGTAGGCGTCGCCGAGGCGACCACCGGCCACGAGCGTGAGGCCGAACGCCAGTGCGTAGCCGGAGACGACCCACTGCACCGTGGAGGCCGAGGACTCGAGGCCCTCCTGGATCGAGGGGATCGCGACGTTGACGATCGTGACGTCGAGGAGCGACATGAACCCGACGACGAGGGTGACGGCGAGGATCCGCCATCGACGCGGGTCGGGTGACTCGGCGGCCGTCTCGCGATCGGACCCGACGTCGACGGTTTCCTCGTGCACCTGTCGAGTCTGACGCGGCGCACCCCAGATGCAATTCGAGGCGGCGCGGTCCGCGCTGGTGAGCACCGTGAAAGCGCGATGCGGCATCGTGGGTCGTGACCCGGGCGCCGGGTCGTCACCGGAGAGGGGCCGCGATGATCGCCGACGTCGAGGACGAGAAGCCGTTGCGATCGTGGTACCCGGAGATCGAGCCGTACGAGACGGGTCTTCTGGACGTCGGGGACGGCCACCGGGTCTCCTACGAGGTGTCCGGCAACCCGCACGGCAAGCCTGCGGTGTACCTGCACGGCGGGCCGGGCGGCGGTTCGACCCCCGCGCAGCGTCGCGTCTTCGACCCGCAGCGGTACCGCATCGTCCTGTTCGACCAGCGGGGGTGTGGCCGGAGCACGCCGCACGCGGGTGAGTCCGGCAGCGACCTGTCGACCAACACGACGTGGCACCTCGTCGACGACATGGAACGGCTGCGCGAGCACCTCGGCATCGACACGTGGCTCGTGTGCGGCGGGTCGTGGGGCTCGACGCTCGCCCTCGCCTACGCGCAGACCCACGCCGACCGCGTCGATGCCCTGGTGCTGCGGGGGATCTTCACCATGCGGCAGCGCGAGCTCGACTGGTTCTACCAGGGCGGCGCCGCGACCGTGTTCCCCGACCGGTGGGAGGAGCTGCTCGCGCCCGTGCCGACCGCGGAACGCGACGACGTCGTCGCGGCGTACGGCCGGCTCCTCCACGACCCGGACGAGGCGGTTCGTCTCGCCGCGGCCAAGGCCTGGTCCCGGTGGGAGTCCTCGACGGTGAGCCTCGTGCTGGACGACGACCTGCTCGCGCTGGCCGACGACGACGTGTTCGCGCTCGACTTCGCGCGTATCGAGAACCACTACTTCCGTCACGGCGGCTGGCTGCGCGAGGGACAGCTGCTCGCCGACGCGCACCGGCTGGCGGACGTGCCGGGCGTCATCGTCCAGGGTCGGTACGACATGTGCACGCCTCTCGTGACGGCGTGGGAGCTGCACCAGGCCTGGCCGTCCTCGACGCTGCGCATCGTCGAGGACGCGGGTCACGTGATCTCCGAGCCGGGCATCCTCGACGCCGTCATCGAGGCGACCGACGGCTTCGTGGCCTGAGGTCGTCACCGACGCCCGACGGCTCAGAGGAGCAGGTCGAGCGCGCCCAGCAGCACGACCCCGAGCAGCGCCGTCAGGACGACGAACACGCCCGACCGCCACCACGAGCCCGGACGCCCCGGCTCGTGCCGTCGGGCGACGCGGTCCATGACGAGCAGGACGACGCCGATAGCCGCGCCGACCACCGCGTTGCGCAGCACGGCGGGGTCGAACCTCGGCACCAGGACGACGAGGGCGATCACCAGGACGCAGGTGGCGACGTCGGTCCACAGCAGCCGCACCCGACGCTGCCGTCGCTCCACCCGCCTGCCCATGCGCCCGACCCTAGGCCGCGCCCCCACGTCCTCGCTGGCAGTGACGGATCTACGGCGACACGCTGGCGTGTCGCGTCAGAATGTCACTCCCAGCGGGGAGGGGGCGGGTCAGTCGGCCACGCCGTACAAGCGGTCGCCGGCGTCGCCGAGCCCGGGCACGATGTAGCCGTTCTCGTCGAGCCGCTCGTCCAGCCCGGCGACCACGAGCGTGACTGGCACCCCGATCTCGGCCATCTCGCGCTCGATGCGGGCGATGCCCTCGGGCGCGGCCAGCAGGCAGACGGCCGTGATGTGGTCGGCGCCGCGGTCGACGAGGAACTGGATCGCGGCCGCGAGGCTGCCCCCGGTCGCGAGCATCGGGTCGAGCACGAAGCACTGGCGGCCCGACAGGTCCTCGGGCAGGCGCTCGGCGTACGTGTCGGCCTCGAGGGTCTCCTCGTTGCGGATCATCCCGAGGAACCCGACCTCGGCCGTCGGCAGCAGCCGCTGCATCCCCTCGAGCATGCCCAGACCGGCGCGCAGGATGGGCACGACGAGGGGGCGCGGGTCGGCCAGCCGGACGCCCTGCGCCTCGGCGACCGGCGTCGTCACGGTGGTGGTCTCGACGCGGACGTCGCGCGTGGCCTCGTAGGCCAGCAGGGTCACGAGCTCGTCGGCGAGCCGGCGGAACGTCGGGGAGTCGGTGCTCGCGTCGCGCAGCACCGTGAGCTTGTGGGAGACGAGCGGGTGGTCGGCGACGTGGACGTGCATGGCCCCGAGACTAGTGCCGACGCTGGTGCCCGAGCCATGGCGTCTGCCACGATCGACCCCATGGACGAGGAGGACGTCGACTTCGCGGTCCTGGCCTACCGCGAGGACGGTGCCTGGACGGTGGTCGAGGCCAGCCCGGGCCACGTCACGGACCTCGACGGGATCGCCGCTGCGCTCGCCCGCTTCGGGTCCGAGAGCGGCGTCGTCGCGATGGTCTCGATCGCCGAGGAGTTCTTCGTCCTGGCCCGGGCCGCCGGCGAGGGCCTGCGGCTGGTCCTCTCCGACGTGAGCGCCGTGCCGGTCTATCCCCTCGCGGCGGAGGTCGCGGAGGCGATCGGGCTCGACGACGACACCGACGACGACCTCGTGGCCGTCGGTCACTTCGGGCTGCTGTCCGACCTCGGCATGGACGAGCTCGAGCTGGAGCTGCTGTGCGACGACATCGAGCTCTACCCGGACGAGATGCTCACCGACGTCGCGACGCGGCTGGGCTTCGGCGCCGACTTCGAGGCGATCGTCGGATGAACGACGAGCAGGCGATGCGGCGAGCGCTGGAGCTGGCCGAGCAGGCGCTCTCGACGGGTGACGTGCCGGTCGGTGCCGTCGTGCTCGACCCGCGTGGCGTCGTCGTCGGCGAGGGCTGCAACACCCGCGAGCGCGACCTCGACCCGACCGGGCACGCCGAGGTCGTCGCGATGCGCGCAGCCGCGCGTGCGCTGGGTGAGTGGCGGCTCGAGGGTTGCACGCTCGTCGTGACGCTCGAGCCGTGCACCATGTGTGCGGGCGCCCTGGTGTCGGCCCGCGTCGGGCGGCTCGTGCTGGGCGCGTGGGACGACAAGGCGGGTGCGGTCGGCTCGTTGTGGGACGTCGTGCGCGACCGCCGCCTCAACCACCGTCCCGAGGTGAGCGCCGGACTGCTCGCCGCCGACAGCAGCGTCCTGCTGCGTGACTTCTTCGGAGCCCGTCGATGACCCCTCCCACCGCCCATCCTCAGTCGTGGTCCTTCCGTCGCCTCACGCGCGACGACTTCCCGCTCCTCGAGACCTGGCTCGCCGACGACGACGTACGTCGCTGGTGGCAGCACGACCCGTCGCCCGAGGCGGTCGCGGCGGACTTCGGTGACTCAGCCGACGGCAAGGAGCCCGGCGAGGACCTCCTCGCCTCGCTGGACGGCCGGCCGGTCGGGCTGGTGCAGCGCTCGCGCGTCCACGCCTACCCCGAGGACGTCGAGATCTTCGAGCGCATCGCGGGCCCGGTGCACGAGCACGCGGTCGAGCTCGACTACCTGGTCGGTGCGCCGGGCGACCGGGGCCGCGGACTGGGATCGGCGATGCTCGATGCCGTCGTCCAGGACACGTTCCGCGACCCGCAGGTGCCCTACGTGCTCGTCTCCGTCGTCGCCGCGAACCGCCGGTCGTGGCGGGCGCTGGAGCGCATCGGCTTCCGCATCGTCGCATCCGGCGACGCCGAACCCGACAACCCGGCCGACGACCCGCTCCACCACGTGCTGCGCCGCGACCGCTGACTCACTCCGCGTGCGGCTGGCCCGTCGAGGCCGAGGTGCCGCCGTCGACGCGCAGGGTCGTGCCGGTGATGTAGCCGGCGTCGTCCGAGGCCAGGAACAGCACGGCCGGCGCGATGTCCTCGGGCTGCCCGGGACGACCGAGCGCGACGCGGTTCACGAAGGGCGCGAGCGCGTCCTCGTCCTGGGCCATGCCCTCGGTGAGCGGCGTGATAGTGAACGCCGGGGCGACGGCGTTGATGCGCACGCCCTTGGCGCCGTAGTCGAGGGCGAGCGAGGTGACGAACCCGCTGATGGCGTGCTTCGAGGCGTTGTAACCGGCCTGGCCCCAGTCACCGGCCAGCGCGCTGACCGAGGTGATGGCGACCAGGTTGCCGCCCGACCGCTCGAGCTCCGGCAGGGTGGCCCGGGCGAGGTGGACGAAGCCGTCGATGTTGGTGTCGCGCATCGCGGCCCACTCCTCGTCGGACAGGTCGGCGAAGTCGCCGGACGCGTAGGCGGCGGCGTTGCTGACGACGACGTCGAGCTGCCCGAAGCCCTCGAGCGTCTGGGCCACCAGGCCGCGCACCGAGCCCGGGTCGCTGACGTCGCTCGGGACCACGAGGGCGTTCTCCTCGTGCCCCTCGACGGTCTCGCGCAGGGGCTCCTCGCGACGACCCGTCACGACGACGCGCGCGCCCTGCTCCAGGAACGCCCGGGCGATGGCGCGCCCGATGCCGGACCCCGCCCCGGTGACGATGACGGACTTGTCGCGGACGGCGTACGTGTTGGTGGCGGGCATGCTCACCATCGTGGTGCACCGTCAGACCGCTCGCAGCCCAGCCACCCCCTGAGTGTGACGTTCTGGCGGCGACACGCCGGTGTTTCGTGCCAGAACGTCACACTCAGGGGGTGGGGTGGGGGTGGGTCAGCGGGAGGGGAAGGGCAGCCCGCGCTCGAGGATCTCGAAGGTGGCGTCGACGACCTGCTGCGGCGTGTCCGACATCATGAGCTGCTCGCGCATCCCCAGCACGGAGTGCGCGACGACCCAGGCGTAGGTGTCGTCCTCGGGTCGGTCCCACGCTGCGGCGAGCTCGCGTGCGACCGCGACCTGGTGCCGCATGCCGATCTGGCGCCAGTGCTCCATGAGGCTCGGCGTGGACCGCACCATCGCCACGAAGTCCCGCAACCCGGGGTGGTCGAGCTGGCCGAACCGTCTGAGGAGCAGGTCCCGCAGCGCCCCGAGGGCGGTCGTGCCCTCCGGCCGGTCGCGGATCGTGTCGACCAGCTCGCGCTCGATCTGCTCGTCCCGGTCGATGAACATCGCTTCCTTGGACGGGAAGTAGCTGAACAGCGTCGTGGGCGAGACCTGCGCCGCCTCGGCGATCTCGCGGACGCCGACCCGGTCGAAGCCCTTCTCGAGGATGAGGCGTGTCGCGACGTCGGAGATGTGTTGACGCATCGCGGCCTTCTTGCGCTCCCGGAGTCCCGCCACGACAGCAGACTACCAAAACCTGTTGCTGTTCCAGAACTGGAACTGTTACGGTTTTCTGCATGACCACTCCAGCCGTCGAGGCCACGGGCCTCGTGAAGCGCTTCGGCGACGTCCGTGCCGTGGACGGCGTCGACCTGACCATCGCCCCCGGGCAGGTCTTCGGCGTCCTCGGCCCGAACGGGGCCGGCAAGACCACGACCCTGCGCATGCTCGCGACCCTGCTGTCGATCGACGCCGGGTCGGCCCGCGTCCTCGGCGTCGACGTGGCGCGCCGGCCCCACGTGGTCCGCCAGCTCATCGGCGTCACGGGCCAGTACGCGTCTGTCGACGAGAAGCTGACGGCTCGCGAGAACCTGCGGCTGTTCGGCCGGCTCCAGGGCCTGTCCCGCAGCGCGTCGGCCGCCCGTGCCGACGACCTGCTCGAGCGGTTCGCGCTCACGGCCGATGCGGCACGTCCGTTGGAGCAGTACTCCGGCGGCATGCGGCGCCGGCTCGACCTCGCCGCGAGCCTCATCACCTCGCCGCCGCTGGTCTTCCTCGACGAACCGACGACTGGCCTCGACCCGCGCACACGCGGGCAGATGTGGGACACGATCCGCGAGCTCGTCCGCTCCGGCAGCACCGTCGTCCTCACGACGCAGTACCTCGACGAGGCCGACCAGCTCGCGAGCCGGATCGCCGTGATCGACCGTGGCCGCAAGGTCGCCGAGGGAACGCCGGGCGAGCTCAAGCGGCTCGTCGGCGCGTCCAGCCTGCACGTCGAGCTGCGCGACGCCGCCCGCGCCCCGGAGGCCGCTGGGATCGTGGAGCGCGTGCTCGGGGAGCAGCCGAGCCTCAGCCCCGAGGCGTCGCGCGTCGTCGCGAGCCTGCCGGACGCGAACCGCGCGGGTGACGTCCTCATCGCCCTGCGCGAGGCCGGCCTCGACCTCGCCTCGGCCAGCATCGCCGAGCCGACCCTCGACGAGGTCTTCCTCGCCCTCACCGGCCAGCCCACGCAGGGCGAGGCCGCCGACGACCAGGAGGTCGCATGAGCACCACCGCCGACTCGCGTCCCGACACGCTCGCCCCGACCGAGGACGGCCTGTCACGGCTCGTCGCCGAGGGTCACGACCTGAGACCGCGCGTGACCTTCGCCGAGACCGTGAGCCAGACGTTCGCTCTCGCCGGACGCTCAGTCACGACGATGCGGCGCAACGCCGACCAGCTGTTCGACGTGACGTTCCAGCCGCTGCTCTTCACGGCGATGTTTGCGTACATCTTCGGTGGCGCGATCTCGGGCGACGTCCGCTCCTACCTGCCGCTGCTCATCCCCGGAGTTCTGGCGCAGTCGACCCTGACGGCGTGCATGGCGACGGGTGTGCAGCTGCGCGAGGACATGGAGAAGGGAGTCTTCGACCGCTTCACCTCGTTGCCGATCGCGCGCATCGCGCCGCTCGCCGGCCCGGCGCTCGCCGACCTGCTCCGCTACGCGCTGGCCGCCGTGCTCACGGTCGCGGCCGGTCTCGCGATGGGCTTCCGGCCCGGGGGCGGCGTGCTCGGTGTGCTGGCGGGCGGCGCGCTCATCATGTTCGCGGGCTGGTCGCTCGCGTGGATCTTCACCTGGTTCGGCACGGTCGCGAGCTCGGCCCGTGCGGTGCAGGGCTACTCGATGATGATCCTGTTCCCGCTGACGTTCCTGTCGAACGCGTACGTCCCGACCGACACGCTGCCGGGCTGGTTGCGCGCGTTCGTGCACGTGAACCCCGTCTCGCACATCGTGTCCGGCGTGCGCGACCTGATGAACGACGGAGCGGTCACGGCTCAGGTCGGCTGGGCCGTCCTGGGTTGCGTCGTGGTCGCGGCGATCTTCCTGCCGCTCTCGGTCCGCAGCTACGCCCGCCACCTCTGACCCCCCACCCCCTGAGTGTGACGATTCTGCGGCGACACGCCGGAATCTCGCCCCGAAACGTCACGCTCAGCGGGTTGGGGGGTCAGGTGGGGGCGAGGTCGCGTCGCTCCAGGTTCCGCACGGAGGGCGAGAGCAGGGCGAGCAGCGACGTCCCGGCCATGACGGCGCCGACCACGAGGAGCCAACGGTCGAAGCCGACCGTGGCGGCGACCGGGCCGGTCAGGGCGAGGCCGATCGGACGGGCGACGAACGAGCCCACCAGGTCGAACGCGTAGACGCGGGCGAGCTTGTCGGGGGCCACGTTCTGCTGGATCGACAGGTCCCAGCTGACCGAGAAGAGCTCGAGCCCGAGTCCGTGCAGGAACGCGCCGAGCAGCAGAGGTGCGAGGTGGTCGGACAGCGCCATCGCCACCGGGAACGCCGCGGTCAGCGTCAGCAGCATCGTCCCGACGAACAGGCCACGCCGGGGACGCCACCGCAACGAGACGAGTCCGCCGGCGATGAATCCCGTCATGAGCGCCGCGAGGGCCCAGCCCCACGCGGCCCGCCCGAGGGCGTCGCCGACGACGATGGGACCGAGCACGGCGTGGGCGCCACCGAAGAACAGGTGGTAGACGAGCGCCTGCGCGATCAGGAGCCACAGCCAGGTGTGGCGCAGCACCTCGGCCGCGCCGTCGCGGAGCTCGCCCCACGGCGTGGTGGGGAGGACCGGACCCGGCTCGGGCTCGACGCGGATGAGGCCGAAGCATGCTGCGGCGACCACGAACGTGAAGGCGTCGATCGCGATCGCCCAGCCCGATCCGATCGACGCGACGAGCAGACCCGCCACCGAGTAGCCGACGACCTGGGCCGTGTTCTGGCTGAGCCGGCGCAGCGTGACGGCGGAGCCGAGGTCGGTCTCGGGGACGGTCTGTCGCGTGAGGGCGTTGGCCGACGGGTTGCCCAGCGCGACGAGGCAGCCGTTGACGACACCGATCACGGTGAGCAGACCGATGCTCGCCCGATCGGTCACCAGGAGCGTGGCCGCGACGCCCTGGCTGACCGCGGCTGCGGCTGCCGCGGTGCGGGCGAGCCTCTGGCGGGGGAGGCGGTCCCCGAGCACGCCGCCCAGCAGCACCGTGGCGACCTCGGCCAGGGCGTAGGCGGCGACCACGAGTCCGAGCTGCGCCGCCGAGCCGCCCAGGTCCAGGACCGCGAACGCGAGCGCGACGGGCGCGATGGCACTGCCCAGGCCGATGGCGGACATGCCACTGAGCAGCAGGCGGAAGTCGCGGTGCCGCAGGACCGGGGGAACGTGCATGCGGTCGAATATAGTTCGCCAACGAAATATTCGTCAACGAAAAGACAGTCCGGCGAAGCACTACGCTGACGTCGTGAGCGACAAGGACTGGACCGACCTGCACGTCGAGCGGTGGCGGGAGCACTGGATCGACGTCGACTTCGACGACGACGTCGAGGCGATCGTCACTCGTATCGCGCGGCTGGCCCGGTACCTCAAGGGCACGGTCGCGACCGCGCTCGTCGAGACGGGCCTGCAGGACTTCGAGTACGACACCCTGCACGCGCTGATGATCCGCGACACCCCCGGCGTGGCCTCGCCGACGGAGCTCGCGGAGGTGCTGAAGGTCTCGGCGGCTGGCATGACGGGTCGTCTCGACGGCCTCGAGCGTGCCGGCTGGGTCCAGCGTGCTCCGTCGCCCGAGGACCGACGACGGGTCATCGTCGAGGTGACCAAGGCCGGTGTCGACGTGTGGCGCCGGACGCAGGGCGGGCGCGGGGCGCAGGAGGCCGACCTGGTCGAGGCGTTGACGCAGCGTGAGCGGGAACTGCTCAACCGGCTGCTCCGCAAGCTCTCGCTCCGCGCCGAGTCGGAATAAGTTGAAACTTAAACTAGTTGGTGGGAGCACAGAGGCAAGGAGGCCACACCATGACCAGCATGCAGTTCGGCATCTTCACCGTCGGTGACGTGACGACCGATCCCACCACCGGCACGACGCCCACCGAGCACGAGCGGATCAAGAACACCGTCGCCATCGCCAAGAAGGCCGACGAGATCGGCCTCGACGTCTTCGCGACGGGCGAGCATCACAACCCGCCCTTCGTCCCCTCGAGCCCCACGACGACGCTCGCCTACATCGGCGCGCAGACGAAGAACATCCTGCTCTCGACGTCGACGACGCTCATCACGACCAACGACCCGGTCAAGCTCGCCGAGGACTACGCCACGCTGCAGCACCTCGTCGACGGCCGCATGGACCTGATGCTCGGCCGCGGCAACACCGCGCCGGTCTACCCGTGGTTCGGCTACGACGGCAGCAAGGCCGTCGAGCTCACGATCGAGCACTACCAGCTGCTGCGCCGCCTCTGGGAGGAGCCGGTCGTCAACTGGGAGGGCACGTTCCGCACGCCGTTGCAGGGCTACACCTCCACCCCGGCTCCGCTCGACGGCGTCGCGCCGTTCGTGTGGCACGGCTCGATCCGCACCCCCGAGGTCGCGGAGCTCGCCGCGTACTACGGCGACGGCTACTTCGCCAACAACATCTTCTGGCCGAAGGAGCACTACATCCGCCTGATCAACTTCTACCGCCAGCGCTACGCGCACTACGGCCACGGTCAGCCGCACCAGGCGATCGTCGGTCTCGGTGGACAGTTCTTCATGCGCAGGAACAGCCAGGACGCGGTCAACGAGTTCCGGCCCTACTTCGACAACGCCCCGGTCTACGGCCACGGCCCGTCGATGGAGGACTTCACGGAGCAGACGCCGCTCACGGTCGGCAGCCCGCAGCAGGTCATCGAGAAGACGCTCGCGTTCGCCGACTTCTTCGGCGACTACCAGCGCCAGCTGTTCCTCGTGGACCACGCCGGCCTGCCGCTCAAGACGGTGCTCGAGCAGCTCGACCTGCTGGGCGAGGAGGTCGTCCCGGTGCTGCGGCGCGAGC
>JALRCA010000106.1 GCA_023257515.1 Aeromicrobium sp.
CGCCCACGTTGTCGGCGATCGTCGCGGCGTTGCGCGGGTCGTCCTCGGGGATGTTGTTCTCGACCTTGCCCACGAGGTCGGCGCCGACGTCGGCGGCCTTCGTGAAGATGCCGCCGCCGACACGCATGAACATGGCGAGCAGCGCCGCGCCGAAGCCGAAGCCCTCGAGCACCGAGGGCGCGTCGCCCTTGTAGATGAGCACGGCGCCCGCGGCGCCGAGCAGACCGAGGCCGACGGTCGACATGCCGACCGTGCCGCCGGTACGGAACGCGATCCGCATCGCGGACTCGCGGCCCTCGTTCTCGGCCGCCGCAGCGACGCGCACGTTCGCGCGCACCGCGAGCCACATGCCGAGGTAGCCGATCGTGGCCGAGAACGCAGCACCCAGCAGGAACGCGACCGACTGGCCGATCGTGATCTTCCAGGAGTAGTCGAGGACCACACGACCGATCAGGACGAGCAGGGCGAACACCGGGACCGCGAACAGACCGAGGGTCCTGAACTGGCGGGCCAGGTAGGCGGACGCGCCCTCCTGGACGGCGCGGCCGATCTCCTGCATCCGCTCCGTGCCCTCGTCTGCTGCGAGGACCTGCGAGCGGAACAGTGCCGCGAAGATGAGCGCGAGCAGTCCGACACCGGCCACGATCCCGACGATGATCAGGTTCGTGCTGGAGATGTCGACCCCCTCGGCTGCCGCAACGAGCGTCGCGTCGGCCATGTGTTCCTCCAAGCTCTGGGCAGGGATTACCGCGCCCTAACCTGTCACGTCAGTGTGACGTGCACGACACCGGGGTCCGGCATGCGGACGGTGACGTCCCTCACGGCTCGCCGTTCAGGCGCCGGCGGCCCGCGCCTCGTCGACCGATCCGTGCAGCCCGAACACCTTGTCCAGCCCCGTGATCTGGAAGATCTTCAGGATCCGCTCGTGGGTGCACACGATGTCGAGGGAGCCGCCGTCGGCCCGGACGCGCTTGAGCGCCCCGACCAGCACGCCGAGCCCCGTCGAGTCCAGGAACTCGACCTTCTCGACGTCGATGATGAGTCGCAGGGCGCCGTCCGCGACGGCGTTGACCACGGCCTCGCGCAAGCGCGGAGCGGTGTACACGTCGATCTCGCCGCCGACCTCGATGATCTCGAACGGCGGATCCGTGCGCCTGCTGAGCGCGAGCTCCATCGGCTCTCCCTTCCGGTGGTCGATCCCACCATGCCAGAACACGTCCTGTCGCGCCGGTCGTCCCAGGCACGTCCGTCCGTGTGGGTGGGCGCTGGGACAATGACGCGGTGCCGTACGACGACCTGCTCGCCCGCCATGGCGACCGCGTGCTGCACGTCGAGCACCTGCCGGCGCGCGAGGCCGTCGTCGAGCCGTGGCCGGAGTGGGTCGAGCCGCGCGTCCGGGCCGCGTTCGAGGCCGAGGGCGTCGCCACCTTGTGGGGCCACCAGGCCGAGGCGTTGCGGCACCTGCGCGAAGGCCAGGACGTCGTGGTCTCGACCGGTACCGCCTCGGGCAAGTCGCTCGTGTTCCAGGTGCCGGCGCTCGACGCGCTGGCCCGCGGCCGCCAGGGCGCCGCGCTGCAGGGCCACCGCGCCCCGACCGTGCTCTACCTGGCGCCGACCAAGGCGCTCGCGGGCGACCAGCTGCGCCGTCTCGCGGGCGTCCGCGAGCTGGGCCGGTTCACCACCGTCGACGGCGACGACTCCCGCGAGCAGCGCACGTGGGCGCGGGACCACGCCGACTGGGTGCTGACCAATCCCGACACCCTGCACCACTCGATCCTGCCGTCGCACGCGCGCTGGACCCGCCTGCTCGCGGGTCTGCGCTACGTCGTCGTCGACGAGTGCCACCACTACCGCGGGGTCTTCGGCGCCCACGTGGCCCACGTGCTGCGTCGCCTGCTGCGGGTGTGCGAGCACTACGGCAGCTCGCCCCAGGTCGTCCTCACGTCGGCGACGGTGGCCGACCCCGCTCGCACGGCCCACGCGCTCGTCGGCCGTCCGGTCCGGGCGGTCACCGACGACGCGTCGCCGCACGCCGGCCGCACGATCGCGGTCTGGGAGCCGCCGCTCGTGGGCGCGCACCACCCGTCCCAGCCGCCGACGCGGCGATCGGCCACGACCGAGGCCGCCGAGCTGCTCACCGACCTCGCCGTCGCCGGCACGCGCACCCTCGTGTTCGTGCGCTCACGACGTGGGGCGGAGCACGTCGCACAACGCGCCCAGCAGCGCCTCGACGAGGTCGATCCCGAGCTGCGTGACCGCGTCGCCACCTACCGCGGCGGCTACCTGCCCGAGGAGCGACGCGCGCTCGAGGACCGACTGCGCGGCGGGGAGCTGCTGGGCCTGGCCACGACCAACGCCCTCGAGCTCGGCATCGACGTCGCGGGGCTCGACGCCGTGGTCACGGTCGGGTTCCCGGGCACCCGCGCGGCGTTCTGGCAGCAGATGGGGCGGGCCGGGCGCGCCGGGCGGGAGTCGCTCGGTGTCCTCGTGGCCCGCGACGAGCCACTCGACACGTTCCTCGCGCACCACCCCGAGGCCCTCCTGGGCGCGCCCATCGAGGCCACCGTGCTCGACCCCGACAACCCGTACGTGCTCGGCCCGCACCTCGCGGCCGCGGCCCAGGAGCTGCCCCTGCGCGACGACGAGCTCGACCGGTTCGGGCCGCGGGCGCGCGAGGGCGTGCAGGCGCTGGCCGACGCCGGGTGGTTGCGGCGTCGTGAGGCCGGCTGGTTCTGGACGCGTCGCGACCGGGCCGCCACGCTGGCCGACCTGCGCTCCAGCGGTGGCGCACCCGTCCAGATCGTGGACGGGCCGACCGGTCGCCTCGTGGGCACCGTCGACGCCGGCACGGCGGACTCGACCGTGCACGACGGCGCGGTCTACGTGCACCAGGGTCAGGTCCACGTCGTCGACGCCTACGACGTCGAGGACGCCGTCGCGGTCGTGCACGCCGAGGACCCGGGCTACTCCACGTCCGCCAGCTCCACGACCCAGATCGATGTCGTCGACACGCGCTCCACCACGTCGTGGGGGCGGGCCGCGCTCCACCTGGGCACGGTCGACGTCACGAGCCAGGTCACGTCGTTCCGTCGGCAGACGCCCGAAGGATGCAACCTCGGCGACGAGCCGCTCGACCTGCCGCCGCGGACGCTGCGCACGAGTGCCGTGTGGTGGACGCTCGCCCCGGGTGCGGTCGCCGACGCCCTCGCCGAGGCCGACGTTCCCGGGGCGGCCCACGCGGCCGAGCACGCCGCGATCGGCATGCTGCCGCTGCTCGCGACGTGCGACCGGTGGGACCTCGGCGGCGTGTCCACCGCGATGCACGCCGACACCGGCACGCTCACGATCTTCGTCCACGACGCCTATCCCGGCGGTGCCGGCTTCGCCGAGCGCGGGCACGAGGTCGCGTCCCGCTGGCTGCGGGTCACCCGCGACGCCATCGTCGCGTGCGAGTGCCCGCGCGGCTGCCCGTCGTGCGTCTACTCCCCCAAGTGCGGCAACGGCAACGAGCCGCTCGACAAGGCTGGAGCGGTCGCCCTGCTCGAGGCCCTCCTCGACGGAGCACCGGCCGACCCAGCCTGACACCGGAGCGGTCGTCGAGGCACCATGGAGCCGATGACCCTGGCACACGACGACCTCGGCCCGAGGCGCGGCCACCCCGTCCTGCTGATCCACTCGACCGTCTGCGACCGCCGCATGTGGGACCCCCTGGTCGAGCCGCTGCTCGCGGCCGGCCTGCGGGTGCTGCGCTGCGACCAGCGGGGCTACGGGGACTCCCCCGTGCCGACCGAGTCCTGGAACGACGCCGACGACGTCGTCGCGCTGCTGGACCACGCGGGGGTCGAACGGGTCTCGCTCGTCGGCGCGTCCGGCGGCGGCGAGGTCGCCGTCGAGCTGGCGGCGACGTCGCCCGAGCGGATCTCGTCGCTGCTGCTGCTGTGCTCGGCGCTGGCCGACCACGTACCGAGCGACGTGCTGCGGGCGTTCGGCGCACGCGAGGACGAGCTGCTGGACTCCGGCGACCTCGACGGCGCGACCGCACTGAACGTCGAGACGTGGCTCGGTCCCGAGGCCGATGCCGACGTGCGTCGCCTCGTGGCACTCATGCAGCGTCACGTGTTCGAGGTCCAGACCGATCCGTCCGTCGTCCGGGTGCGGCCCCGCACCCGGGAGGTCCGCCTGGCGGACGTCTCGGCTCCCACGCTCGCGATCTCGGGCGAGCACGACCTCCCCGACTTCCGCACCATGGCCGAGCGCGTGGGCGCCGAGGTGCCGGGAGCACGGCACGTCCACCTCGACTGGGCCGGCCACCTGCCGAGCCTGGAGCGTCCCGCGGAGGTCGCGGGACTCGTGGTCGAGCACGCGAGGCCCTGAGCCCCCGGTTCCGCGGACGGGACACGAACCGGCCAGGAAGGACCCTGGCTCGGTTCGTCGACCCTTCGACAGGCTCAGGGTCCGTGGATCGGCCAAGCACGGCTGCCCGCTTCTTCGACGGGAGGGGGTCGGTCCTGGGTGACGTAGTCGGCGGGCGCGGCGCGGGCGAGACCGTGCGCGGTCCACGAACCGCCCCACAGCAGGCGCTGGCGCGAGGAGGTGCGGACGGTCGCCACGGCCAGGTCGAGTCGGCAGCCCACGACGGTCGAGCCGTTGCGACGCGCGACCCGGTGCGCCGCCGCGCAACCGTCCTGGCCCGCTGCGGCGGCCTGGCTGCCGGCGAGGGCGGCGAGATCGGCCGCGGCCTCGACCTGGTGGCGGAACCTGACGAGCGCCATGGCCTGCCACGCCACGACGGCCACCACCAGGGCGAGCACGGTCGCCGTCATGACGTGGACCGTGCTCGAGCCGGACTCCGGGCGGGTCACGGCTGCTCGTCCGCCGCCACGGCGTGGGCGTGGAGTCGACGCGTGCCCACGTGCGGCAGGAACGGCAGGCCGGCCCGGACGGTGGCACGGACCTCGACCAGCCCCTGGGCCCGCCTGACCCGGATCGTCGTCCCGTCGGGCGCCTGCGAACGCGCGAGCCGCTCCGCGGACGCCACGGGCTCGCCGCGTGCGACGACGCGGGCTGCCTCGCGCGTCGCGTCGCTCAACCGCACCTGCGCGATGCCGAGGGCCGAGCACCACAGCAGCGCGAGGCCCAGCACCAGCACGAACGGCGCGACGACCGCCGCCTCGGCGGTCACCATGCCACGCTCGCGCGTCATCGACGGCCCACCCGGGGGAACCCGCCGAGCCGGTCGCGCACGAGCTCCACGAGGGTGAAGGGCTCGAGTGCCCCGCGCAACAGCTCCTCGACCAGGTCGGGGAACCAGTCGGTGCGCGCGAGCGAGATCAGCGCGGCGCCGCAGGCCGCGGCGCCGAGCGTGCCGACGGCGTACTCGGACGTGGCGGTACCCCGCTCGTCACGACGGGGGGACGGTCGGTCCATGCAACAGGCCTCTCTGGTCGACGTGGTCCACGGGAGCGGCCGGGGCGACCCGACCGCTCCCACCGGTTCAGAGCCCGGGGATCAGGTTCGGGATGTTGTCGAGCACGTCGCGCACGAGGTCGCCGAACCAGTCGGACTGACCGATCTTGACCAGGACGCCGCCGATGGTGCAGGCACCGAGCGTGCCCACGGCGTACTCCGAGGTGGACATGCCGCGCTCGTCGCGGCGCCTCGAGCGACGGACGGCACGGGCGAGCAGGGACTTCTTCATGGAGGACCTCCTGAGTGGGTGGTGTGTCGTCAGGAGATGGCGGCCCGCGGGTGCGGTCCGGGGTGCTCGTGCGGCCCCTGTGGACGACGGGTGGGGCTCGAGCGGCGGTGTGGACAGGGTCACGGGGTCAGGGTCACGGGGTCAGGTCGAGCCCCGCGAAGACGCCGAGCAGGGTCGGCGCGATCCCGATGCAGAAGAAGGCCGGCAGGAAGCACAGTCCGAGCGGGGCGGCGGTGCGCACCCCGACCCGTCGGGCCCGCTCACGTCGTGCGCCGCGGGCGACCCGACGCTGTTCCGCAGCCACCTGCTCGACGACGCGAGCGACGGGCATGCCCGAGGACTGCGCCCGACGGAAGGCGCGGCCGAGCGCTCCGAGCACGGGGTGCGTCCCCAGCCTCTCCCACACCGCTGCGGGGTCGCCGGTGACCTGGAGCCGCGACGCGACGAGGCCGAGCTCGGTCGCCAGGGGCTCCGGGCAGACCCCCGCGACGAGCTCGACGGCCGGCCCGGGCGAACGACCCGCGTCGAGCACCGCGACGACGAGCTCCAGCGCGGTGGGCAGCTGCGCGACCATCGCCTCGCGTCGGCGACGTTCGGCGGAGGACTCGAGCCTCGTGACCGCGCCACGCGCCGCCGGGGTGGCACCGAGCGCCACGACGAGACCGGCGACCGGCCCCAGGAGCAGGAGACACGCGAGGGGCACCAGGAGCGTGACCGCGAGGACCGGGTCCGGTCCGTGTCGGGCCGCGCGGACGGTCCGCAGGCGTCGGACCGACGGCCCCGGGACCAGGAGGGCCACCGCGAGGGTCACGAACAGGGCGCTGACCACGGCGTCAGGCGGAGCCCGCGTCGGCGAGCCGGTCGACCCACCACGTCCCGAGGCACGCCAGGGCGGCGCCGGCGGCGAGGCAGGCGGCACCTGCCGACGTCGCCGTCAGCACGCGGATCGGATCGGCGCCGAGACCCGCCCCGAGCGCGAGGCCCAGCACCGGCAGCCCCGCCATCAGCCGGCCGGTCGCGCGTGCCGGTGCGGCCTCGGCCTCAGCCTCTCGCCGCACGTCCAGCTCCTCGCGCAGGCCCACCCCGAGACGCTCGAGCACGTCGGCCAGGGGCGCGCCCGTCCGCTCGGCGACGTCCCAGGCCGCCGCGACGTCCGCGAGAGCCTCGGCGCCCTCCGGTCGTGCCAGGGCGCGCAGTGCCGCGCCCACGTCCCCGCCCGAGCGGATCGCGGCCGAGGCCCCCGCGAGGACGGGGACGTCCAGCGCGACGGCAGCGACGGCCTCCTCCGGCAGGGCCCCGGCCCTGAGCTCGCCCCCCAGCAGGTCGAGCGCGTCGGCGACCGAGGCACGTCGCTCGGCCACGGCGGTCCGGCGGCGGCCGGCCACGACGGTCCGCGTGGCGAACGCGGCGACACCCGCGGCGACGAGCACCACGACGAGCAGAGGACCGTCGACGCTCATGAGGCCGACACCCGCGACGACGACCAGGAGCAGTCGTGCTGGGCTCCGCCGGGCCCCGACGACCGGTCTCGTGAGCGCCAGCCGGTGGCGTGCGACCAGCCCCGGAGCGGGCCACCGCAGCAGGAGCGCGAGCGTGGTCCCGAGCGCGGCGACGAGGGCCCACGGACTCATCGCTCGACCCCGGCCACCGCGACCAGTCGGTCCCAGCCCGGACCGATGCGCCAGAGGTCGTGCTCGCGTCGTGCCGCGGTCACCGGCACGACCTGACCGCCCCTCGCCTCGAGCACCGCGATCTCGTGCAGACGCCGCAGGCCGCCGGGCCCCCGCGCGAGGTGGAGGACGACGTCGAGCGCCGAGCCCAGCTGGCTGTGCACGGCGTCGCGCGTCAGCCCCGCGGCGACGCCGAGAGCCTCGAACCGCGCCGGCACGTCGTGGGCCGAGTTGGCGTGCACGGTGCCGCAGCCGCCCTCGTGACCGGTGTTCATCGCCGCGAGCAGGTCGACGACCTCCGCTCCCCGCACCTCGCCAACGACGAGCCGGTCCGGTCGCATGCGCAACGCCTGACGCACGAGGTCGCGCACCGTCACCCGCCCGGCGCCCTCGACGTTGGCGGGCCGGGCCTCGAGGCCCACGACGTGGGGATGGTCGGGGCGCAGCTCGGTGGAGTCCTCGACCACGACGATCCGCTCGCTGGCCGACACGCGACCGAGCAGTGCCGCGAGCAGCGTCGTCTTGCCGGACCCCGTCCCGCCCGTCACGACGAACGCGGCCCGGGAGGCGACCACGTGCTCCAGCCACGCGACCGATCGGTCGTCGACCATGCCGACGGCGTGCAGGTCGTCGAGCGAGAAGGCCCGCCGCGACGGCACCCGCATCGACACGACGGTGCCGGGCCGGGCGACGGGCGCGAGCACGGCGTGCAGCCTCGTCCCGTCGGCGAGGCGCGCGTCGACCCAGGGCGAGGCGTCGTCGAGGCGACGACCGGCTGCGGCGGCCAGTCGCTGGGCGAGACGCCGGACGGCCGCGTCGTCGGCGAAGGTCACGTCGTGACGCTCCAAGCCCCTGCCCCGGTCGACGAACACCTGGTCGGCCCCGTTGACGAGCACGTCCGTCACGCCCTCCAGGCGGAGCAGCGGCTCGAGGGGGCCGGCGCCGATCGTCTCCGAGCGCAGACGGTCCACGAGCGCCAGCACCGTGGCGCTGCCGTGGAGCCCGGGCTCCTCGCGCAGGGCCTCCGCGACCGAGACCGGGGTGACCTCGAGCGCTCCCTCGGCGAGTCGCCGACGCACGCGCTCGAGCAGGTCCGCGGCGCTCACCGCTTGGTCCCGAGGCCCAGCAGGTCGAGGACGGTCGCCGCGGTGCGCCGTCCGGATCGCGAGCCCCACGGCCCGTCGCCACGTTCCAGGGCCGCGCGCACGCGGCGGGACGGGCGGATGATCCCGGTCACCGGTCGTCGCAGCACCTCGCCCACGCCCGCCCGCCCCACACCGGGGCCTCGGCGCACCGCGACGACGACGAGGTCGGTCACCGCGTGCTCGAGGTCGCCCGCCACGCGACGCGCCGCCGCGACGGAACGGACGTCGTCGGGGGTCACCAGGACGGTCAGGACCGAGACGCCGAGCGTCTCGGTCTCGGGACCGACCCGGTGGCGCGGCAGGTCGACGACCACGAGGTCGAAGCCGCGCACGGCCGTGCTCACGACGTCGCGCAGGGACGGCACCTCGCCGGCGGGCCGGTCGCGAGCCCAGGTGAGGAACGAGGTGCCGCCACTCGTCGGCAGGGCCTGGCGCAGGGCAGCCGCACCCCAGGGACCCCCGGCCGGGTCGAGGTCCTGCCAGCGCGCCCCGTCGGCGCGCTCGGCCCCGAGTGCCAGGTCGATCCCTCCCCCGTCCGGGTCGGCGTCGACGACGAGCGGCTCGAGCCCGCGCCCGGCGCCCGCGAGCCCGAGGAGCGTGGCGAACGTGCTCGCGCCGGCTCCACCGACGGCACCCACCACCGTCACCAGGCAGGCCTCACGCCGCCCGTCGACGGCGGCCGCGACGGCTCGCACCGCCAGGTCCTCGGCCCCTGGTCCCACGACCTCCGCGGCGCCCACGTCGACGGCGTGCCGCCAGGCCGAGTCCGGGTCCTCGGCCACGAGGACGACACGGTCACGCCTGGCGACCTCCCCGCGCGACACGAGGGCGGCGAGGTCGACTCCCACGAGCACGGCGGACGCGGACCGCCAGGACCGGCGCAGCCCCACCAGGTCGTCGACGAGCTCCGGGCTCGCCCCCACGGCGGCGCACCAGCGCAACGCGTGGTCACGCAGCGCGGGGTCGGCCGTCGCCACGAGCGGTGAGGAGGTCATGCGTCGATCGTGCTCGCGCGGCAGGACCGTGACGAGACCGCGGGTGCCGGCCTGTGGACGACGACGTCGGATCCCGACGCCCTGTGGACGGGTGGGTTCGGCGCTCGACCCACGGGTGTCCTGACCTGCGCCTATGCTGAAGGGGTGAACCCTGCGCGGTCCGCCGCGTTCTTCGACCTGGACAAGACGATCATCGCCCGGTCGAGCACGCTGGCCTTCAGCAAGCCGTTCTTCGACGGCGGGCTGCTCACGCGCCGAGCCGTGCTGCGCAGCGCGTACGCCAACTTCATGTTCGCGCTCAACGGTGCCGACCACGACCAGCTCGAGAAGATGCGCGTCTACCTGACCGACATGATCGCCGGGTGGGACGTCGAGGCCGTGCGGCGCGCCGTCAACGAGACGCTGCAGACGATCATCGACCCGCTCGTGTACGACGAGGCCGTCGAGCTCATCGAGCACCACCAGGCCGCCGGTCGCGACGTCGTGATCGTGTCGGCCTCCGGCTCCGAGGTCGTCGAGCCGGTCGGGGCGCTGCTGGGGGTCGACCACGTCATCGCCACGACGCTCGTCGAGCGCGACGGCCGCTACACCGGCGAGGTCGACTTCTACGCGTACGGACCCCACAAGGCCGAGGCCATGCGGGCACTTGCCGAGGAGCGCGGCTACGACCTCGCGTCGAGCTTCGCCTACTCCGACTCCGAGACCGACGTCCCGATGCTCGAGACGGTCGGTCACCCGTACGCGGTCAATCCCGACCGCACGTTGCGACGCATCGCGGCCGAGAACGACTGGCCGGTCCTCACGTTCGCCAAGCCGGTGGCCCTGCGTCGTCGGATCGGGCTCGACACGACGGTCGGACGCGCTGCCGCCGGGCTGCTGGTGGCGAGCGCCGCCGGAGCGGTCGCGGTCGTCCTCGCGCGATCGCGCCGCACGCGTCGCCGCGGGCTGTTCGCCGCCTGAGCCCCGCGGGCTTGTGAACGGGTGCGCAGAACATTACGTCCGCGTAGGGGTTCCGGTCCGGGTGTGACCTGGGTTACAAACGAGGCACATCTTCACAGACGACCAGCAGATCGGTACCCACGCGGCGATCCACCCGTTCCGAAGGGAAGGCGCCCACGGGATCCGCGATCAGGGATCACGCGGACCCGCGGCGACCTACACGAAGTGCACGCCTGGTAGCCGAGCATGCTGGCCCTCGGTCGGCGCCATCCCCTGGGTGGCGCCGACCCCTGTGCGCCGCGGGGGGCGAAGAGCCGGCGGGACGAAGGATTCTGCCTTTCGCATCACCGGTCATGTGAAAGGCAGAATCCTGCGTCCCACGAGGCGCACGGTGCGGAAGGCAGAATCCTTCGTCCCACCCCCGGGCGACAGCGGGGTCGCGACTACGGTGGGCGGGTGCCTGACAGCGACCCGTTCCTCGCCGCCGCCTCCCTCGAGGGGGTGCCGTCCGCCGTGGCGGCCGCACGCGACGGCATCGACGCGCTGCTGCGTGACCGCGGCCTGCGCCGCACGACGCCCGAGGACACCGCCCGGTCGCTGCTGCTCGGCGCTGCGGCGACCTCGCGGCTCGAGGGCGGCGAGAGCGACCCCGAGGTCCTCGCGGGCGGCGGTGGTGACGCCACGGCTCGCGCCGCGGTCCGTCTGTCGACCGAGCTGCTCGGCCTCGTGCCGGTGTGGCAGCGCGCCCCGGTGCAGGCCGTCGCCCGTCTCCACGCGCTGGCGGCCGGCGGCTCCGTGCCGGACGACGACCTGGGACGTCCGACCGACCCGGCGGGGGTCGCGCGACTGGCCGACCTGGGTCGGCGTCTCGTGGCCGGGACCGACGCCCCGGGGCTCGTGGTCGCCGCGCTCGTCCACGCCGAGATCGTCGACGCTGCCGCCTTCGTGTCGCACAACGGCGTCGTGGCCCGCGCGGCCGAGCGACTCGTGCTCGTGGCCCGCGGCGTCGACCCGGCCTCGGTGACCGTGCCGGAGGCCGGGCACGCCGCCGAGCCCGAAGGCTACCGCGGCGCCCTGGCGGCCTACGGACGCGGTGACACCGCGGGTGTCGCCCAGTGGCTCAACTACGCCGCGGCGGCCTTCACCCGGGGCGCCGAGGCCTCACCGATCGGCTGATCCGACGCAGCCGCACCCCGGGTGTCGTGCCCGGTCCGGGACGCCTCGGCCCGGTAGCCTGCAGACAATGAGCGAGTCCGGGATCATCGGCACCACCCCGCCGACCGCAGCCGGCGGTCGCAGCGGGGCGGAGCGAGCCGCCACGTGGCTCGTCGACGGCACGCTCTCGTGCGTGCTGCACCTCACCGACGGACCGCTCGCGTACGTGCTCGCCGAGCAGGGGCACGAGGTCGTCGTCGCCGGTGACGACGTCGTCCGGCGTCGCCACGACGAGATCCTGGCCGTCCGCACGAGCGGGGAGCGTCTGCCGTTCCGCCCCGACGCGTTCGACGTCGTCGTCGCCCCCGACCTGCGCGAGAGCTCGACGGTGCTGGCCGACTACGCCCGCGTCCTGCGACCCGGCGGCCTGCTCTCGGCGCTCGAGCGCACCTACGACGACTCCATCCCGTGGGTCCGGCGACTGCGCGAGGTCGTCGGTGACCGCCGCGGCGAGCGCCGGGGACCCGACACCCTCGATGCGACCGGCCTGTTCGAGCCGGTCGAGACCACCCGGGTGGGCTCGTGGGAGCAGCTCGACCTCAAGGCGCTCCTGCGCTTCGCCGAGGAGATCCGCGCACCGGGCGTCGGCTCGGAGGTCCTGCGCGAGGTCCGCGACCTGTTCGCCTCCCACGCCTCCGGCACCGGCACGCTCCGCCTGCGCCACGAGACGATCTGCTCGCGGGCCCGGGTCGTCAAGGAGGCGACGCCGGCGGCCGAGGCCCCCGACACGCTGCTGCTCGACTTCCGCTGAGCCGATGCGCGAGGTCGTCGCCGTCGCCGCGGTCCTGCTCCTGGCCGTCGCGTTCGCGCTCGCGGCCCGCTGGTGGTTCGTCGGACGACGCCGGCGTCTGGGCGGTCCCGCCGAACGCGCCACCTACGAGACGCTCCATGCGGCCTCTCGCACCGCCCCGGCCCTGCGCGGCGGGCTCCACGTGGGCAGCGCGGCCGCTGCGCTCCCCCACGTGCGCACCCTGCTCGGCACCCGCACCGTCGCGATCACCTCGCCGTCCGGGACGCTCGCGTGGGACGGGCCCGGCAGCGTCGACGACGTCGCCGCCGAGGTCGCCGCGGCCCTCGCGACCGGCACGACGCAGGCCAGCGACCGCGCCATCGTCGCGCCCCTGACGGTCGACGACCTCGTCGTCGGCTGCCTGGTCGCGATCGACGACGAGGCCTCGGCGGGGCTCGCCCGGGCCGCCACCGAGGTCGCCGGCTTCATGGCGAGCCAGCTCGAGCTGGCCGAGCTCGCGGCGTCGCGCACCGCGCTGATGGAGGCCGAGCTCAGGGCCCTGCGCGCCCAGATCTCACCGCACTTCGTCTACAACTCGCTCGCCGTGATCGCCTCGTTCGTGCGCACCGACCCCGAGCGCGCCCGCGAGCTCCTGCTCGAGTTCGCCGACTTCACGCGGTACTCCTTCCGCCAGCACGGGGAGTTCACGACGCTGTCGGAGGAGCTCCGCTCGATCGAGCGCTACCTCGTCCTCGAGAAGGCACGATTCGGCGACCGCCTGCGGATCGTGACGCAGGTCGCGCCCGAGGTCGTCAACGTCCGCCTGCCGTTCCTGTCGGTGCAGCCGCTCGTCGAGAACGCGGTGCGCCACGGCCTGGCCGGCAAGGACGGCGACGGGACGGTCACGGTCATCGCGCACGACGCCGGCATGGAGTGCCTCATCACGGTCGAGGACGACGGCATCGGGTCCGAGCCGGAGACCGTGCAGGCGGCGCTGAGCGGCGACTCGACGAGCGCGTCGGTCGGGCTCGCCAACGTCGACGAGCGGCTGCGGACGGTCTACGGCAACCAGTACGGCATCGTCGTCGAGACCGCACCGGGCCTCGGGACGAAGGTCACCGTGCGCGTGCCCAAGTCCGGCTCGGCCGCAGATCGCGGCTGACGTCCGGCAGCAGCAGCCCCGCCCGGTGCGAGCCCGTGGTCACCGGCTCCTCGTCCTGGGCCTCGTCGCCGTCGATGCTGTTCCAGGGGACCAGGAACGGCAGCGCGAGCACGCACCACACGTACCGGTCCCACAGGATCGGCGTCATGACGCCGATCATCGCGTAGCCGAGCACCGGAAGGATGAGCAGGTCGTAGGGCTTGGGGAGCGAGAAGGCCCGCGCCGCGACGATGCCCAGGACCACGAGGAACACCGCGGCCCCGACGACACCGACGGCCGCAGCGACCTGCAGGTAGATGTTGTGGGCCTCCATGACCTCGGCGAGACCCGATCCGAGGAGCGGATGTCGCTGGAAGACGTCCCAGGCGTGCTCCGCGGCCATGACGCGCGCCTGGTCCGAGCCCTGCGACGAGCCGCCTCCGAGCAGACGTCCGAGGGCCGACGCGGAGTCGTTCTCGTCGCTCAGGTACGCCTGGGCCACGATGTAGAACGCCGGGATCGACAGGCCGAACAGCGCCATCGCACCGGCGACGGAGCGCGAGAAGACGATGTAGAGCACGGCGACGGCCGCAGCGGCCAGGAGCGCGGCGCGGCTGCCGCTCACCCAGATGGCGTACGAGCAGCCCGCCGCGCCCAGCAGGGTGAAGACCCGCAGGCGCGGCATCGCATCGAGCAGGAACGGGATGAGCGCAAGTCCCAGGAGGGCGGCCAGCCCCAGGATGTTGGGGTGCGTCGAGTAGCCGATGCGGCGACCGCCGTCCCCGATGCCGCGCCAGAACGACGAGGCCAGGTTGAAGCAGTTGCCCACGACGAACGCCGCCGCGAAGAGTGTCGTGATGTGCTTCTGCGGCTGCCAGACGCTGAACAGGAACGGCAGCGTGAGCGCCCCGACCACGAGGCGGGCCGTGCTGTTCAGGCTCAGCAGGGGGAAGTCGCTCAGCACCGACGACAGGATGCACAGCAGCACCAGCACCGCCGCAGCGAGCACGTAGGCGGAGTGGATGCGCGCGGGTCGCACGATGAGCACGGGGATCAGGACGCCGAAGCCGAGCGCCAGGAACACGTCGGACGCGGCGACGAACTCGATCGCCGAGACGGGACGCAGGGCGTCCATGGGCGAGAGTGCGACGCCGACGGTGAGCAGCGCGATCGCCGCGCCCTCAAGACCGGCCGCCGTGACCAGCAGCACGAGCGCCGCCACGCCGGCCGCCGCGATCGCGGTGAACGACGACATCGTCGTGACGCGCAGCAGGACGTAGAGCAGGCCGACGACGACCAGGATCGGCACGGTCGTCGGGGCGGACGCCCGGACCGAGGCGACCGCGTCGTCGACGACCTTGACCCTCATGTGCGTCCCGGCTCAGCGCTTGATGCGACGGCCGACCCGACCGTCGCCGGCAGCGGGCTCGGCCTTGCGCGCCTTGTCCTTGGCCCTGTCCTTGTCCTTCGAGGACTTCGGGGCGTTCGCGGTGGCGTACCCGTACCCGTAGCCGTGGCCGTACCCGTAGCCGTAGGAGTCCATGTCGGTCGCGCGTCGCGGCGTGCGGTTGAGGACCAGGCCGAGCAGCGAGCCGCCCACGGTCTCGATGCGTGCCAGCGCCAGTCGCAGCTGCTCGCGCGTCGTGGACCCGTGCCGCACCAGCAGCAGAGCGCCGTCGACCTCGGTGAGCAGGATCGACGCGTCGGCGACGGGCAGCATCGGCGGAGCGTCGACGATCACGATGTCGAACTCGCGGCGGGCGCGAGCGATCAGGTCGCGCATGGCCTGCGACTCCAGGACCTCGGCGGGGTTGGGCGGCATGGGGCCCGTGCCGAGGAACGAGATGCCGCTGACGTGGGTCTGCAGCGCCTGCTCGAAGGACGTGCGGCCCACCAGGACCGACATGACGCCGACGGCGTTCTCGAGCCCGAGCAGCTCGGCCACGTTCGGGTTGCGCATGTCGGAGTCGATGAGCAGGACGGACTTGCCGGACTGCGCCATCGACAGCGCGAGGTTGGTCGCCACGAGCGTCTTGCCCTCGTTGGGCAGGGCGCTCGAGACCAGGATCGCGCGCCGGTCGGAGTCGAGCTTGACGAACTGCAGGTTGGTGCGCAGCACGCGGAACGCCTCGGCGAGGCTGCCTCCGGTCTCGGCGCTGAGCGGTTCCTGCTTGACCTCGGAGTTGTAGGGCAGCGTGCCGAGGATGGCCGCCGTCGTGAGGCGCTCGATGTCGTGACGGTTCTTGACCGTGCGGTCCATGAGGTCGCGCACGAGCGCGCCCGTGAGCGCGACGAAGAGGCTGATGAGCACACCGGCGCCGAGGTTGAGCGGGATGTTGGGCGAGACCGGGCTGGAGCTCAGGCTGGGCTCACCCGCGATGCGGGCCGCGATGGCTGGGTTCTCACCGCTCGCGACGGGTCGCTCCAGGCGCTTGACGACGGCGGTGAGCTCCTCGGCCACCGCGCCGACCATCTCCTGCGCGCGCTCGGGGGTGTCGGCCTTCGCATCGAGCTGGATGGTCTGCGTCGAGGTGACGACCGAGGCACTGATGTGACCCGCGAGCTGCTCGCCCGTCTGCGGGAAGCTGAGTCGGTCCGCCGCCGCGGCGAGGACCGTGGGGTCGACCGCGAGATCGGCGTAGGACGCGACGCGCTGCGTCACGATGAACGACGCCGCGTACTCGGCCGAGCCACCCGAGGGCGTGGAGATGAAGATCTTGGCGGTCGACCCGTACTGGGGAGCCATCGAGAACACGACGGCCACCGTCGCCGCGACACCGAGCAGGAAGGTGACGACCCCGAAGATCCACCGTCGCCGCAGGGTGCCGAAGAACTGGCGCAGGTCCACGAGATTCCCTTCATCCTGCTTCTGACGCGTGCCGCGCCACCGGGCACCGAGTCTATGGCACGAGGGGCCACCCGTCCGACGTTCGTCACGGCGACGCCCTCCCCCGTCCGAACGACGGGCACGACGACGAGGTTACGCCCCGCGGCCCCGCGACCGGCCCTGGAGCAGGCGGTCGACCGCGGCGACGACCCGGGCCGGGTCGACGTCGATGTCGGCCAGGATCGCATTCATGGGGTCGCCCGGACCGTGCCGGCTCACGTCGCCGTCGATCAGGTACTCATAGCGCGCGTCCGGGACCGACTGGCAGATCGACCAGTAGCACTGGTTGACGTAGGCGGCGGTGAAGAGCTCGAGCACCGCGACGCCAGGCGGCGCGTGGACGACGTTCGTGAGCGCGGCGCCGTGCGGACCGACGACGATCTCGGCGGCCGAGAAGACGTCGACCTGCTGCTGCGGACCCAGGGTGCCGGGGTCGACGCGCGTGAAGCCCCGCTCCTCGAGCAGCGGCCACAGCTCGGCCTCGCGGACGACGCGCCGCGTGTTGGGCCGGTCTCCGCGCGTGACGTAGAGACGCAACGGTCCCTGGGGCGCGTCCTCCGTGGGACGCAGGTGCTCGCGCACCCACCCCACGACGGACGGCGGCGCGGTCTCGTTGGCGTTCGGCAAGGACGGCACGAGCAGCCGGTCGGCACGGACCGAGACCTGCGGGTCGTCGCCGACCAGGCGCACGCCGCCCAGGCCCGCCATCGCCAGCAGCTCGCGCTGCCAGGGCGCCGCGTCCGGGACGTGGACCGCGTCGGGGAGACGGCCCGGCAGGGCGTCACGCAGCACGCCCAGCCGCGGCAGCACGTCGATGATGAAGTGGTAGTAGTTGCCGCCGCCGCGCGTCGTCAGCACCGCGAGGTCGCCGTCGACGCGCTCGACGCGCGGGAGCCGGCCCCGCAGGTAGAGCGGGTGCTCGCGCCAGGTCGGCACCCCGAAGTACGGGCTCGACTCGAAGTCGAGCAGCCCGTCGCGGCTGATGATCGCGCCGGTGCCCCCGACGACCGTGCCGCCCTCGACCTCGAGGCAGTACGTGCGGGGAGCGGTGTGGCGGTCGGGGCGCGAGAAGACCCAGTGACCGGCGGGCTCACCGGGGGGCGGCGTGCGGCCCAGGTCCTTCTCGGACCCCAGGCCGTGGACCGTGACGCCCGAGCCTGCGCGCCACCGATCGACCGTCTCGACGGCGCCACGAGGCACCGCTCGCTCGCCCTGCCAGCGCCGGGTGGCGCGAGCCAGGAGGCCCACGACGAACGTCAGCAGCCGGTGGACACGCTTGGCCACCGGCCACAGCGGCTGCAGCCGGGACGGGAGCTTGCTCACGCGGGGGTCGGGGGCGCCGAGATCTCGTCGCGCGAGAGCCACGCCATGCCGAGGCCCTCGGAGTACGGCGCGCGGTCGACGGTGTGCAGACCGGCTCGGGCGAAGAAGCCCTCGAGCTCCTCCCAGGAGTGGCCCGGCAGGTTGTGGTACTCCATGACGACGCGCCGCACGCCGCTCCAGTCGGCCGGGTCCGAGCCCAGCACCATGTCGTACTCGCCGCCCTCGGTGTCGATCTTGACCAGGTCGGCGGAGCGTCCGCTCCTGGTGAGCGCCTCGCGCATCGAGACCGCCGGGACGGTGACGCGCTCGACACCCTCGTCGAGGTGGAGCACGCCGTTGTGGCCGCTCGCGGCGCCGTAGTCGGCGATCTCGAGCTCGCCGTCCTCGGCACGGACCGCGAGGTGGAAGCCGTGGACGCGGTCCGTCAGCCCGTTCTGCTCGATGTTGCGGAACAGGTAGGTCGAGGTCGTGGGCGACGCCTCGTAGGAGTAGACCTCGGAGCCGGCCAGGCGGCGCGCAGCCGTGACGGAGAAGCAGCCGACGTGGGCACCGACGTCGAGCACCACGGGGGCCTCGAGACCCTGGGCGATCCAGCCGATCCGGTACTCGTCCTCGACGAGGATCTCGTAGACCGGAACGCGGGCGCCGGGCTCGTTCGGGATCGTGATCGTGATCCCCTCGCGCGAGACGTACTCGAGCTCCTCGGGGCGTCCGGAGACCGCGTGCACCGCGATGTCGGCCAGCACCTTGGGACCGTTGGAGAAGCTGCGGACGGTCTGGTTCAGACGCTTGCCGACCAGCTGGATACCCCGCGCCATCGTGACTCCTCGTCTGTCGTGGTCGGTCCGCCGTGCTCGTCCCGGCAGCCGGATCGTGGATCGTGCTCGGTGGTCATCCCGAGCATAGGCACCAACGAGCGCGAACGGGCCGGGATACGTCCGCCCGTCCACGAATGGCACGAACTTTTCCTTCCCGTCCCCCCTGGCCGGTCGTCGGGCCCCGGAGTGGGACGACCGGCCGCGCCCGGGGCGCCGATTCCCAGGCGAGCCTGGGAATCCGTCCCGAGCCCGGGTCGCAACACCCACATCCGACGGGAAACCGAGCCTCGCGCGCTGATTACCAGGCTGGCCTGGGAATCAGCGCCCCCACCCGGGCGGGGCGGGTCAGAGGTAGGCGGGCGAGGACTCGACACCGGTGGCGAGGCGCCGCCGATCGACCTCGACCATCTGTCCCACCAGGTCGCCGAACGACGTCCTGGCGCGCCAGCCGAGCACCTCGGCGGCACGCGACGGGTCACCCACGAGCACCTCGGGCTGGCCGGCGCTCCACAGCTCCGGCCGCAGGTCGACGTGGTCGCGCCAGTCGTCGCGACCGACGGCCGCGAACGCCGCCGCGAGCAGGTCGCCGACGGTGTGGCCCTCGCCCGTCGCGACCACCAGGTCGCCCGGACCCTCGTGCTCGGCCATCGCGACGAGCGCCTCGGCGACGTCCGCGGCGGCCGCCCAGTCGCGCTGGGCGTCCAGGTCGCCCAGCACGATCGAGCCACCTGGTCCCGGGGCGACGCGGCCGGCCTCGACCTCGACGGCCAGCCGGACGATCCGGCCGGCGACGAAGCGACGTGCCCGGAAGGGGCTCTCGTGACCGAACAGGATCGCCGAGCACGCGCGCACGCCGTGCTCCTCGCGGTACGTGCCGACGGCGTGGTGCGCGGCGCTCTTGGACACGGCGTACGGCGTCCGGGGCTCGTGCGGTGCGTCCTCGGCGATCGGTCCGTCCGGGTGCGGGGCGAACATCGACGAGCTCGACGCCTGCACGAACGACGGGTCGAGACCCGTGGCGTCACGGTGGCGCAGGATCGCGTCGAGCATCGCCACCACGGCGGTCGCGTTGGTCTCCATGACCTCCGCGGGTGCCGACCAGCTGCCGGGCACCGAGCTGAGGCCCGCCAGGTTGACGACGGTCGCCGGCTTCCGCTCGGTCAGCAGCCGCACGAAGCCGCCGGTGTCGCGCTGGTCGTGCTCGACGACCTCGACCCCGCCGAGGTAGGGCCGCATGGTCTCGAGCGTCGTGGACCCGGGCCGCACCGTCCCGACGACCGACCAGCCGCGCTCGCGCAGCAGCCGCGCGACGTACATGCCGTCCTGGCCGGCGACGCCCGTGACGAGCGCGGTCGAGGTCATCGGCGGTCGGTCGTCGTCACGACGTCAGGCCACCGTCGATCACGATGATCTGACCGGTGAGGTAGCTGTTGGCCGGGTCCGTGAGGAACTGGCAGGCGCGGGCGATGTCAGCCGGTTCCCCGAGGCGCCCCGCGGGAGTGCGTCGCACGATCTGGCCGAGCTGGGCCTCGTCGAGCCCGTGGCTCATGTCCGTCTTGAGGTATCCCGGCGCGATGCCGTTGACGGTGATCCCGCGCGAGCCGAGCTCCCGCGAGAGCGCGCGGGTCAACCCGTCGAGCGCTGCCTTGCTCGCGCTGTAGGCGGCGAGACCCCGATAGCCCGAGCGACCCACGATCGAGGAGATGTTGACGATCGATCCTTGGCGCCGCGTGAGCATGCGTCGTGACACGAGCCGCGTCACGTAGAGCATGCCCTTGATGTTGAGGTCGACGACCGTGTCGATGTCGTCGTCGGAGAACAGGGGGAGGACGCCGTCGCGCGCCACGCCCGCGTTGTTGATGAGGACGTCGACACGTCCCCACTTCTCGACGACCGCGCCGACGAGCCGCTCGGCGTCCTCGACCGACGCGAGGTCGGCCGGGACGAACAGGAAGCGGTCGGCCGTCTCCGGCGCGCTCGACCACGACTCGACGCGGTCCGTGCTGGTCCGCGCGCACGTCGCCACGAGGTCGCCGGAGTCCAGGTAGGACTGCACGATGCCCTCACCGAGTCCTCGGCTGCCGCCGGTGACGAGCACGACGCGCTGCTGGGTGGGCGAACTGGTCACGGTTGTCTCCTGATGATCTTGCCGCCGGTCGTGGCGACGTCGTCGACGAATCGGATGCTGCGGGGCCGGGCGGCGGGGACGAGATCGGCACACGCCGCCTTGACCGCCCGGGTGACCTCGGCCTCGTCGGCTCCGGGAGCGGCGACGATCTCGAGCGCCACGATGGCTCCCGTCATGGCGTTCGGACGCCCGAAGACACGGGCCATGTCGACGCCGGGGACGGACCCGACGCGCTCCTCGATGGGCAGCGGGTGGACCTTCACGCCGCCGACGTTGATCACCTCGGACGAACGGCCTCGGAAGACGATCCGGTCACCCTCGACCTCGACCAGGTCGCCCGTCGCCCGCCAGCCGTCGGCGTCAACGGGGGGCTCGCCGTAGTAGCCGAGCATCCCCGAGCGCGTGCGGATCCAGAGCTCGCCGTCGACGATCCGCATGTCGACGTCGGCCTCGTCGCCACGGTCCAGCACGTCGACCGAGAGCCCGGCCCGGCCGTCGCGCATCGAACCGGTCGAGCCGAACTCCGAGGCCGCGTAGACCTGGGAGATGCCGGCGTGCGGGAACGCCTCCGCCAGCTCTGCGAGCAGGGGGCCGGGGATCGCCTCGCCGCCGAGCGTCACCTGGCGCAGGTCCGGCAGCCCGCGTCCGTCGGAGCGCGCCCGCGCGAGCAGGAAGCGCCAGTAGGTCGGGGTGGCGCTCGCATGGGTCACCCCGAGGGCACGCATGGCCTCGAGCCCCTCGACCGGGCGGCGCGGCGCCGGAGCCACCAGCGTGGCCCCGGCGGCGTAGACGTGGAGCAGCACCTGGAGCCCCGCGAACTGGTGGAGCCCGTAGGCGAGCAGCCAGCGCTCGTCCTGGACGGGGGCGACGCGAGCCACGCCGCGGACGAGACGACTCCAGTCGTGGCGGACGCCACGGGGCGCCCCGGTGGTGCCCGTCGTGAGGACGAGGTGGGGGCGTTCCTCAGGAGGCGTCCCGATCTCGGCCGACGCCGCGCCGAGCACCTCGCTCGGCGCGACGAGCCGTGCCGCGACGTGCCCGAGGTCGCGGCGGTCGGTCACGACGACGTCATGGTCGAAGCGCTCGACGAGGTCCTCGATGACCGAGGCGTCGTCGGGTGGGTACTGCGTGACCTCGGCCCCGACGAGCGAGGCGCCCGCCAGGACCGGCACCACGACGTCGGCCTCGAAGTCCGCCACCGCCAGCCGTGCGACACGCTCGGCCCGCAGCCACGCCGCGACGGACAGCGCAGCGTCTCGCAGCTCGGCGTACGTCCACGACCGCTCGTGCGTCGCGAGTCCCACACGGTCGGGGTCGTCCTCGGCGACCCGCCGGATGAGCTCGAACACCGGCGTCAGGCCGAGTTCGCGGCGTAGTACGCCTGGATCTCGGCCAACGTCTGGGGCATCTCGCCCGCGGAGTAGGGGTCGGCCCCGTGGGTGTCCTCCAAGATGGCGGACAGCTCGGCGGTCTCCAAGGAGTCGAGACCGGCACCCCCGGCATAGAGCGACGTGGACGGTCCGAACGCCTCAGGCAGCTTCTCGATCGTGGTGAGGAAGCCGATGACGGTCTGCTCGACGTCGGTGGCAGAGGTACTCATGTCGGTTCGATTCTCCTTCGTCTGTTCACGCGGGGCGACGTGCCGCCACGACGCCGTACCCGAACGTTCCGTCCCGCCAGAACGCCTCGAGGATGTCACAGGACCGCTCGAACGCCGCCAGGCCGGAGGCGCCGATGAGGTCGACGACTGCGTCACGATGCCGGGCGGCGTTGTCGCGCCACCGGTCGAACGTCGCGAGCGTGGCCTGCGTGAGGTCGTCGGCGACCTCGACCTCGAGCCCGAGCTCCGCGAGCGAGTCGGCGTAGTAGGCCAGGGACTCGAAGTGCGCGTCCCCGAAGGCGGTGCGCAGCGTCGCGAAGTCCTCGCGGCGCGCGCGGACCTCGGCGAAGGGGATCTCACGCCAGCGCAGCAGGTCGCACAGCACGACGCGGCCACCGGGCCTGACGACGCGCGCGGCCTCGGACAGCAACGCGTGGCGATCACGCATCAGGTGGGCGGACTCCATGGCCCAGGCGACGTCGAACGACGCGTCCTCGAACCCGTTGTCGGTGCCGTCACGTTGCTCGAACGTGGCACCGGGCAGTCCGCGTCGTGCTGCCCGGTCCCGCGCGGTCGCGACGCCGACCGGGCTGGTGGTGATCCCGACGACCTCGATGCCGAACTCCTCGACGAGGTCGCACGCCGGCGCGCCGGAGCCGCACCCGATGTCGAGCAGACGCAGAGGCCGCTCCCCGGCCGGCGTGACCTGGAGCCGGGCGGCATCGATCATCGTGCGGGTCAGGGCGGCGGTCGCGACGGGCAGCGGCTCGTCCCCCGTGGCGAACACGCCGTAGTGCAGCTCGTCGCCGAGCAGCAGGAGCCACGCCTCGGTGACCCGGTCGTAGTGACTCGCGGGGTCGTAGTCCTCGAGGCGGGTCATGACGCGGTCTCGGAGGCCGTGGCGGTGGCGTTCGCGCGCGTGCCGATGCGGCGCGCGGGAGAGCCCATGACGACGGCGTCGTCGGGGACGTCCGACAGCACCACCGAGTTGGCGCCCACCATCGCGTTGCGCCCGATCGTGACACCGCCGACGAGGACGACGTGCGCCCCGAGCATGGCGCCGTCGCCGATCGTGGCCCACTCCTGCTCGGTCTCGTCGCCCTGGTCGTAGTACCGGGCCGCTGCGGTCACGCCGCCGGCGAACGTGACGTCGTCACCGATCACGAGCCCGAAACCGATCGTGACCCCGACCGGATGAGCCAGCATGAAGCCCTTGCCGATCTGCATCCCGGCTCCGAAGTCGGCACCCACGAGCACGTTCCCGAGGGTCCGCAGCTGATCGGCGATGCGGGTGCGCCCGGACCGGTGCAGGCACTGCTGCGCTCGAAGGAGCACGGAGGCCAACAGTCCCGGCAGCGTCCCGATCCGCAGCACGACAGCGGGCCAAGAGGGACGAGACCCTGGTCGGTATCGCACGTAGTCCGAGAAGACCAGCTCGCGGAACGTCATGTCCCTGGCCGAGGCGGTCGAAGGCGGCGTCAGCATCGAGGTGATCGTAGTACAGTCCGATCGCCCGAGTGACCAAACCGCCCAGCCGCCCGCAACCATCGTCAGCAGAGAAGGAATCGTGCCGATGTCTCGCCAGAACCGGCCCGACGAGGCGAACGTGCAGCAGCAGACCGCGATGCCGGTACGGATCCTGGTCAAGGGCGCCTCCACCGTGACCTGGACCTCTGGCATGGGCGGGCCGCGGACGAACTTCACCTACCCGCGGGTGCTCGAGCAGGAGCTGCGTGGCCGCGGCCGTGACGTCGAGTCGTGGGTGACCGCGATGTCCGCCGAGCGGACCACGTCGATCCTGCGCCGTTGGGAGGTCGAGGTCAGCGGGTTCTCGCCCGACGTGATCGTCCTGCACTACGGCCACATGGAGGCGATCCACGCATTCATCCCGCGCTGGTTCGAGCGTCACGTGCGCGGCCTGCGGGACCGACCCGGACCGATCCGCGAGCGGTACCGCAGGCTCGTGCTCGCGCCGGTCTGGAAGGTGCTCGTGCGCGTGCAGCAGAAGATCGACCGCAGGCTGCCGCAGCGGCTGTTCCACCGGCGACCCGAGAAGGTCACGGCACTGCTCGAGCGCTACGTCTCCCGTGTCCAGCTCTTCCACAGCCCCCTCGTGATCGTCATGGGCCTGACGTCGCCCAACCTGCGCTGGCGCGACTGGTTCCCCGGCCTGCACGGCCGCATCGCCGAGATGGACCAGGCGCTGGCCGGGCTCGTCGAGCGGATCGACCGGCCGAACGTGCAGTTCCAGCCCGTGTGGGACCTCGCCGAGGAGTGGGACGCCCGAGGCGTCGACCCGCGCGCCGACGGGGGCCACTACACGCCGGAGTTCCACCGCGTCGTCGGCGGCCTGCTCGCCGAGCGCGTCGAGGCCTGGGCCGCGACGCAGCCGCACCTCACGCCGAGGGACTGACTCCGCGTCCCGTGGTCGGGCCGACGCGTCGGTGTCCGGCGCGACGCACCAGGACCGTCAGCGCCAGGACGCTCGTGATCCCCACGGCCAGCATCGTGAGACCGATGCCCTGCGTCGCGTCGGCCCGCGCCGCGATGACGATGCCCACGACCAGGACAGGGGTGAGCGCCAGCTCGACCCACGAGGCGACGCCCCCTCGGTCGCGCCCTTGCAGGATGGCCACGAGCACCCGGCGCAGGCCGAGGAAGCCCGCCGCCACGACGAGCCAGCGCGCCACGGGGACGGCGCCACGGAAGTCGTCCCCGAACGCGATGACGATGATCGGCTCGGCCAGCAGCGCGAGTGCCGCGGTGACCCCGGTGAGCGCGAGGACGGCCGTGACGAGCCAGCGACGCACCAGCGCGCGCTCCTGGTCGGGGTCGGACTGCAGCGCCGCGACGCGCGGCAGCAGCACGGTGGCCAGGCCGGTGCCCATCATCCCCGGCAGCGACGCGAGCGCGGCCGCGGCCGAGAAGAGTCCCAGGGCGACCGTGCCCATGATCGCGCCGACGAGCGTGCGGTCGAGCGCGAGCCCGTCGATCGGTCCGATGCTGCCGACGTAGGTGGAGCGGGTGAGCCGCCACAGGTCGTCGCCCTCGAGCCGGTCGACGGGAGCGCCGTCCGGGCGGCGCGTCGACGGGGCCAGCGCCCAGAGCCCGACGGCCAGGCCGATGCCGAACGAGACCACCATGACGAGACTTACGACGAGCGACGACGTCCGGTCCACGAGCACGAACAGCACCACCATCGAGGCCGTCACGAGCGTCTGCGGCAGCAACGTCGCCACCGCGACGCGGGCCATGGGCGCGCCCTCGCCGAGCAGCGCGGCGAGGATCAGCCGGAACGCCATGTTCTGGACCGCCAGCACCGCGACGCACGCCCCGAGCGCCCACACGCCACGCTCGGCGACGTCGCCGTGCAGGATCGCGAAGAGCACCGCGAACGGCGCGGCGCTCACGACCCCGAGCAGCACCCACCGGGGCACCAGGTGACCCACGCCGTCGCGTGCCAGGAGCCCCCGTCCGGCGAGCCGGTTGGTCACGGCGTTGGGGAGGCTGCCGCCGAGGGTCAGCTGCGCGGCCATCGTGGACAGGGACACCACGAGGGCGATCTCTCCGCGGCCCTCGACGCCGAGCAGACGCGCCGACACGATGCCCGAGACCATCAGCAGGCCCTGGACGACGAAGCCGCCGAAGACGACGAACAGCGAGGCGATGCGTTGGGTCACGCGGGGGCTACCGCCTCTCGTCCACCGGGGCACTCACCGCGGGCCCGAGGAGCACCGTGGTGTACCGGTCGACGGCCGCCCAGCGGTCCTCCTGGCCGGTCCGGATCGGGACGCGGCCCTCGAGCACCTGCTCCATCGCCGCCCCGAGCGCGGGGACCGTGAGCTCGCACGCCACCCCGGCGCCGAGCGCCCGCAGCTCGCGCTCCCGCACGGTCGAGCCCGCCGTGACGATGGGCACGCCGGCGGCCTCGGCCTTGCCCATGATCCCGCTGGGACCGTTGTTGGTGAGCGCGAGCGGCACGACGTCGACCGCCGCGACCATGCGGTCGAGCTGCTCGTTCGACAGGTAGTCGTCGCGGACGACCAGGCGGGCGCGACGGGCCGGTTCGAGGGAGTCGATCCACTCCCGGACGCCGTCGGAGAGGGCGCCGGCGAGCAGGATGTCGGCGTCGACGTCGGCGTGCTCGAGCGCCTCGAGCAGCATCGGCACGTTCTTGCGCTCGTAGATGACGCCGAACACGCCGACGAGCCGCCGGTCGAGGGGCAGGCCGTACTCCTCGCGCCACCGCGCCGCGTCGCGCGAGTGCGCGGTGCAGAACGCGGGGTCCTGCACGCGGCGCACGATCCAGCCGCGCGCGTCGTCGTCGCGACCGGCGTAGCCGACCGTGCGGTCGAGCACGCCGCGCAGCCGCGCGACGACCGCGAGGACCGCCTTGGGGACCCGCAGGCGCCAGCCCGTCAGGTCGGTGAGCGCGAGACGGGCGGGGTAGCGCGTGAGCATGAACGTGACCTGCGGTCGGCGCGCCAGGCCGCGCAGGGCCGCGGGGGCCACGCGCCACCAGTGCTTGAGCGCCTGGTCGGCGTCCATGTGGAGCACGCGGGCCACGGGGCTGGACGTCGCGGCGCGGCAGTACTCGCCGACGACGCGCGCCTGCTCCTCGACCGCGGGCTTGATGTCGTCGAAGACCGGCTCCAGCACGACGCGTCCCGCGGCGACGTCCTCGGCCAGGTACGCCTCGAGCTCGGGCGAGGACGGTGCGTCGCGGTTGGTCAGGACGACCACCGGACCCCACGGGTGGGCGTGCCGGGCGATCCACGACACCGACTGCAGGTGGTGGCCGTTGTGGTCGGGCTCGACCACGAGCGTCGTCGTCGACGCAGGCTTCATGAGCGTTCTCCCGGGGTCCGCTGACGGGGGACCGACACGCCGGAGGATCCGGCCGACGACGGTCAGCGTACGACACAACGAGGTCCCTCCTGTCACGCTACGCTGCACGCGTGACACCGCTCAGCCACCTCGCGGCACGCCGGCTCGCCCGCCGTGGCCTCGTCGTCCGCAGGCACCCGGCGACGCGTCGTCAGCGCCTCCTGGAGCAGCACGGGATCGACGTCGTGCTCGACGTCGGCGCCGCCCGCGGCGGGTACGCCACCGAGCTGCGCGAGTTCGGCTACACCGGTCGCATCGTCTCGTTCGAGCCCCTCTCGGCCGCGCACCGCGACCTCGTGGCCGCGACCGCGGGCGACCCGGCCTGGACGACCCGCAACGTCGCCCTCGGCGCCGAGGCGGGCAGCCACGAGATCAACGTCGCCTCCAACAGCGACAGCAGCTCCCTGCTGCCGATGAGCGCGTCGCACCGCGACGCCGAGCCCGGCATCAGCTACGTCGGCACCGAGACGATCACCGTCGACCGGCTCGACGACATCGCCGCCGAGGTGCTGCAGGAGACGTCCCGGCCGTTCCTCAAGATCGACACCCAGGGCTTCGAGCGCTCGGTGCTCGCCGGCGGCGAGGCGACGCTCGAGCGCTGCGTCGGACTGCAGCTCGAGCTGTCGTTCGTCACGCTCTACGACGGCGGGATGCTCGTCGACGAGGCCCTCTCGTTCGCCTACGCCCACGGCTTCCGGCTCGTCGGCATGGACCCCGGGTTCGCCGACCCGGGCGGGGCCGTCCTGCAGGCCGACGGCGTGTTCTTCCGTGCGGGAGACGAGCCGGGCGACGTCCCTTAGGGTTTGCGTGTGAACCCTCGCCTGCGCGCCGTGCTGCGCCCGACCGTTCTCGCCGTCAACACCCCGCTCGCACGTCGCCGGGGACTGGCCGAGCTGGCGCGCCAGCCGCGGCCGCTCAAGCTCGAGCTCGGCGGCAACGCCCCCCGCGAGGGCTGGTTCGTCACGAACGTGGGCCCCACCACGCGTCACTACCTCGACGCCACCGAGCCGTGGCCGCTCGAGGACGGCGCGGCCTCGTTCATCTACTCCGACAACGTCATCGAGCACATCCCGCTCGAGCCGGCCCGCACCCTCTTCAGCGAGGCGTACCGATGCCTGCGACCCGGCGGTGTCATCCGCTTCGTCACGCCCGACCTCGGCGCGCACGTCGAGCGCTACCTCGAGGGTCGTTCGCCGCGCGGCGACTCACGGGCGAGCGTGTACGAGCAGGCGGGCCTGACCGTCGAGCACCCCCTCGACTGGATCCGCATCCCGATCGCCTCGTTCGAGCACTGGGAGGGCTACGTCTACGACTTCCCCGCGCTCGAGGCCGAGCTGCGGCGCGCGGGCTTCGAGAAGGTCGAGCACGTCGAGCTCGACCAGAGCGAGCACCCCGAGCTCGCGGGTCTCGACCTGCGCTCGGGCGACGGCGAGCCGCAGATGGCCGTCGAGGCGACCCGCTGACACCCATGCGCATCGCGATCTTGGCCAGCGGCTGGGCCGGGTTCAACGACGCGGCGTGCCGCGAGCTCGCCGCCCTGGGCCACGAGCTTCTGATCGTCACGCCGTCGGAAGCCCCCGACACCGCCTACACGAGCCACGCGTTCACCGAGTTCGCGCAGCACCACCTGTGGAGCGGCGCGCCCGGCCGCGGCGAGATCGCCGACGTCGTGCGTCGATTCGCGCCCGACGCCGTGCTGATGCACTCGTGGCACTTCGGCCCGTACCGCGAGGCCATGAAGGCACTGCCCGACGGCACCCTGCGCGTGCTGTGGATGGACAACATCTGGCGCAACGTCCCCAAGCAGTGGCTGGGCCGCGTCGTCTCGGGGATGTGGGTGCAGCCGATCTTCGACTGCGTCATGGTCCCGAGCGACCGCACGGAGTTCTTCGCGCGGCGTCTCGGATTCGCCGACGGCTCCGTCATCCGCGGCTCGCTGTCCGCCGACACGTCGGTGTTCGGGTCGGGCCCGCGCGAGGGCAAGGAGCTGTTCGAGCGGCGTCGCTTCCTCGCGTGCCTGCGCCTCGTCCACCACAAGGGGGCCGACGTCCTGGCGCACGCGTACCGCTCGTACCGCGCGCAGGTCGACGACCCGTGGACCCTGACCGTCGCCGGGATCGGTCCGCTCGCGCCGGAGTTCGACGGCATCGAGGGCGTCGAGATGCTGGGCTTCCAGCAGCCGAGCGAGGTCGCCGAGCTCATGCGCTCCTCCAGCGCCCTGCTGATCCCGTCCCGGGTCGAGCCCTACGGCGTCACCCTGCACGAGGGCGCGGTCAGCGGGCTGCCGATCATCTCGACGTCGTTCGTCGGAGCGGCCGCGTTCTTCGTCCAGGACGGTCAGAACGGGTGGACGATCGCGTCCGACGACGTCGCGGCGCTCGCCGTGGCGATGCGCCGGATGTCCGACGTGGACGCCGACCGGCTCGGACACATGTCCGACGTCAGCCGCGCGCTCGGCGCCCGGACGAGCTCCGTCGGCTGGGCGCAGAACCTGCACGAGCAGCTCACGTGGCGGCTCGAGGCGAAGCGTCAGCCCGCGATCTGATCCACGAGTCGCTCCTGGGCGGCGAGCGCATCGTCACGTCGCCGCGTGAACCGGGCGGCGACGCGCTCGGCCGGCTCCGGGCCGGCGTCGAGATGGCGGCGCACGAGCGCGCCGAAGTCGCCGTCCGGGGCCACGACGTGGTCGTCGCCGACGACCTCGCGGACGCATCCGGTGTCGAACGCGAGGGCGGGCACCCCGAGACGCATGCCGTCGAGGAGCACGAGCGGCTCGGTCTCGTTGGCGTAGCGGCTCGGGAACACGAACAGGTCGATGCGGCGGTAGATCTCGTCGACCCGGTCCTGCGGCACCGGTCCGGTCACCTCGAGCGCGTCGCCGAGGTCGTGGACCGCGGCGTCGACCAGGGCCTGCGCCTCGTCGTCGAGACACGGACCGGCGAGCACGAGGCGCACGTCGCGCCCCTCGTCCAGCAGCGAGCGGGTGAGTCGCAGCACGACGTCGACGCCCTTGGCGACCGTGAGGTTGCTCAGGTGCCCGAGCACGACGGGACCCCGGCGCTCGCGTCGCGCGCCCGGCTCGGCGGCCGGCAGGAGCCCGGCGTTCGAGCACACGAGCGTGTCGCGGGCCGAGGGGTAGAGCCGGCGCAGGTCGGTCGCCATCGTCTCGCCCAGCACGACGTGCGTCGTGCACGTGCTGCCGATGCGGGTGAGCAGCGCCATGGCCCGGCTCGGCTCGTGCAGGTAGCTGTAGTTGTGGTGGTGGAACAGCACGCGGTGCCCGGCCACGCGCGCCAGCGCGACGACGAGCACCTGGTACCAGAGCAGCTCGCCGCCCGCGCCGCCCACGTAGACCACGCCCGCACGGCGGCGGGCCACGAGCAGCGAGGCGAGTCCGTGCAGCAGGCGTCGCAGGCGCAGCGGTGCCGGCACGCCGTCACCCGTGTCGAACACGATCGTGCGGTCCGCCGCACGCTCCCGGACCCGTGCCGTGACCGCCGCGGTCACTCGAGCCAGCCCGACGGCGGGAGGAGGGAGGGGTCCGTAGACCCGGATGGTCGAGGGGCGCTGGGCCACCTCAGGCCCCCTGGGGGCGGACGAAGATGTAGTTGAGGTCCTCGATGTGCCACAGCTGGTACCCGGCGCGCCGCAGGGCCTTGGTCGAGCCCAGCACCTTGCGGACGCGGTGGTCGTCGAACTCGATGCACAGGCACTCGGGACGGACGCCGTCGGCGAGCATCTGCTGGATCACGTCGTGCTCCGCGCCCTCGATGTCCATCTTGAGCACGGCGAGCCGGTCCTCGCCGGCTCGCTCCATGAGCCCGCGGACCGTCGTGACCGGGAAGCGGGCGACGGCCCCGCGTCCCACCTCGCCCGACGTGCGCACCGAGCCGGCTATCCACGACTCGGACCATGTGCTGTCCTGCTCGAACTCCAGCTCCGTCTCCTCGTTCCAGAGCCCGACGGGCAGGAAGCTCAGGTCGGGGTGCTCGCGCCGGACGTACTCGATCGCGGCCGGCGTCGGATCGGCGGTGTGGACCCGGTACCCCAGACGCTGGAGCTCGACGTCGAAGCTGACGTCGGTGCCCGCGCCCACGCAGATCGCGGCACCGCGCTCGGGCGCGACCTCCGGGATCCACCAGCCGCCGTAGAACGTGCCGAGCCGGATCATCTGCGGCGGCCGGAGCGGACGGAGCCAGCCCTCCAGCAGGAAGATCTGCGTCTTCATGCGCACCTTGTAGACGAGGTCCCGCACCGCACCCATGCCCCACCAACTCCTCGACAGCCAGATGGTCACGTCCGGGGCGAGCCTAGGGCATCGCCGGCAGCCCGGAGCCGATACGACGGATGCACCGCTCGGGGAGCCCGACCTAGACTCCACGCGTGGAGTTCCTCAACGGTCTGCAGCCGGCTCACGACCTGACCTACAACGACGTGTTCATGGTGCCGCGGCGCTCGGCCGTCACGTCACGCTTCGACGTCGACCTGGCGGCGCCGGACGGCACGGGCACCACGATCCCCCTCGTCGTCGCCAACATGACGGCGGTCTCGGGCCGTCGCATGGCCGAGACGATCGCGCGTCGCGGCGGCGTCGCGATCATCCCCCAGGACATCCCGCTCGACGTCGTCGCGCGCACCGTCGCACGGGTCAAGGCGGCCCACACGATCTTCGACACCCCCGTCACGGTCGATCCGGCGATGACGGTCGGCGAGGCCCTGAGCCTGCTGCCCAAGCGCGCCCACGGTGCCGCCGTCGTCGTCCAGGACGGCAAGCCCCTCGGCCTGTTCACCGAGCGCGACGGGTCCGAGGTCGACCGCTTCGCCCAGGTCCACGAGGTCATGACGAGCGACGTCACGACGGTCGAGGCCGGGCTGGAGCCGCAGGAGTACTTCGACCTGCTCGCCGGCAGCCACCTGGCCGTCGCCCCCGTGGTCGAGGGTGGCGACCTCGTCGGCGTCGTCACCCGCAAGGGCGCGCTGCGCTCCACGATCTACACCCCGGCCGTCGACGCCGAGGACCGCCTGGTCGTCGGCGCGGCCGTCGGCATCAACGGCGACGTGCGGGCCAAGACCGCGTCGCTGCTCGCGGCCGGCGTCGACGTGCTCGTCGTCGACACCGCGCACGGCCACCAGCACAAGATGCTCGACGCCCTCCCGCTCGTGCGCACCGCACGCGACGAGCACGCCACCGCGACCGGGCACCGGGTCCCGGTCGCCGCCGGCAACGTCGTCTCGGCCGAGGGCGTCGAGGACCTGGTCGCGGCCGGCGCCGACATCGTCAAGGTCGGTGTCGGGCCCGGCGCCATGTGCACCACGCGCATGATGACCGGCGTCGGCCGGCCCCAGTTCTCGGCCGTGCTCGAGTGCGCCGAGGCCGCCCGCGGACTGGGTGCGAGCGTGTGGGCCGACGGCGGCGTCCGCTACCCGCGCGACGTCGCCCTGGCGCTGGCGGCCGGCGCGGCCAGCGTCATGATCGGCTCCTGGTTCGCCGGCACCCACGAGAGCCCCGGCGACCTGCGGACCGACGCCGACGGCCGCGCGTACAAGGAGTCGTTCGGCATGGCGAGCTCACGCGCCGTGGCCAACCGCACGCGTGACGCGGCCGGCTTCGAGCGCGCCCGCATGGCCCTGTTCGAGGAGGGCATCAGCTCCTCGCGCATGTACCTCGACCCGGAGCGTCCCGGTGTCGAGGACCTCGTCGACGCCATCACCGCCGGTGTCCGGTCGAGCTTCACCTACGCGGGCGCCCGCACCGTCCAGGAGTTCGGCGACCGGGCGGTGATCGGCCTGCAGAGCGCGGCCGGCTACGACGAGGGGCGCCCGCTGCACCGCAGCTGGTGACCTCGATCACCCGCCGACCTGACGGCGGACCGGGCCAAGGCCTGGTGCCGGGGCCGTGGGACGCGAGAGACTGGTCAGACAACTTTCATGAGTCGACCAGAACCATTCGGCTCCACCATCGTTGTCCTCACCGGACGACGAGACGCACGAGTCCGACACACGCACCGTCCAGCATCGGGTCCGACACGGAGCACCCCTTCTGGACAGAGACACAGACGGAGGGAACATGACGGTACTGGTCACGGGAGCCGGTGGATTCATCGGCGGCCACCTGGTGGCGGACCTGCTGGCGAACGGCCACGAGGTCCGTGGCGTCGACGTCAAGCCGCAGTCGGAGTGGTACCAGGTCCACGACGCCGCGGAGAACATCGTCGCCGACTGCTCCGACCCGGTTGACGCCCACAAGATCGCCGACGGCACGACCGAGATCTACAACCTCGCGGCCGACATGGGCGGCATGGGCTTCATCGAGAACAACAAGGCCGAGTGCATGCTGTCGGTCCTGACCAGCACCAACATGCTCGTCGCCGCCCGCGACGCCGGAACGCGTCGCTTCTTCTACAGCTCCTCGGCCTGCGTCTACGCCGGGGACAAGCAGACCGACCCGAACGTGACCGCCCTCAAGGAGTCCGACGCCTACCCGGCCGACCCCGAGGACGGGTACGGCTGGGAGAAGCTCTTCAGCGAGCGCATGGCCCGCCACTTCCGCGAGGACTTCGGCCTCGAGACGCGCGTCGCCCGCTACCACAACGTCTACGGCCCCGAGGGCACGTACGACGGCGGCCGCGAGAAGGCCCCGGCCGCCCTGTCCCGCAAGATCGCGCAGGCCAAGCTGAGCGGCGACCACTCGATCGAGATCTGGGGCGACGGCGAGCAGTCGCGCAGCTTCATGTACATCGACGACTGCGTCCGCGGCACCAAGGAGATCCTCGCGGGCGACAACGTCGAGCCCGTCAACCTGGGCTCGGCCGAGCTCGTGACGATCAACCAGATGGTCTCGATCCTCGAGGACATCGCCGGCATCACGCTCGAGCGTCACTACAAGCTCGACGCCCCGCAGGGCGTGCGCGGTCGCAACAGCGACAACACCCTGTTCCACAGCATCTACGGCTGGGAGCCGTCGATCACGCTGCGCGACGGCCTCGAGCGCACCTACTCCTGGATCTACGACCAGATCTCCTGAGGAACCTCCCGTGAAGATCCGCGTCCACGACTTCTCCGGACACCCCTTCCAGGCGGAGCTGTCGCGCGAGCTCGCGCACCGCGGGCACGCCGTCGAGCACGTCTCGTGCGACCAGTACGTCAGCGGCAAGGGTCACCTGCAGAGGCTCGACGACGACGCGTCGGCCCTGAGCTTCGCGGGCATGCGCCTCGGCCTGCCGTTCGAGAAGTACTCGCCCGTCACACGGATCCGCTACGAGGGCCGCTACGGCAAGGCGTGGATCCGGCGGTCGCGGGACGTGCCGTCCGACGTCACGATCGCGTCGAACGTGCCGCTCATCTCGCACTTCCGCTGGGCCGTCTGGGCCCGGCGGCGTCGGCACCCGTGGATCTTCTGGCACCAGGACATCTACTCGGCCGGCCTGGGCGACGAGGCGCGCGCCAAGCTGCCGCGCCCCCTCGCAGCCGTCGCGGCACGGGTGTTCGACCGCATGGAGCGGTACTGCGCCCGCACCGCGGCGCACGTCGTCGCGATCGGTGACGGCTTCACGGACGCCTACCGTCGCTGGGGCGTCGACCCCTCGCGCGTCTCGGTGATCCCGAACTGGGCACCGCTGGGCAAGATCTTCCCGACCGAGCGCGAGAACCCGCGCAGCCGCGACCTGTTCGGCGACGACGCGACGCTGCGGCTCGTGTACGCGGGCACGATCGGGCGCAAGCACAACCCGCAGCTGCTGGTCGAGCTGCTGGACCGGGCCGCGGAGCACGGCGTCAAGGTCTCGCTCACGGTCGTCTCCGAGGGTGAGGCCGCCGACGACCTCGCCCACGTCGCCGCCGAGCGTCCCGAGCTCGACCTGCGGGTCCTGCCCTTCCAACCGGCCGACGACCTGCCCTACGTGCTGGGCGCCTCGGACGTGCTCGTCGCGCTGCTCGAGCCCGACGCCACGGCGTTCTCGATCCCGAGCAAGGTGCTGTCGTACATGGCGGCCGGCCGACCGATCCTGGGGCTCATGCCGACCGACAACCCGGCGGCGCAGGACATCCTGGCCAGCGGCGGGTGCGTGGCGGAGCCGACGGCGGCCGGCGCGGCCCAGGCGGCCGAGTGGCTCACGACCCTCGCCGAGGACCAGCGTGCCGTCGAGACCGCCGGCCGGCGGGCCCGCGAGATCGCCGAGGAGAAGTTCGAGGTCGGGGCGATCACGGCCCGGTTCGACGCGATCCTGGCGACCGCCGTCGACGGGTCAGCCCTGGAGCGCGACGCGCGCCGCGAGGCCGTCCTCGATCAGGCGTAGTCCCGCGTCGAACGACGCCGCGTCGAGGCGCGCCCGCCCGTCGGTGGCGCCGGCACTCGCCGCCCCGGTGGCGAGCTGCTCGTCCTGGGCGTGGCCGAGGACGAAGATGACCGTCGTCGTGGCGCCCACCCGTCGCACGTCGTCGGGCAGGCCCGTGAGCGCCTCGTGGACCTGGAGCCGCGGGTCTCGCTCGGCCGGACCGAGCGCCTGGACGGCCGCGACGACCTCGGCGCCGTCGCGGTAGGCGAGCAGCGCGTCGCGCAGCGCCGTCGCCGCGGCGTGGTGCCGTGTGCGCCAGTCACCCGTCGGCAGGTCACGGGCGCCGCGGGCCAGGATCTCGTCGGCGACGGCGGCCAGCAGCGCCTGCTTGCTCGCGACGTGGTGGTAGAGGGCGCTGGGCCGCACGTCCAGCTCCGCCGCGAGCCGGCGCATCGTCAGGTCGGCGAGGCCATGGTCGTCGAGCACCCGCAGCGCCGTCGTCACGACGTCGCCCAGCCGATGGCTCATGCCGCTCCTGACCCTCGGGGACCGATCTCGGGACACCCGCACACGACGGGCTCGTCGTCTGCCACACTACCTGAACATCGTTCACCTGAACGGCGTTCAGTCGACGCCGTCCGTCCACGGAGGACACCATGAGCAGCATGACCGACCCGACCTCGACCCACAGCCCGACCGGGCGCCCCGACCGCGCCGGCCGGCTGCGTCTCTCGGCGACTGATCTGGCCCTCGTCGCCTCGTTCGCGGCACTCATCGGCGCCCTGTCCTACATCGGCGCCGTCCCGGTCGGCGGCAGCGGCGTGCCGATCACGCTGCAGACGCTCGGTCTCGGCCTCACGGGGGCGCTGCTCGGTCCGTGGCGGGGCTTCGCGGCCGCGACGCTCTACCTGGCGCTCGGCGCGATCGGCCTGCCGGTGTTCGCCGAGCACTCGGGCGGTCTCGGCTCGTTCTCGAAGATCAGCGCCGGCTACCTGATCTCGTACCCGTTCGCGGCACTCGTCATCGGCCTGCTGGTCGCCTTCGTCGCGGGTCAGGCGGGCAAGACGCGCGCGCTCGTGCTGTTCGCGTGCACGTTCGTGGGCGGCGTCCTCGTGGTGCACGCCTTCGGCATCGTCGGCATGAAGGTGCACCAGGACGTCTCGTGGGCCACCGCCGCCGGGTGGGACGCCCCGTTCTGGATCGGCGACACCCTGAAGACCGCGATCGTGGCGCTCGTCGCGGCCGAGGTGCACCGCGCGTTCCCGCAGCTCCTCCCCGCACGCCGCGCCCGCTGACCGTGGCGACGATCCGGTTCGACGGCGCCGCGCTCACCGTCCCCACGGCGGACGACGAGCGGGTCGTGCTCGAGCCGGTCGACCTGACGCTCACCGAGCGGCGCGTCGCGGTCATCGGGGCGAACGGGTCCGGCAAGTCGACGCTCGCGCGCCTGGTCAACGGGCTCGTCACGCCGAGCTCCGGGCGGGTGCTGGTCGACGACGTCGACGTCGCCCGTGACCCGGCGTCGGTGCGTCGACGTGTCGGGTTCTGCTTCACCGACCCGTCGGCGCAGCTGGTCATGCCGACGTGCCTCGAGGACGTCGAGCTGTCACTGCGTCGTCACGAGCGGCGGCGCTCGGTCCGGCTCGAGCGGGCGCGCGCGGTGCTCGCACGCTTCGGCCTGGGCGACCACGCGGACGTCAGCGTGCACGCCCTCTCGGGCGGCCAGCGCCAGCTACTCGCGCTCGCCGGGGTCCTGGCGACGGAGCCCGACGTCGTGGTCGCCGACGAGCCGACGACCCTGCTCGACCTGGCCAACACCCGGCTCGTCGGCGACCTGCTGCTCTCGCTGGACCAGCAGCTCGTGCTCGTGACGCACGACCTCGACCTCGCGGCGCGGTGCGACCGCGCCGTCGTCGTCGCGCACGGTCGCATCGCCTTCGACGGCCCCGCCGCCGCCGCGATCACCGCCTATCGCTCCCTCGTCGACGCGGGCACGTCATGAGACCCGCCCCGAGACGCAATCTGAGCGATCGCGGTCGCCACGGCAGCCGCCATCCCTCAGCCTGCGACCGTCGGTCGACGCAATCTGAGGGATGGTGGTCGCTCCGACGACCGCCATCCCTCAGGCTGCGTCCGCACCCCGCGAGATCTGAGGTTTCACGGTCGCTCCCACGACCGCCATCCCTCAGATTGCGTCCCCACCCGGCTCGCCGCCGACCAGCCGCGGGAGCCTCCCGATGAGCGCGCCGGGGGTGCTCGTCGGCATCTACCAGCCGGGACGCTCGCTGCTGCACCGGTCGCCCGTCGGGCCCAAGCTGCTCGGCCTCGCCGTCCTGTCCGTCACCGTCGTCGCCGTCCGCAGCATGCCGCTCGCGGTCGTGTTCCTCGCCGTCGCGGCCGCACTCGCCACGATCGCCCGCCTCCGGGCCCGCCTCCTGTGGCGAGCGACCCGCTACGTCCTGCTGGTCGCCGTGGTCGTCGCCGGGTTCCAGTGGTGGTTCTACGGCCGGGACAAGGCGATCGAGTCGTTGCTGGACCTCGTGACGCTCGCCGTCCTGGCCCTCACGATCACCGCCACGACCCCGGTCAACGCGATGCTCGACGCGATCGTCCGCTGGTTGCGGCCCCTGCGTCGCCTCGGCGTCGATCCCGAACGGGTCGCCCTCACGTTCTCGCTCGCCATCGCGGCCCTCCCCGGCACCGTGGCCCTCGCGCTCGAGACCCGTGACGCCGCGCGGGCCCGCGGCCTGGGGCGGCACCCGCGCGCGTTCCTGACCCCGTTCGTCATCCGTGTGGTCGCCCGTGCGCACGAGACGGGCGACGCGCTCACGGCTCGCGGCCTCGGCGACTGAGGACCCGCAGAGGCCCGTCGTTCCAGGCCGAGACCCCTGTGAGGTATCGCATGCTGGAACGCGTTCTCAGGCTGTCCTAACTCCCGTAGGCTTGGATGAGGTCTGCAACCGGACCTACGAGTCGTTCCAGGAGTGTGCATGAGCAGGCAGCTGAGGGTCGCCATCGTCGGCGCGGGTCCCGCCGGGGTCTACGCCGCCGACATCCTCACGAAGGCCGAGGTCGAGGGCCTTGGCCAGGTCAGCGTCGACATCATCGAGCGGGACCCCACCCCGTTCGGCCTGATCCGCTACGGCGTCGCGCCCGACCACCCGCGCATCAAGGAGATCGTCAAGGCGCTCAAGCGCGTCATGTCGAACGATGCGATCCGCTTCTTCGGCAACGTCTCCTACGGTGACGACCTCAAGCTCGAGGACCTGCGTCAGTTCTACGACGCCGTCATCTTCGCGACCGGGGCGCGCCGCGACCGCGACCTCGACATCCCCGGCATCGACCTGGACGGCTCCTACGGCGCCGCCGACTTCGTCTACTGGTACGACGGTCACCCCGACGTCGACCGCGACTGGGACTTCCAGCCCCACGCCGAGACGGTCGCCGTCCTGGGCGTCGGCAACGTCGGCCTCGACATCTCACGCATCCTGGCCAAGACCGCCGAGGAGCTGCTCGTCACCGAGATCCCCGACAACGTCTACGAGGGCCTGAAGAAGAACGCCACCAAGGACGTCCACGTCTTCGCCCGCCGCGGTCCGGCCCAGGTCAAGTTCACCCCGATGGAGCTGCGCGAGCTGTCGCACTCCCCCACGATCGACGTCATCGTGCACCCCGAGGGCTTCGAGCTCGACGAGGGCTCGCTCGAGGCGATCCGCGCCGCCAAGAGCCAGAAGCTCGTCGTCGACGTGCTGCAGAACTACCTGGCCAAGGAGCCGAGCGGCGCCCCGCACCGCATCCACATCCACTTCTGCCAGAGCCCCGTCGAGGTCCTCGGCGAGGACGGCCGGGTCGTCGGCCTGCGCACCGAGGTCACCGAGCTCGACGGCACCGGCAACGTCCGCGGCACCGGTGAGTTCAAGGACTGGCCGGTCCAGGCCGTCTACCGCGCGATCGGCTACTACTCCGACAACCTGCCGGGCCTGCCCTTCGACGTCAACAACGGCGTCGTCCCGAACGACGGCGGCCGCGTCCTCGAGATCGACGGCTCCGCACTCCCGGGCGTCTACGTCACCGGCTGGATCAAGCGCGGACCCGTGGGCCTCATCGGTCACACCAAGTCCGACGCGGCGCAGACGATCGACCTGCTGCTCTCGGACCTCGACTCGCTCGAGGCTCCCGAGACGACCGAGCGCGAGGCGTTCGACCGCTACCTCGACTCACGCGGCATCGCCTACACGACGTGGGAGGGCTGGGAGAGGCTCGACGCGCACGAGCTCGGCCTCGGCGAGACCCATGAGCACCAGCGCGAGCGGGTCAAGGTCGTGCCCCGCGACGAGATGGTCCGCATCTCGCGCGCCTGAACGACACCCGCACGGACGTCGAACGGCGGCGGCCCCCTTCTTCGGGGCCGCCGCCGTTCGCATGGCGTGAGCGGGCTCAGCCCCGCTTGCGCACGAAGATCGCGTAGGTGGGCTGCAGCCCACGCGGCACGAACTTCATGACGATCCGCACGAATCCGAGCACGTAGCGGTTCCGGCCGAAGTACGCCGGCTCGCCGGGCAGCGGGTACATGACGACCTGATGACCCGCGAAGGCCTCGCGCACGGCGCTCGGGGTGTTCATGGCGTAGCGCGTCGGGAACACGTCCTCGACCTTGCGGCCCGGCTGCACGACCTTGAGCACGGCGACGTGCAGCCTGTTCGGCACGAGACGCGCGACGATGCCGATGTAGCCCCACTTGTTGGGGGTGCGGGCGGCGAACCAGCCGCCCGGCTTGAGCACGCGCATGACCTCGCCCGAGACGTGGGCGACGTCGGCGGGGTCGACGTGCTCGAGCACGTAGTCCGCGATCACGACGTCGAACTCGTTCTCCGCGAAGGGCAGGTCCTCGCGCAGGCCGACGACGTGCGCCTCGTCGACGGTGGGGTTCTCGGCCACGACGGGATCGACGTCGGTGCCGACGACGCGGGCCACGCGACCCCTGAGCCAACGAACCTTCTTGGGCAGCGCGGCCCACGGCTCGAAGGCCCACCAGCCACGCCCGGCACCGAAGTCGAGCACGTGGCTGTTCTCGTCGACGAGGGCGTTGACGCGCAGGTAGAACTCGAGCCCCCCGTCCTGGCTCGTGTACCCGCCGACCGCGGCCTCGGGGTACAGGGCGACGGTCGTCTGGTCGGCGACGTACTCCTCAGTCATGCCACGTCCTTTCAGGGAACCAGCGGCAGCCTAGCCGCTTCGGTACGGGTCCGTGGTCACTCCACGGCGAGGACCTGCACGTGACACGGTCCGGCATCGCTCGACGTCGGGATCTTGGGGATCTCGAACGGCGCCGCGGCGTCCGGGCGGACGTCCTCGAGGGTGATCCGCCGCGCCGAGACGGAGTCGCCCTGCGGGCCCACCTGCACCGTGACCTCGAAGGTCCGTGGTGACGTGGAGGCGTTGTGGACGTACCCCGTGGCGGACCACTGGCCGTCCTGCTCGCGGCACACGAATCGGCGGAGCGCCTCGGGCGTCGCGATGCCGTCCCCGACCGAGACGGTCGGGGTGGGCGAGGTCTTGGGCGTCGTCGGACGTGCCGCCGGGTCGGTGCCGCCACCGCACGCCGCCGGCAGCACCGCCAGCAGCACGATCGTCGGGACCCAGGCTCGTCGCACGCACCCATCCCACCACGCACTGCCGTGCGCGATCGGCGGACACTCCGCAGACCGGTCGCGAGGAGCGCGCGATAGCCTCGAAGATGAGGATCTCCTCGCCTTGCACCGATCGGGAGGACACATGGACATCACCAGGCTGGGCGTCGTGGGCGGCGGACTCATGGGCTCGGGCATCACCGAGGTCGGAGCCCGCGCGGGCCTCGACGTCGTGACCGTCGAGGTCGACGACGACGCCGCGAAGCGTGCGCACGACCGGGTCGAGAAGTCCCTGCGCAAGGCCGAGGCTCGCGGCAAGATCACCGCCGACGAGGTCGACGAGACGCTCGAGCGCATCAGCGTCACGAGCGACCTCGAGCGTCTGTCCGACCGTGACCTGGTCGTCGAGGCCGCGAGCGAGGACGAGACGACGAAGCTCGGCCTGTTCCGGCGCCTCGGCTCTCTCCTGCCCGACGAGGCGATCCTGGCCTCCAACACGTCGTCCATCCCGATCGTCAAGCTCGGCGCCGTCTCGGGTCGCGCCGACCGCGTCATGGGCGTGCACTTCTTCAACCCCGCGCCGGTCATGAGACTCGTCGAGCTCATCCCGTCGCTCACGACGTCGCCCGAGACGATGGACCGGATGAAGTCGTTCGTCGCAGACGGCCTGTCCAAGCAGCCGATCGAGGCCACCGATCGCGCCGGGTTCGTGGTCAACAGCCTGCTCGTGCCGTACATCCTGTCGGCGATCCGCATGTACGAGGCCGGCTACGCCTCGGCGAGCGACATCGACCAGGGCATGGTGCTGGGCTGCGGCCACCCGATGGGGCCGCTCGCGCTGGCCGACCTGATCGGCCTCGACACCGTGCGCGCGATCGGCGTCTCGATGTACGAGGAGTTCAAGGAGCCCCTCTACTCGCCGCCGCCGCTGCTCGACCGCATGGTCGACGCCGGGCTGCTCGGCACCAAGTCCGGGCACGGCTTCTACCCGCACGGCTGAGCCGCGCGTCCGCCAGGATCACTCCATGTCCTCACTCACCGACCTTGACTGGCCGCTGGCCACCGAGCGGCTCGTGCTGCGCCCGCTCGAGCCGGACGACCTCGACGCGCTGTGGGCCTACCGCAGCGATCCCCGGATCAATGAGTGGACGGGGCGTTCCCCCCGCGACCGGGACGAGCTGCTCGTCGCGTTCTTCTCGCCCGAGGCTCTGGCCCAGACGCTCGTCATGGAGCACGCGGGCGAGGTCGTGGGCGACCTCATGCTCAAGACCACGGACGCCTGGGGGCAGGCCGACGTGGCGGACCGGACGGCCGGCGTCGAGGTCGAGCTGGGCTGGACCCTGGCCGCCGCGCACCAGGGTCGGGGACTCGCGACCGAAGCAGTCCGCGCGGCCCTCGGGATCTGCTTCGACGGGCTCGGCGTGCGACGCGTGACCGCCGGCTGCTTCGCCGACAACGAGCCCTCGTGGCGACTCATGGAGCGGCTCGGCATGCGCCGTGAGGGTCATGGGATCGAGGAGTGCCTGCACCGCGAGCTCGGCTGGGTCGACGGCTACCTCTACGCCCTCCTGGCCTCCGAGTGGCGCTCCCGCCCCACCACCCACGGACCCTGAGCCTGGGTGCGACGCGGGTGCAACGGGCGGCGGGGCATGATGGGAGTGACCCACGTCATACGTAGGAGGAACCGTGATCGTCCCGTTCTCCGTCCGCGACTTCCTGGACCGCGCCCTGACGGTCTACCCCGACCGCGTCGCCGTGGTCGACGAGCCCGACCAGCCCGCCGAGTCCTGGGGTGAGCTCACCTACGCCGAGGTCGGACGGCTCGCGCGGGCCCAGGCTGCGACCCTCGACCGGCTCGGGGTCCCCGTCGGTGGCCGCGTCGCGATGGTCTCCCAGAACGCTGCTCGCCTGCTCACCTCGTTCTACGGCGTCTCGGGCTGGGGCCGCGTCTTCGTGCCGGTGAACTTCCGGCTCGCGCCCGCCGAGGTCGAGTACATCGTCCAGCACAGCGGGGCCGAGGTCGTGGTGCTCGACCCGTCGCTGGAGCACCTGCGCGACGCGTGCTCGTCGGCCAAGCACGTGTTCACGATCGGGGTCGACGACGACCGCATCTGGGACACCTCGGCCGGCGACCCGCAGGAGTGGGAGCCCGACGAGAACGCGACCGCCACGATCAACTACACCTCCGGCACGACGGCCCGGCCCAAGGGCGTGCAGCAGACGCACCGGGCCCTGTGGACCAACGCGACCGTCTTCGGGTGGCAGGCGTCGGTCAGCGACCGCGACGTCTACCTGCACACGCTGCCGATGTTCCACTGCAACGGCTGGGGCATGGTCTACGGCGTCACGGGCATGGGCGGGCGGCACGTCGTGCTGCGGCAGGTCGACGGCACCGAGATCCTCAAGCGGATCGAGGAGCAGCAGGTCACGCTCCTGTGCTGCGCGCCCGCGGTCCTGGCCGCCACGCTCGACGCGCTCAAGACGTGGGACGGACCGACCGGCCGCGACCGCGTGCGGTGCGTCGTGGCGGGCGCACCGCCGCCGACCCGCACGATCGAGCGGGTGCGCACACAGCCGCCGTTCACATGTTGCCGCTTCCGCCGCAGTCTCCAGGCGTTTGGAGCATGGAGCCTTTGGCTGCGATGACAGCGGATTTCCCGCCAACTTTAAGAGTAAAGCTGACAACAGGCAGCAGTGCTTTGTACA
>JALRCA010000130.1 GCA_023257515.1 Aeromicrobium sp.
CCCACCCGACGGCACCCCACCACCCGGAAGAGAACAGATGAACGCGTACGAGTCCACCACCGTGATCCCTGCACCGCCCGTGTCACCGCCCGTGTCACCGTCCGACGCGGAGCCGACGGCCATCGTGCCCGGGGGTCCGCGGACCGCAGCGGCGGACCTGGCGTCCGTCGAGGCGCAGGACGTGTCCGCCTGGTTCGGCTCGCGCAAGGTGCTCGACCGCGTCTCGCTGACGATGCCGGCGGGCGAGATCACGGCGCTCATCGGACCCTCCGGGTGTGGCAAGTCCACGTTCCTGCGCATCCTCAACCGGATGCACGAGCTCATCCCGTCGGCGTCGCTGGCCGGCGAGGTCCGCCTCGACGGCGAGGACATCTACGCCGCCGGTCGCAAGCTCACCGATGCGCGCCGCTCGATCGGCATGGTCTTCCAGAAGCCGAACCCGTTCCCGGCGATGTCGATCGAGGAGAACGTCCTCGCCGGTCTCAAGCTGACCGGCACCAAGGTCGCCCGGTCCGAGCGTCAGGCGCTCGTCGAGGACTGCCTGACCAAGGCCGGGCTCTGGGCCGAGGTCAAGGATCGCCTCGACGCCCCGGGCGGCGGCCTGTCGGGCGGGCAGCAGCAGCGGCTGTGCATCGCGCGCTCTCTCGCGGTGCGGCCGCGCGTCCTCCTCATGGACGAGCCGTGCTCCGCGCTGGACCCCACGTCGACCCGGGTCATCGAGGAGACGATGCTGGAGCTCGCGCGGGAGGTGACGATCGTGATCGTCACGCACAACATGCAGCAGGCGGCGCGCGTGTCCGACAAGTGCGCGTTCTTCCTGGCCGCGCACGGTGTTCCGGGCATCATCGTCGAGCACGGGGAGACGAAGTCCATGTTCGGCTCGCCCCAGGACCAACGGACGTCTGACTACGTCACCGGTAGATTCGGGTGACGTGGGACGACTTCTCGGGATCGCGGCCGTCGGCGTCGCCGGACTGGCGCTGATCGTCACCGGTCTGCTCTCGGCCCGCACGTCCACGGGGCCGTCCGCGCCGCGCATCGACGCCGTGCCCAGCCCGGGCTCCGTCGAGAAGGCGCAGACCACCGGCGACACCCTGCGTCCCGACCCCGCATGGGTCCAGCAGGTCGCCGGGTCGACGGGCATCTCGGCGCCCGCGGTGCGCGCCTACGCGACAGCGGCGCTGCGCCTCGCCCAGGACCAACCACGGTGTCGCATCGGGTGGACCACGATTGCCGGCATCGGCGCGATCGAGACCGCCCACGGCACTCACGGCGGCGCCCACCTGACCGCCGACGGACGCACGTCCCAGCGGATCGTCGGTCCGGCACTCGACGGCACGAACGGCAATCGCGCGATCCGTGCCGACGCCGAGTCCACCCAGTGGCACGGCGACGACACGTGGGACCGCGCGATGGGGCCGATGCAGTTCATCCCGTCGACGTGGCGTCAATGGGCCTCCGACGGCGACGGCGACGGCCGCAAGGACCCCAACGACGTCGACGACGCCGCCTACGCCTCAGCCCGCTACCTGTGCCACGACGGGCGTGACCTGGCGACCGGGCGGGGCTGGTCGGCCGCGGTGTTCTCGTACAACCACTCCGCCGACTACGTACGCTCCGTGCTCTCGCGGGCGAACGAGATCGGCGCGGCCGTAGGCTGACGCGGTGGCTGAGCGCGTCGACCTGACCGACCCGGACGATCCTCGTCTCGAGGACTACGTGCATCTGCGCGACGTGCAGCTGCGCACGCGGCTCGAGCAGGATCGGCAGGTCTACATCGCCGAGGGCGAGAAGGTCGTGCGCCGTGCGCTCGAGGCGGGTCATGCGCCGGCCTCGTTCCTGATGGCGCCGCGGTGGGTCGAGTCGCTGTCCGACGTGCTCGCCGAGCACGACGTGCCGTGCTTCGTGCTCGACGAGAAGCAGATCGAGCAGGTGACCGGCTTCCACGTGCACCGGGGCGCGTTGGCGTCGGTGCGGCGCCCCGCAGCAGCCGATCCCGACGCGGTGCTGCGCGGGGCGCGTCGCGTCGTGGTGCTCGAGGACCTGATGGACCACACGAACGTCGGGGCTGCCTTTCGCGCGGCTGCCGGCCTCGGGTTCGACGTGGTGCTGCTGTCACCGCGGTGCGCGGACCCGTTCTACCGGCGGGCGATCAAGGTCGCGATGGGCGCGGTGTTCACGCTGCCGCACGCGCGGGTCGGCGACTGGTACGCGACACCGGGGCTCCTGCGCTCCCACGGGTTCACCACGTACGCGCTCACGCTCGCGGACGACAGCGTCGGGCTCGACACGGTGCCGACCGACGTCGAGCGGCTGGCGGTCGTGTTCGGCTCCGAGGGCCACGGGCTCACCGACCACTGGCAGCGTTCGAGCGATGTGCGCGTGACGATCCCGATGGCGTCGGGCATCGACTCCCTCAACGTCGCCTCGTCGGTCGCCGTCACCTGCTGGCACCTGCGTCCCACGCGTCTCTGACGCCACCCGCCCACCCAGCGGGTGGGTGGGGGTGGGTCACTCGACGATGTCGGAGACCGGCCAGTCGTCGAGATAGTGGTCGGCGAGCTCTCGGTGCTGCTTGTAGAGCTTCTTGCGAGCGCGCTCGGGGACGCGGTCGCCGAACACGGTGCCGAACAGGTGGTCGGTCTCGTGCTGCAGGCAGCGTGCGAGCAGGCCCGTGCCGTGGAACTCGACCGGGCGACCGGTCTCGTCGAAGCCCGTGACGCTGGCCCGGTCCGGACGCGAGCACTCGATGAAGGCGCCCGGCAGCGAGAGACAGCCCTCGTCGGCGGTCTCGAGCTGACGGTCGCCGGCCTCCGGCAGTGTCAGGACCGGGTTGCAGACGACGCCCGTCACGCGGTCCTCGTCGTCGTCGGGGCAGTCGAAGACGAACACCTTGAGGTCGACACCCACCTGGTTGGCGGCGAGCCCGACCCCGTGGGCAGCGTTCATGGTCGCGACCATGTCGCGCACGAGCACCGCCAGGTCCTCGTCGAAGGAGGTCACGTCCTGGACTTCGCGGTGCATCACGGCGGTGCCCCAACGGGTGATGGGACGGACCGATCCACCCTCGGGAAGGGGCCGGGACGACGGGTGCTGCACGGGCGGATCTCCTTGGTCTGGGCTGCTGACCAACGCTATCCGACACGTCGGGACCACGAACCGCTGGTCGCGCCCTGTGATGTCGGATACTGTGGGTATCTAGGAAGTGCAACTCCCGTTTACAGTTAGGCGTCAGGGCACCAGCCCGACAGACCGTTCCCCCAGGAGTGAACCCAGTGTCCAACACCAACCCCATGGGCATCGGCCTCGCGGTACTCAACCGCATCGCCAGCTCTCCGGCCATCGATCGGCTCGGCCTGCGCAGGGCCACGGAGCGTGCGGTGTACCAAGGTGCCAAGTCGGGCTTCCAGGCCGCCGGCACCGCGAACCGCACCTTCAAGCGCGTCAAGGGCTCGGGCAAGCCGACCCGTCAGCGCGCGAGCGGCGACAGCGGCGTCTTCGACCTCACGCCCACCGAGGACCAGGAGATGATCGTCGGCGTCGTGCAGGAGTTCGCCGACGAGGTGCTGCGCCCCGCGGCGGCCGAGGCCGACGAGAAGGACCTCACCTCCAAGGAGGTCCTCGCCCAGACGAGCGAGTTCGGCCTCACGCTCCTCAACGTCCCCGAGGAGCTGGGCGGCCTGAGCGAGGAGCGGTCAGCAGTGACGGGCGTCCTCGTCGCCGAGGCGCTCGCGTACGGCGACATGGGCCAGGCCGTCGCGTGCCTGGCGCCCGCCTCGGTCGCCACCGCCATCTCGTTGTGGGGCACCGACGAGCAGCAGCAGACCTACCTTCCGGCCTTCACCGCCGACGACGACATCCCGGCCGCCGCCTTCGCGGTCGCCGAGCCCCGCGCCCTGTTCGACCCGTTCGCGCTCGAGACCACCGCCACGAAGAGCGGCGAGGGCTACGTGCTGGACGGCATCAAGTCCGGCGTCGTCCGGGGCACGGAGGCCGAGCTGTTCGTGGTGGCCGCCTCGCTCGACGGCGAGTCCCGCTTGTTCGTCGTCGAGTCGGGGACCCAGGGCGTCTCGCTCGCCGAGGACCCGTCGATGGGCCTGCGTGCGGCCTCGCTCACGCGCCTCAAGCTCGACGGCGTGACCGTCCCCGCGTCGGCGCTGCTCGGCACGGCCGACGACTTCCGCGAGAGCGTCCGCCTGTCGCGCCTGGCCTGGGCCGGTCTCGCGCTCGGCACCGGCAAGGCCGTGCTCGACTACACCAAGGAGTACGTCGTGGGCCGCGAGGCCTTCGGCGAGCCCATCGCCTACCGCCAGTCGGTGGCGTTCATGGTCGCGAACATCGCGATCGAGCTCGAGGGACTGCGCATGGTCACCCTCAAGGCCGCCTCGCGCATCGACCAGGGCACGGACGCCTCGCGCGAGATCGCCCTGGCCCGCAAGCTCGCCGCCGAGTACGGCATGAAGATCGGCACCGACGGCGTCCAGCTGCTCGGCGGTCACGGCTTCGTCAAGGAGCACCCGGTGGAACGGTGGTACCGCGACCTGCGCGCCATCGGCGTGATGGAAGGAGTTGTCCTCGTCTGAGGACGGAACAGCCATGATCAACCTCGAGACACCCAAGAAGTTCCGCGGCTTCGTCGAGCAGGCCCACCAGGTCGCCGACAACTTCCTGCGAGCGAACTCCCGCAAGTACGACCTCGCCGAGCACGAGTACCCCAAGGAGCTCGACCTCCTCGCCTCGCTCGTCGACGGCATGGGCGACTCCGGCCAGGGCCAGGGGGCCGGCGCCGCCGGCGTCCGCCGCGGCGAGGACGACGACCCCAAGGCCAAGGGCAAGGGCAAGGGCAAGGTCAAGAACGGCGCCAACATGTCGTCGGTGCTGTCCATCATCGAGATGTGCTGGGGCGACGTCGGCCTGCTGCTCTCGATGCCCCGTCAAGGTCTCGGCAACTCGGCGATCGCGTCCGTCGCGACCGACGAGCAGCTCGAGCGCTTCAAGGGCACGTGGGCGTCGATGGCGATCACGGAGCCCGGCTTCGGCTCGGACTCGGCCGCCATCTCGACGACCGCGGTCAAGGACGGCGACGAGTACGTCCTGAACGGCGAGAAGATCTACGTGACCTCCGGTGAGCGCTCGGACTCCGTCGTCGTGTGGGCGACCCTCGACAAGAAGCTCGGTCGCGCCGCGATCAAGTCGTTCGTGGTCCCCAAGTCGCTGCCCGGCATCCGCGTCGAGCGCCTCGAGCACAAGCTCGGGATCAAGGCGTCCGACACGGCCGTCATCCTGCTCGAGAACTGCCGCGTCCCGGCCGAGAACCTGCTCGGCAGCCCGGAGATCGACACCAAGCAGGGCTTCGCCGGCGCCATGGCCACGTTCGACAACACGCGTCCCCTCGTGGCCGGCATGGCCGTGGGCTGCGCACGTGCGTCGCTCGAGCTGCTGCGCGAGATCCTCGAGCAGTCCGGTGTCGAGATCGACTACGACCGACCCGCGTCGGTGCAGTCGCACGCCGCGGCGACGTTCCTGCAGCTCGAGGCCGACTGGGAGGCCGCGCTGCTGCTCACGCTGAAGGCGGCGTGGCTCGCCGACAACGGCAAGCCGAACTCCCTCGAGGCGTCGATGTCCAAGGCCAAGGCCGGTCGTGTGGGCAACGACGTGACGCTTCGCGCAGTCGAGCTCGCCGGCACTCTCGGGTACGGCGAGACCGAGCTGCTCGAGAAGTGGTCGCGCGACTCCAAGATCCTGGACATCTTCGAGGGCACGCAGCAGATCCAGCAGCTCATCGTCGCCCGGCGACTGCTGAACCTGTCGTCGTCGCAGCTGCGCTGATCCACACGCGCGACTCGGCCCCGGGACACACCGTCCCGGGGCCGTTTCGTGTGGTCCCTAGGATGTCGGCATGAATCGCGCCCTGCCGGAGGACTTCGACGTCGACTACCAGGTCACCCGACTCGTGCGGAAGATCCGGGTCCGGACGATCGGCCGACTCACCGAGATCCACGAAGACCTGGACTACAACTCGCTCGTCATGTTCATCGCGATCGCCGACGCCCCGGAGGGCGTGCGAGCCGCCGACCTGGCGGAGGCGCTCCACGTCCACAAGTCGACGATCAGCCGCGCCGTGGCGGCGCTGGAGCGCATGTCGCTCGTGCGCCGCAGCCCCGATCCCGACGACGGTCGCGCCCAGGTGATCACCGCGGACCCCGAGGGACGCGAGCGGCTCGAGGCCTACCGCCGCCAGAGCCACGAGTGGCTCGCCCAGCTGCTCTCGGACTGGAAGCCCGACGAGCTGCGCACCTTCGCCGCGCTCCTCGGTCGCCTCAACGACGCCGCCGACCAGACCGACTGAGCCGCACAGCGTTCGGGCCTGGGCGCTGATGCCCAGGCTCGCCAGGGAACCAGCGCGCCGACCCCGGTTCGCCGCACGAACCCCGGGTTGCGCACCGGGCTCGGCGACGAGGAACCGGGCGAGGCACACCGCCGCCTCTCGGGCACGGCCTCAGATCGTGAGCAGAGCCTTGATGGCGGTGCGCTCGTCCATCGCCCGGTAGGCGTCAGCGACCCGGTCGAGCGGAAGCGTGAGGTCGAAGACCCGGCCCGGCTGGATCGTCCCCGAGAGCACGTCGGGAAGCAGGTCCTCGAGGTAGTGGCGGACGGGCGCGACGCCGCCGACGAGGTTGGAGTTCGTGTAGAACATGACCGGCACGTTGAGCTCGACGCCGTGCGGCAGGCCGACGTAGCCGACCGTGCCGCCGGGGCGCACCGACGAGAACGCCTGCTTCATCGACTCCTTGGTGCCGACGCACTCGAGCACGGCGTCCGCACCGATGCCGCCCAGGATCTCCTTGACCTCGGCCGCACCCTTCCTGCCGCGCGTCTCGACGACGTGGTCGACGCCGAACTCACGGGCCAGCGCCTGACGGGGCTCGTGGCGCGACATCACGATGATCTCGGCCGCACCCAGTCGCTTCGCGGCGAGCACCGCGCTCAGGCCGACGGCCCCGTCGCCGACGACCACGACGGTCGACCCCGGTCCGACGCCCGCGCTGACCGCCGCGTGGTGACCGGTCGGGAACACGTCGGACAGGCTCAGCAGGTGCGGGTACAGGGCCTCGTCGACCGGCTGCGGGACCTTGACGAGCGTGCCGTCGGCCCAGGGCACCCGGACGAGCTCGCACTGGCAGCCCGCGTAGCCGCCGCCGTTGACGCACGACGTCTGCGTGCCCTTGAGGCAGATCGCGCACGTGTTGTCGCTGTAGAGGAACGGCGCGATGACGAAGTCACCGACCTCGATGTCCGCGACCTCGGAGCCCACCTGCTCGACGACGCCGATGAACTCGTGCCCGATCTGACGCGGCTCGGTCTGCTCGCCGTTGAGACCGCGGTAGCCCCACAGGTCGCTGCCGCACACGCAGCTCGCGACGACCCGCACGACGGCGTCGGTGTCGTCCTGGAGCTGTGCGTCGTCGAGGGTGTCGAGTCGGATGTCGCCGGGGGAGTGGAGCACGGTCGCACGCATGCCGCCAGTCTGGCACGGCGGGCGAATGTGCAAGACTCGCGGCATGACCTCCAAGCCTGAAGTCGACTTCATCCCCGGACCCGCTCCCACGGAGCTGCAGGTCACCGATCTCGTCGAGGGCGACGGCGCCGAGGCTCAGCCCGGCGGCGTCGTCGACGTCCACTACGTGGGTGTCGAGTTCGAGACCGGCGAGCAGTTCGACGCCTCCTGGGACCGTGGCCAGTCGGCCCGCTTCCCGCTCACGAGCCTCATCGCCGCCTGGCAGCAGGGCATCCCCGGCATGAAGGTCGGCGGCCGGCGTCAGATCGTCGCTCCGCCGGAGCTCGCCTACGGTCCCGCCGGTGGCGGTCACCGCCTCTCGGGCAAGACCCTCGTGTTCGTCATCGACCTGATCGGCGTCGGCTGATCCTCACGCCACGACCGACGCGCGGTGTGCCAGCAGCACCACCGTGGTCTGCACCACCCGGAACCTGATGTCCGTGAGCTCGACGCCCGTCAGCTCGGCGATCCGTCGCTGAGCGGCGGGCGTCGGCTTCTTGCGGTACACGTCGATCGCGACGCCGCTGCCGTCGGTCCGCGGCTCGGTCGTGACGATCCGCCACACGGACCCCAGTCGATAGCGGCCCCGTCGGTCCGCGATCCGGTCGCGGAGTCGCGCAAGTCCGTCCTCGAGCTGCTGTTGCGAGTACTCGGCGCCCTCGACCAGCCGCACGTCGATGTCGTGGGGACGTCCCGCGAGCGTGGTCCTGACGTGATCGGGTGCCTGGCCCTTCCAGAACACGGTCAGGCGGTCCTCACCGGAGAACCGCACGCCGGCGAGGCCTCGGTCCCGGTAGTGCGCACCGATCTGGGCCGCGACGTTGTTCACGAGGCCGGGTGACTCCTCCACGTCCCGGACGTAGTCGGCGGCCGCCTCCGAGCCGGGCCTCAGGTAGCTCGGCGGCAGCACCTGTCCGAAGGGTTCGTCGTCCGTCCAGCTGCTCGGGGTCGGCACGACCTCGAGTCGAGTGTCCAGCGCGGACGCGCCAGGGCGGTCGACCAGGGTGCTCCCGGCCTCGAGCGCGACGATTGCGGCGAGGAGGAGACAGGCACCGAACACGGCGATCGTCGAGGTGCTGCGGCGCGCTGCGTGATCCATGGTGGCCTTCGGTGCAGGGGGCGGTCACGCCGATCATGCGTCCTGGCCCGCGCCGAGTCCGCCGAACGAGTCGATCGGTGCACAAGTTGTCATCCGGGTGACAACTTCAGCCTTCAGCACCGACCCCTCCCACCTCCATTCACCCGCTGAGTGTGACGATCCCAGGCGCAACACGCCGGTTTCAGCCCGAGATCGTCACGCTCAGGGTGTCGAGGAGCGTGGTGACGCGCTTGATCGAGACGGGGAACGCGGTGCCGAGGCCCTGGGCGAACACGCTGACGCGCAGCTCCTCCAGCGCCCAGCGCGCGTGCTGCACGTCCGGACCGAGTCGCCGCAACGGCGACAGGTCGCGCGTCAGGTCGGCGAAGCGTCCCTCGAGGTCCTGCACCGCGAGACCGGTGTCGTCCATCGGCCGCGACAGCCGCTTGCGCGCGGCCTGGGCGTAGACCGGGTAGCGCTGCAGCGCGTCGACCCCGGACTCGCGGACGAACCCCGGGTGCACGAGCCACGTCAGCTGGATCCGCACGTCCTCGCCCGCCGCGTCGTCACCGGGCGTGACGGAGGCGAGCGACGTCATCGTGCGCACGACGTCGCGGACCGCGCGCTCGGTGACGTCGTGCACGTCGGCGCGCACCTTGTCGCGCAGGGCCTCGAAGCTCACCGGATCCCACACCGGACCACCCTGCCGCACCACGAGCGCGTCGAGCGCCGCGAGCCGGCAGTCCTCGGCGAGCGCCGCCAGGTCCGGGTAGGGCGCGGCGGCAAGCGTCAGACGGTCCCGCAGGTCGATCGCGTCGATGATCCGCTTGGTGGTCGACGGCGTCGACAGCGACAGCAGCCGCGCCTGCGCACGGACCATGGCGACCTGCTGCTCGACCGGGTCCTCGAGCACCCGGAGCGCGACCGACGAGCCCTCGTCGACCAGGGCCGGGTAGCCGGTCGCCTGGGACACGGTGACGGTCTGCTCGATCGTCCCGACGTCCCACGTCGTCAGACCGGTGCGCTCGACGCGTTCGGCCTGCTCCTCGAGCTCGGCCCGCAGCAACGGCCGCAGCTGCTCGCGCAGCGTCTCCGGGTCGCGTCCTCGCGCCAGCTCGGCGCCGTCCTCGTCGAGCACGCGGAACGTGACCTTGAGGTGGTCGGGCACGGCGGACCAGTCGACGTCGTCGGCACTGATCGCCACGTCGCCCGTGGCGCGCACCCGACGGACGAGCTCGGCCACCAGGTCCGGGGCCGCGGGGTCCATGAGTGCGACGAGACGTTCCGCGTGCTGCGGCGCGGGCACGAGCACACGCCGGAGCGACTTGGGCAGCGAGCGGATCAGCTCGGTCACGACCTCGACCCGGTGCCCCGGCACGTTGCCGGCGAACGCAGCGGCTTCGAGACCCGGCAGCGCGTCGAGCGGCACGTCGACCACGACGCCGTCCTCGGCACTGCCCGGCTCGAACACGTAGGTCACGTCGTAGTCGCGACTCTGCGTCGTCCACGTCGACGGGAACTGCCGCTCGATGTCGTCAGCACCGTCGACCACGAGCAGCGCGGGGTCGAGCGTCAGCAGGTCGGGGGAGTCGCGTCGAGCCTTCTTCCACCAGGCGTCGAAGTGCCGCAGCGACACGACGTCCTTCGGCAGCCGTTCGTCGTAGAACGCGAACACGGTCTCGTCGTCGACCTTGAGCCCGCGACGCCGGACGCGGTCCTCGAGCGCCTCGACCTCGCCCAGGCGGCGCTGGTTCTCGTGCCAGAACGCGTGGTGCGTGCGCCACTCGCCGTCGACCAGCGCGTGGCGGATGAACAGCTCCCGCGCCAGCGCCGGGTCGGTGCGCGAGAGCGGCACGAGTCGGTCGACCACGACCGGGATGCCGTACAGCGTCGCCCGTTCGCGCGCCATCGCCTGACCGCGACGACTCGACCAGTGCGGCTCGGCATACTGCCGCTTGAGCAGCGGTCCGGCCGCCTTCTCGACCCAGTCCGGCTCGATCTTGGCGACCGAACGGCCCCACAGTCGCGAGGTCTCGACGAGCTCGCCGGCCATGACCCATCGCGGAGGCTTGCGCGCTAGCGCCGATCCGGGGAACACCATGAACCGCGCGCCGCGCGCACCCAGGAACTGACGGCCGTCGGTCTCGCGCAGCCCGACGTGCGACAGCAGACCGGTCAGCAGCGCCTGGTGCACGACGTCCGGCGCGGCACCCGCCTCGCCCGGCTTCATGCCCAGGTCCTTGACGGTCCGGCGCAGCTGACTGTGGACGTCGTGCCACTCGCGGATGCGCAGGTAGTGCAGGAACTCGCTCTTGCACATGCGTCGGAACTGGCTGTGCGACCCGGCCGCGCGCTGCTCGCGCAGGTAGGTCCACAGCGACAGCCACGACAGGAAGTCGGAGTCGGGCTGACGGAACCGGGCGTGCTTCTCGTCGGCGGCCTGCTGCTTCTCGAGCGGACGCTCGCGCGGGTCCTGGATCGACATCGCGGACACGATGACGAGCACGTCGGCCAGACAGCCGAGCTTGTCAGCGGCGATGAGCTGGCGCGCGTGCCGCGGGTCGACCGGCAGGGCCGACATGGTCCGACCGATGCGCGACAGCCGCTCCTGCCCGTCGCGACCGGTGACGAGCGCGCCGAGCTCGCTCAGCAGCAGCCGGCCGTCGCTGACCGCCCGCGAGTCCGGCGGGTCGAGGAACGGGAAGTCCTCCATCGCCCCCAGCTCGAGCGAGGCCATCTGCAGCAGCACCGAGGCGAGGTTCGTGCGACGGATCTCGGGATCGGTGAACTCC
>JALRCA010000160.1 GCA_023257515.1 Aeromicrobium sp.
ACGACTCCCCGACCTTCGCCGACTGGGCGCGGCGAATCGCCGAGGACGAGCCCGTCCTCGCGTGGATCCGCACCCTGCCGCGGATCAAGCAGCAGCCGAACCTCGTGCTCGCCGCCGCTCGGTGGCACGGCGTCCCCGCTCCCGGCCCGTACGAACCGCTGCGCGAGGCCCTGCTCGGCGACGACGGCACGATCCGCACGACGATCCTGTCCCGCTCGACCCAGACCAACGAGGCCGGACGACTGGCGACCCTCGTCCCGGCGCTCGCGCTCGTCCAGGAGGCCGAGGACGACCGCCCGCTCTCGTTGCTCGAGGTCGGGGCGAGTGCCGGGCTGACGCTGCTGCCGGACCGGTGGGGCTACCGCTGGCACACGACCCAGGGCGACGTGCTGCTCGGTGACGAACCACGCCTCGAGTGCGTCGTCGACGGCCCCGCGCCCCTGCCGACGAGCCCCGTGCGTGTCGCGGCGCGCGGCGGCATCGACCTGTCCCCGATCGACGTCGGCGACGACGACGCCGTGCGATGGCTGGAGTACCTGGTGTGGCCCGAGCACGACGACCGCCGTAGGCGACTCCGCACCGGCATCGAGCTCGCGCGCACCGATCCGCCCGCGATCGCCGCCGGGGACCTGCTCACCGACCTGCCCGACCTCGTCGCCCACGCCGCCGAGCACGGACCCGTCGTGGTGCAGCACTCGGCCGTGATCGCCTATCTCGAGGACGTCGATCGCGCCGCGTTCGATGCCATGATCCGTGGGCTCGTCGCCGACGGCGCCTGCCACTGGATCAGCAACGAGTCGCCCCGCGTGCTGCCCAGCATCACCGCCACCGCGCCGACCGAGCCGCCCGCCTGGTCGCCCTTCGTCCTCGGGATCGACGGACACGCCGTCGCGTGGACGCACGGGCACGGGCGGACGCTCCACTGGTTCGACCCTCCGGGCCCGGGCCCGGTGGCACCGACCTCCTAGACTGTCTGCCCGTGACCAGTGCAGACAACCGCGTCCCGGCCAAGCCCGCTCTCGAGGGACTCGAGGACCGCTGGAGCCAGGTATGGGAGGAGCGGGGCACGTACCGCTTCGACCGCTCCAAGGAGCGCGCGGACGTGTACTCGATCGACACGCCGCCGCCGACCGTCTCGGGCTCGCTGCACGTCGGTCACGTCTTCAGCTACACGCACACCGACGTCGTCGCGCGCTTCCAGCGCATGCGCGGCAAGGAGGTCTTCTACCCCATGGGGTGGGACGACAACGGCCTGCCGACCGAGCGTCGCGTGCAGAACTACTACGGCGTGCGCTGCGACCCGTCGCTGCCCTACGAGGCCGACTTCGTGCCGCCGGCGAAGCCGGACCCCAAGAAGCAGGTCCCGATCAGCCGGCGCAACTTCATCGAGCTCTGCAACGAGCTGGTGGAGCAGGACGAGAAGGTCTTCGAGAAGCTGTGGCGCACGCTCGGCCTCAGCGTCGACTGGTCGCAGAACTACACGACGATCGGTTCGGCCGCCCAGACCACGAGCCAGCGCGCGTTCCTGCGGAACGTGGCCCGCGGCGAGGCGTACCTGCAGGACGCGCCGACCCTGTGGGACGTCACCTACCAGACCGCCGTCGCGCAGGCCGAGCTCGAGGCGCGCGACTACCCCGGTGCGTACCACCGCGTCACCTACACGCACGAGAGCGGTCCGATCGTCGTCGAGACGACGCGTCCGGAGCTGACCCCCGCGGCGGTCGCGATCATCGCGCACCCCGACGACGAGCGCTACGCCCACCTCATCGGCAGCACGGCCGTCTCACCGCTGTTCGGCGTCGAGGTGCCCATCATCGCCAGCACCCTCGCCGACCCGGATAAGGGCTCCGGCATCGTGCACTGCTGCACGTTCGGCGACCTGACCGACGTGCAGTGGTGGCGCGAGTTCCAGCTGCCGAACCGCACGGTGATCGGCCGCGACGGTCGGTTCCTGCGCGACGTGCCCGAGTGGATCGCCGGCAGTCCAGGTGCGGCGCTGTGGGAGGAGCTCGCGGGCAAGACCGTGTTCTCGGCGCGCGAGCGCATCGTCGAGGCGCTGCGCGAGAGCGGCGACCTCGACGGCGAGCCCGAGCCGACCGAGCGCAAGGCCAACTTCTACGAGCGTGGCGACAAGCCGCTCGAGATCGTGTCGACACGCCAGTGGTACATCAAGAACGGCGGCCGCGACGCGGAGCTGCGCGACGCCCTCGTGGCGCGCGGCGACGAGATCACGTGGGTCCCGGCCTACATGCAGAGCCGCTACACGAACTGGATCGAGGGTCTCAACGGCGACTGGCTCGTCAGCCGCCAGCGCTTCTTCGGCATCCCGTTCCCCGTCTGGTACCGCCTCGACGCCGACGGCGAGGCCGACTACGCCGACCCGATCTTCGCCTCCGAGGACAGCCTCCCGGTCGATCCCGCGTCACAGACGCCGCCCGGGTTCGAGGAGTCGCAGCGCGGCGTGGCGGGCGGCTTCATCGCCGATCCCGACGTGCTCGACACGTGGGCGACGTCCTCACTGTCGCCCGAGATCGCGTGCGGGTGGGAGCGCGATCCGGAGCTGTTCGCCAAGACGTTCCCGATGGACCTGCGACCCCAGGCCCACGACATCATCCGCACCTGGCTGTTCTCGACCGTCGTGCGCTCGCACCAGGAGTTCGGCACGGTCCCGTGGACGCACACGGCCATCTCGGGCTTCGTGGTCGACCCGGACCGCAAGAAGATGAGCAAGTCCAAGGGCAACGTCGTCGTCCCCGACGAGATCCTCGCCAAGTACGGTGCCGACGCGGTGCGCTGGCGAGCGGCCCTCGCGCGTCCGGGCTCGGACTCGCCGTTCGACGAGACGCAGATGAAGGTCGGCCGTCGCCTCGCCATGAAGGTGCTCAACGCGAGCAAGTTCGTGCTGGCCGCGCCTGAGGACTACGGCCTCGGCGCCGACGCCTCGTTCCTCGACGTCGCCAAGGTCACCGAGCCGCTGGACGCCTCGGTGCTCGTCGGCCTGCGTGCCGTGATCGAGGAGGCCACGCGCCACTTCGAGGCCTACGACTACTCCTCGGCGCTCGAGGTCACCGAGAAGTTCTTCTGGGACTTCTGCGACGACTACCTCGAGCTCGTCAAGGAGCGGTCACGCCGCGAGGACCGGGCCGGCACCTCGGCCAAGGCGACGTTCGTCATCGCCCTCTCGGCCCAGCTGCGGCTCCTCGCGCCGTTCCTGCCCTACGTGACCGAGGAGGTCTGGTCGTGGTGGCAGGAGGGCTCGGTGCACCGTGCGGCCTGGCCGGTGGTCGACGAGCTCGCCGGCGTCGAGGGAGACGCATCGCTGCTCGGCACCGCCGCGCAGGCCCTCACGGGCATCCGTGGCGCCAAGTCGACGGCGAAGGTGAGCCAGCGCACCGAGGTCACCGCGGTGACCGTCTCGGGCCCGCAGGCCGCCCTCGACGCGCTGCTCCTGGCGGTCGACGACGTCAAGGCGGCCGGCCGTGTCGTCGGCGAGGTCACGACGCGCGCCGACGAGTCCGCGACCGAGCTCTCGGCCGACGCCACCCTCGCCGACGCCTGACCCACCCCTCCCCTTCCCGCGCCCTCCCACTCCCCAACTCGCTGAGTGTGGTGAGCACGGGGGCGTGTGGCGGGTGATGTCACCGGGGGTTCATCTTGGTCTGGGCATGATCGGGCCGCACGCGAACCGATCGGGGGATCATCCATGCGCAGGCTCGTCGCCGTCCTCGGCACCGCCGCACTCACGTCCACGCTGCTCGTCGGCATCCACGACTCGGCCTCGGCCCGGCCGGACCACCGTCGCGACTTCGACGTCCAGGCCCACCGCGGCGGGCTCGGCCTGACGGTCGAGAGCACGCTCACCGGCTTCGCCAAGGCGCTGCGCCTCGGCGTCACGACGCTCGAGCTCGACCTGCAGATCACGCAGGACGGCAAGGCCGTCGTGACTCACGACCGTCGCATCTCGGGCGAGAAGTGCCGCGACACCACTCCCTACACGCCCGGCGACCCGGACTACCCGTACGTCGGCAAGTACGTGAACACCCTGACCCTCGCGCAGGTTCAGCAGCTCGACTGCGGCAGCCGGCGTCTGGCGCAGTTCCCCGAGCAGGAGCTCGACCCCGGGGCCCGCATGCCCGAGCTGCGCGACGTGCTCGACCTGGTCAAGCACTACCGGGCACGTGGAGTCCAGCTCAACATCGAGACCAAGGTTGAGGCCGGCGCCCCGTCGGAGACCGCGCCGCGCGAGCAGTTCGTGCAGGTGGCTGCCGGCGAGATCCGGCGCTCTGGTCTCGAGCGTCAGGTCACGATCCAGAGCTTCGACTGGGGCGCCCTCATGCGGATGCGCCAGGTGTACCCGCGGCTGCGCCTCGTGGCGCTCGACAACCGCGACTTCCTCCAGGTCGGGCAGCCCGGGCGCTCCCCGTGGCTCGGCGGCCTCGACATCGACGACTTCGGCGGTGATCCCGTGCGCGCCGCGCGCAGCTTCGGTGCCTGGGCCATCTCGCCGGTCCACGGCAACCCCCAGGGCGGCACGGTCGGCCAGCCGGGGTACACGCCGTACGCGACGCAGGAGCTCATCACCCGCGCGCACCGTGCGGGTCTGAAGGTGATCCCGTGGACGGTCGACGACCCGGCGACGATGCGAAGCCTCATCCGTGCCGGCGCCGACGGGCTCATCACCGATCGTCCGGACGTGCTCCGTCGGGTGATCGCAGCGGAAGGGTTCCGGCTGCCGCGGGCCTACCGCGCACCGGCGGTCGAGCCGCTCGCGCAGGCTCACGCGCACAACGACTACGAGCACCTGCGTCCGCTGCAGGACGCCCTCGACCGCGGCTTCACCAGTGTCGAGGCCGACGTGTGGCTCCAGGACGGCGAGCTGCGCGTGGCCCATGACGCCGACCAGACCCAGCCGGGGCGGACCCTCGAGAGGCTCTACCTCGAGCCGCTCGCGCGCCGTGTCCGCGAGAACCACGGATCGGTCTTCGAGCGTCGCGGGCGGTTCCAGCTCCTCATCGATCTCAAGAGCGACGGTCCGAGCACCTACGAGGCCGTCGAACGTGCACTCGCCAGGCACCCCGGACTCACCACGACGGTCCGCGGACGACACGAGCGCCGCGGTGCCGTCGAGGCCGTCATCAGCGGCAACCGGCCGCTCGACCTGATGAAGGAACGCCCGGTGCGTCGTTCCGGCTACGACGGTCGGCTCTCCGACCTCGGCTCCGGCCTGCCCGCGACCCTCATGCCGCTCGTGAGCGACAACTGGACCAGCCACTTCACGTGGACCGGCGAGGGTCCCTTCCCCGCCGCTGAACGGGCGAAGCTGCAGCGCATCGTCGCGCAGGCGCACTCACGGGGCTACCGCGTGCGGTTCTGGGCCACGCCCGACGCCCGCGGAGCGGCGCGGGAACGGCTGTGGACCGAGCTGCGTCGCGCCGGCGTCGACCACCTCAACACCGACGACCTGCACGGCCTCGAGGACTTCCTCCGCCCCTGACGCGTCGAGCACGACCGTCAGCCGGCGGTCGCCAAGCGTTCCACGGCGGAGCATGCGACGTAGGAGAGCTGGATTCTCCGCTGCTTCTCCACGTCCATCGTCATGCCGTTCGCAAGGAGAACCCCACGAATCGCGTAGATCTCGCCCGCGCGCGGGTCGACGAACGGCCTCACCGACGTGTTGCAGTAAACAACGTGATTGGTGTTCCGGCCGCGACCAATCGTGAGAGCTTCCTGGGCCAGGGGGTGTCCACCTGCACGACGAGCCCGTCGGACGTCCGCCTGGTCGAGCGGGCGCAACTGGATCACCACCTGAGGCCCACCGATGTGCTGGGTCACGAGAACTTCTCCGGCTGTCTCGAATGCCTGGGTAGAGAACAGGTGTCCACTTTCGGCGAGTTCTGCCATGGGGACGGTCATCTTCGGCTTCAGTTCACTCCAGCCGTGCCACCTGTCGGGATCGAACGCGCCAAAGTCTTCCGTGATCGTAGTGACCGCCGAGGAGTAGCAGGTCGGACGACCAATCCACATGCCGTCTGCACACGTTCCCTTGACGTACTCCACGACCCGTTGCTCTTGAGAGTCTGGCCTGAACAACAGGTACGCGACAGAACCAAACGTCACGGCGAGGGCACTCACGGCGGCCACTCTCGAAACGCGAGGACGAAGCATGGCGAGACCCACAGCGGTGGCCACCCAGATCACACTCGGCACCCAGTAATGCGGCGAAGCACCCATCTGTGACGCGACCGCCGAGATGGCTAGCCCCACGAAGGCGCTCACGACGGCCGCAACGACCTGCTCGACTAGTCGTGTCGGCGCTTGCGTTGCAACCTTTGTGGAACGAGCTTGAGACCTTGGCGAGGTTGAGCCTCGCGTCCTCCGCTTACCCCTATTGACCATGAAGTCATCGTGACCTCAGCGACCGACAATCGTCGATCGGTCCACTCTCGTTCTAGGCCGCACGGCTGAGAATTTTGGGGTCGAAGTTCTAGAGCGTCTGGAAGCGCAGGACGTCGGGGTGGAGACGGTCGATGAGTGCCTGCCCCATCGCGACCGCCGACGTCGTCTGCCCGGCGACACGCGGCACATCGTCGAAGGCCAGGCACAGGGCCGACTCGCTGAGCATCTTGCCGGTGCCACCGTAGCCCGGGTCGCGCCCGCTGACGCGCGTGTGCAGGTCGACGTCCTTCGCGCGGGCGAGGAAGTCGAGCGTGAACCACGCCTTCTCGCGCTGCTCCGGCGTCGGGCCCGAGCCCGGGTCGATGCGGCTCAGCAGCAGGCGACGCAACGGCGGCACCTGGGCCCCGACGCCGAGCACACCCATGACGCCCGCCCCCAGCGCCAGCATGCGCGTGGTCTTGACGTGCGCGAAGTGCTGATACGTGAAGTCCGGGCCGTAGGAGTCGATCGCGCGCGCCGAACGCAGCACGATCTGCGGGTCGATCGTGGGCAGGGGCACCGCCCAGCCCTTGGCGTGCTCGGCCCGCCCGAGCGACCCGGCCCCGTGGACCGATCGGCCCTCGGGACGGGTCTCGCGACGACGTCGGTCGGCGGCCACCCGCGCCGACTCCCGCAACGACGCGAACTGGTTGATCGCCGAGTGGTAGGTGCCGCCCGAGGGCTGGAAGTTGCCCCGCACGTAGCCCTTGACCTCGACCGGAACGTCGTCGGGCAGCTGCGAGACCGTGTACAGGACGCCGAGGTCGTAGGGCAGGGAGTCGAAGCCGCACGCGTGGACGATCGTGGCTCCGGTGTTGAGGGCCGTCTCGTGGTACTTGAGCCAGGTCTCGTCGACGAACTGCGGCTCTCCCGTCAGGTCGACGTAGGCGATGCCTGCCTCGGCCGCGGCCTTGACCGCCGGCTCCCCGTGCTGGAGGTAGGGACCGACGGTCGAGATCAGCACGCGCGTCGAGGACGCCATGGCCGCCATCGACGACTCGTCGGAGACATCGGCGGTGACGAGCTCGGGGCGGACGCCTCCAGCGGCGACGACCTGGTCGGCGATCTTCTTGAGCTTGTCGAGGTTGCGGCCCGCCACGGCCCACGTCGCCCCGTCGGGCAGGTGGGTGGCGAGATACTCGGCCGTGAGCGCCCCGGTGTAGCCGGTGGCGCCGAACAGGGTGATGTCGACAGCGCTCATGACGCCCTCTCGCTCGGGTGGATCGAGGTCACGAGGCCTTGCGCGAGACCTCGTCCTGGGTGAGGACCGTCGGACCCTCCTCGCCACGCACCGTCGCGGCGGTGACGATGACCTTGGCCACGTCGTCGCGGCTCGGGATCTCGTACATGACTGGCTGCAGCACGTGCTCGATGATCGAGCGCAGACCACGCGCGCCGGTGCCGCGCTCGAGCGCGAGCTCGGCCATGGCCTGGCTCGCGTCGGGGGCGAACTCGAGCTCGACGCCGTCGATCTCGAACAACCGCACGAACTGCTTGGTCAAGGCGTTGCGGGGCGTGGTGAGGATCGAGACGAGTGCCTCGTCGTCGAGGTTGTCGACCGCCGCGATCACTGGCAGACGACCGATGAACTCGGGGATCAGGCCGAACTTGAGCAGGTCCTCGGGCAGCACGCGGCTGAACAGCTGGTGCTTCTTCTCCGGCTCCTGCTTCTCGCCCGCTCCGGTCGTGTTGAAGCCCAGGCCGACCTTGCCGTTGCGCTGCTCGATGATCTCCTCGAGACCGGCGAACGCACCGCCCACGATGAACAGCACGTTCGTGGTGTCGATCTGGATGAACTCCTGGTGCGGGTGCTTGCGCCCGCCCTGCGGGGGCACCGAGGCCTGG